>CAXHNU010000003.1:0-68947 GCA_964017555.1 uncultured Butyricicoccus sp. | reverse complement strand
TCTGCCAAAGCACGCCTTCTTGCAGCAGCAATCGCATCATTATTTTCCATCTTTCAGTACCTCCTACTGTATGTTTTTATCAAGCCGCAAAGCTCCTGATAATTTCGCCGTTTTCATTAATGGTTGCAACACAGCCGCGCAGATTTGCTTCTGCTTGTGCTTCACCCTGCGACTGCACCATATGTGCATAAGAGTTATCCGCAAGGCGGCTGTCCTGCTGCAGCAGCGTTTCGATATCAACGCCGCGGTTCATATTCCGGATCAAGGTGTATTCCATATAATCCTGCATTTGACGCAGCGCAGCGGTATCGGATTCAATAAATCCTGATGTTTGTTTCAGATAAACAATATAATGGTATGTATTTGAAATGGTTGCGCCAATACACTTAAAAATGATAATGGCACTTTGTATGATCAGTGAAATGATTGTCACAATGCCAAACTGCCCGCTGAAAGCGATTTTAATTGCTTCCCAAAACATCGAACAATATGCTTTTACCGCGCTTAAGAATACACCACCAACACAGCCATAGATCAGCCCGGCAATGGGGCCGCCTGCGGCACAGCCAAAGATAAACCCAATAATAATGCCGATGAGGGATAAAATAAACTGGAATTTTATCACCCGTTTATTCCGTTTGAGTTCGGCAATATTTTCAGCAACAAGCTGTTGACAGCAATCGTAACATAACGCATGGCCTTCATATTCCCCAGCGGATACGCCATAATTATCAAAACAATCCTGACAAATCAACTTACCGCACCGGGCACACTTGGCAACAGCAGGTTCATCCGGATGGTAATAACAAGCTGGGCCATTAGCATGTGCTCTTGGTGGGGTGAACGTTGGTGCAGGAGGTGTAAATGTTGGCGCTGGCGGCGTGAATGTCGGTGCCTGCTTATCAAAACCGCCCTGTGGTGGCGTAAATGTCGGAATGGGTATGTCACTTTGTGGCGGGTTGAATGTTGGCGCTGGTTGATTTATCCCGTTTTGCGGCGGGGTAAATGTCGGCGCTGGTTGATTTATCCCATTCTGTGGTGGGGTAAATGTCGGCGCGGGCTGATTCATCCCGTTTTGCGGCGGGGTAAATGTTGGCGCTGGTTTATCAAAACCGCCTGGTGGAGTGAATACTGGCGCTGGTGGCGTTGCCGTGCCCTGCGGTGGCGCAAACGTTGGCGCTGGTGGTGTTGCCTCCCCCTGCGGTGGCGCAAACGTTGGCGCTGATGATGTTGCTGCGCCCTGCGGTGGGGCAAACGTTGACGCTGGCGGCGTTGCCGTGCCCTGTGGTGGTGCAAACGTTGGTGCTGGCGGCGTTGCCGTGCCCTGTGGTGGTGCAAACGTTGGCGCTGGCGGCATTGTCGTACCCTGTGGTGGCGCAAACGTTGGCGCTGGTGGCGTTGCCGTGCCCTGTGGTGGAGCAAATGTTGGTGCTGGTGGTGCTGCCTCACCCTGCGGTGGGGCAAATGTCGGCGCTGGTGGTGTTGCTTCACCCTGCGGTGGCGCAAACGTTGGCGCTAGCGGCGTTGCCGTGCCCTGCGGTGGCGCAAATGTTGGCGCTGGTGGTGTTGCTGTGCCCTGCGGTGGCGCAAATGTTGGCGCTGGTGGTGCTGCCTCCCCCTGCGGTGGCGCAAACGTTGGCGTTAATGGTGTTGCCTCACCCTGCGGTGAAGTAAAAATTGGGGTTGGCGCAGGTGGGGTATACACTGTGGATTGTCCTTGCGGTGCAATGGTAATCAGCCGCTGCCCGCATGCACCACAAAAGAGGGCATCATCCGGGTTTTTGGCACCGCATCTCCCACAATAAGGCATTTATATTCCTCCTCTTTCCGATTTCTATATGATAAACTCAAAATCTAACCCGGTTATATTCATCAAGCGAACGTGCCAAATGTTCTAATTTGGGCAATGCTGCATTTAATGTATCAACTGGTGTTGTTGTCAGGCGTGCTATTCGCTGCATCAGCATATTAAACTGTGCTGCTTGTGCGTCATTCCAGCTGGATGTTGCTGCCACACCTGCCTTTATGCCATTACTGATATGTTGAATATCACGGATTGTATTTGAAATTTCTTTTTCCATTTCCCGAATGATTTCAGGTGAAGCATTTACTGCCATCCTTTATCCTCCTAAATTTACAGGCTGATTTGTTCATAATCACTGATTGCTTTCAAGAGTGCTTCTAATTTTACCATACATTCCTGCAATTCCGCGACTGGTTTGGTCAAAGCCGCGCAGCATTCCTCTACAATGCCGCCAAGGGCGGCATATTTTTGGTCACGCCAACCGCCAGACCCTGCCCGCTGATAGCTCCGCTGCAAGCTGGATGATGCGGTTTGCAATTCATGGATTGATGTTTTACAGCAGCCAATCCCACCTTGTACCGCGGCTTTTTCAACGGATACTCTTATTGCCATAACAAAAATCCCCCTTTTTATAATGATGTTGTCAAATAGTCTTCAATATAGGATAAACATTGTTTCACTGCATTTGCGTTATCGCGCGCAAGTCCAGAAGAAGAAGATTCTAACCGTTTTGCCGCAGTGACATATGTATTAATTTCCGACTGTACGACATGGAATGCCGAGCGCTGCCGGTCAAGTTTATCGCGCAAGTGATAAAGGCGGTCTTTTTGGACTGAAAGTTCATGTTCCGTCTGATTTCTCTCCGCTTTTGCCTGTTTCAGTTGTTCTTCCAGATTAATCCGCCGGTCATCCAAGCGATGCAGCCGGGCATTTTGGTTATCAATTTCATCATAGCACCACTGTACTTCATTTTCCAGCTCTGCAATTTGGCTTTCTAACGCATCCTGCGCGTCCGTGTCTTCATAATGATGGGAAGATAAATAAGAAATTTCACGATTAAGCGCAGCAATTCGTGATTCTAACTGGTCAATATGACTGCGAATCCGCGGGATTTCCTCCTTAATCGTATACAGTTCATCCGAAATGTGTTTGATGGCTGTATAGAGTTCAGCAATGCGATCTTCCAGTTTACGGATGGCGTATTCAGTTTCCTCCACTGCATTTTTGGTTTGGTCAATGCTTTGCTGACACATTTGGATCACTGCATATGTTTCATTTGAAGCGCGGTTTGCCATGCCTTCAATATCGGTTTGAAAGTTCATCAGCGCTGATTTGATGCTGTTCAGCGCTTCCACTGTTACATTCACCATAATTTAGTATTCTTCCTGTGCAATGATTTGGAATCGGTCAATTGCGCCGCAGCACCGGTCGCCAGCGAGCATAAGTTCTCTTGACTGCTGTGCCAGACTGCCAACAGAAGCTGAAAGCTGCCGGTATTTTTCATCTGTCCAAAGCGCACCTGCATTTTTGATGCTGTCGCCCAATGTTTTGACAGCTTGTTCAAAGGCTTGGACTTCTTTTCGAATCATCTGTGCCCCCATAAATAGACGCTCCTATACTTGGTTTTACTTAGGTTTTATTCAGTATGCACATCACGCGCTGTTTTCTAACCTGCTCTATTATATAATATGATAACACATTTTGCCGCCGCATATCAACTAAGTTATCTTTTACAATTTAAACTGTAACCTTTGGCCGCTGCTGTCTGCCTACCGCCCGTGCGGCAGCAGGGCTCTGCCCTGCACGCCGCCTTTTTGAAAAAAGGCGGGCGAAAAACTTGTTTCCCCGCGTTAAATGGCGTATACTGTTTCCATAGCATCATTTTTAGAACAGGATGGTTTTTATAACATGAATATTATTATTGCTGGGGATGGCAAAGTAGGGCTTGCCCTGACCAGCCAGCTTTTACGTGAAGAACATGATTTGGTTGTCATTGATTCCAATCCGAATGTATTAAAGGCGAATCTTGATCAATTTGATGTCATGACTGTCCATGGCAATGCCGCTACCATGGCAACACTGCGCTCTGCCAACGTCGAAGACGCTGATCTGCTGATTGCGGCAACCAGCGCGGATGAAATCAATTTATTATGCTGTTTAACTGCTAAACGCATGAATCGGCATATTCACACCATTGCGCGGGTACGCAGTCCGGAATATGCGGAACAGCTCATTGCCATGCGGGAAGATCTAGGGCTTTCCATGACAATCAACCCGGAACAAAGCGCCGCGATGGATATTTTCCGGTCTTTGCAGTTTCCCTCATTCCTCCGGCGTGAAACCTTTGGCAAAGGCCGCGTTGAAATTGTAGAATTACAAGTAAAACCAGACAGCGCATTATGCGATATCCCACTGAGCAGCCTGTATAAAATTGCAAAAGTAAAGGTGCTTGTTTGTGCGGTTGACCGGGATGGTACAGTGACCATTCCGGATGGCAGTTATGTGCTGCGTCCTGGGGATCATATTTATGTCACCGCAAAAGCGGTGAATTTGGCACAGCTTATCAAGAATCTAGGCATTTCAACGCGCAAAATCCGGCAAGTGATGTTGGTTGGCGGCGGCAGATTGGCTTATTATTTGGCGGAACGGTTAATCAGCGCCAAAATCAATGTAAAAATTATTGAGAGCGACCCTGTACGAGCGCGCAGCCTTGCGGAACAGCTTCCCAAAGCGGCTGTGATTGAAGGAGATGGATCTTCCAAAGCACTGCTTGACAGTGAAGGCATCCGGCAGACCGACGCGGTTGTGACACTAACCGGCATTGATGAGGAGAATATTGTCATTTCCATGTATGCCGCTTCCAACAAGGTATCTAAAGTTGTCACTAAGGTGAACCGACTGGAATACAGCGGGATGTTTGCGAATTTAGGGATAGGCAGTGTTGTCAGCCCAAAAGAGCTTTGCGGCAGTAATATTGTGCGGTATGTACGGGCAATGCAGAACCAAAAAGGCAGTATGTTGGCGCTGCACCGCATTGCCGACGGCAAAGCCGAGGCAATGGAATTTTTGGTGGATGATTCAGTTCGCTGGCGTTCCACACCGCTGAAAGATGTACCATTGCGGCGCGGGGTACTCATCGCCTGTATCACCCATTTGAATCAGACGATTATCCCGGATGGCAACAGTGAATTTAGGAAAGGGGATAGTGTCGTTGTGGTCACGACGCTGGAAAACCCATTCCGGCAAATGAATGACATTTTCAATGACAAGGGCATCTGAGTTATGAATATTAAAATTGTGGGGCGCACCATTGGGCGTATTATCCTGATAGAAGGGCTTTTTATGCTGCCCGCTTTGCTGCTCAGCCTGATTGAACGGGATTTTAGTGTTTCCATTGCCTATGTCCAAACACTGGCAATTATGCTGGGCACTTCTGGCGTGCTGCTGATTGTTGGACGGCGTTCCGGTGAAACTTTTTTTGCACAAGAAGGGTTTGTCACTGTTGCGCTGTGCTGGGTGATTTTTGCTGTTATGGGCTGCCTGCCTTTTTTCCTGAGCGGGCAAATCCCAAGTTTTATTGACGCGCTGTTTGAATCCATCTCCGGCTTTACCACAACCGGCGCTTCTATCCTAAGCAATGTGGAAGCCATGAGCCGCAGCCTGTTATATTGGCGCAGTTTTACCCATTGGCTGGGTGGTATGGGCATTTTGGTCTTTGCGCTGGCGGTTGTTTCAGATAAAAATTCGGGCGGCACGTTCCATTTGATGAAAGCGGAAAGCCCTGGTCCCAGTGTTGGCAAATTAACCCCCCGCCTGCGGGATACCGCAACGATTTTATATGGCATTTACATTGCGATGACCGTATTATGTTTCCTGTTCCTGCTTGTCGGCGGTATGCCGCTGTTTGACAGCCTTTGTACCGCATTCGGCACGGCTGGCACCGGTGGTTTTGGCATCAAAAATGACAGCATGGTCAGTTACAGCCCTTATCTGCAAAATGTATGCACAGTATTTATGGCATTATTCGGCGTAAATTTCAGCATTTATTACCTGCTGCTGCTCCGGCGGTTCACCGATATCCTGCATGATGAAGAGCTGAGATGGTACCTGCTCATTATGTTTGGCGCGACAGCGGCAATCTCCTGGAATATTCTCCCCCTTGTCGGCAATCTTGGCGACAGCATTCAGCAGGCAGCATTTCAGGTCAGCAGCATTATGACCACAACCGGTTTTTCCACAGTGGATTTCAATCTATGGCCGACCTTTTCCAAGGCGGTGCTGATGGGACTGATGCTGCTTGGCGCGTGCGCTGGCAGCACAGGCGGCGGATTCAAGGTCATCCGCCTGATTTTAATCATCAAGGATTTGAAACGGAATATCCGGCGCATTCTGCGCCCGCGGTCAGTCATTGTCATGCGGGTCAGCGGTCAGCCGATTGACCATCAGACCATGCGCGGTGTCAACTGTTTTTTATCCGCTTATGTTATTTTAATTGTTGTCAGTGTTGCGATTGTTTCGCTGGAACCATACTCGCTGGAAACTACCATTTCCGCGGTATTTGCCTGCTTTAATAATATTGGGCCGGGACTGGATACCGTTGGCCCCACGGCGAATTTCAGTATGCTCAGCAATCTATCTAAACTGGTGCTTTCCGCTGATATGCTGCTTGGACGGTTGGAAATTTTCCCAATCCTTGCGCTGTTCAGCCGGTACAGTTGGCGGCAGAACCTGTAAAGTAAGATAATAGGTAAAAATATTGAGGGCTGTTTTCCTGCATTCCAGGGAAACAGCCCTCAAAAAAAGGATGTTATGTTCATTTTTCTGGCTGCCCGTTGTAATAAACACCGAGCAACACCCGTTTTTGTTCATCCTCGCGCCGCTGGCAATCTGCCATCGCCGCCGTAATTTCCAAAAGCTTACCCATAGAGCAACACCTCATTTCATATTTGATGCTTCTATCATAATCTTTTTATATGGGAAAAACAAGCAGGTTTTTAGCCAAATTATACATGAATAAGCGTCTAAAGTTGTACATAATAGCTAAAATTCGTTACAATACACTGCAAAAATGCCCATATGCACAGGTATATGGGCATTTGTTTTCGTCCGATTACTGCCGCCGCGCTAAGGTATAATCATCGCCAAACCGGAAATATGGGCAGGTGGTATCATGCCCTGCGGCAAGCCGTGCCACGTCATCTTCATCCCACAGCATGAGGCAAACATATTCCCCCATCTGTTCATCATATTCCCCATATAAGCACGTTTCACACTGTTCCATAAAAGCGCCTTTCTAAAAAAAAACAAAGGGCTGGAATCCTTGCCCAGCCCTTCTTTTGGATTGCTTATTCTGCCGCTGAGGAAGCGCCGCTGTCCGCTTCTGGCTCTGTGCTGCCGCCTTCTTCTACGCCGGGCACTTCCGGCAGTTTGCCGGCTTCTTCGCCCAGGATATCCGCAATGGTAAGCTGTTCATGCCCATCTGGATATTCCACGTTTGCCTGCTCGATCCATTCATCAATCAAAGATTCAATGCCTTCGCCGGTCATCTGGTAAACCAGATCCATGCGCTGCGCTTCATAATCTTCATCGGTCAGCGCTTCGCGCTTGATGATATGCCAGCCAAAATCAGATTTTACTGGCTGTGAAATCTCGCCATCCTTCAGCGCTTTCACACCGTCTACAAATTCCTGTACAAAACTGCCGTCATCTTGGAAAAGATAGCCGTCCGGGTAGAATGCCAGTCCAGTATCTTCGCTATACTGCTGCATGAGTTTATCAAAATCCTCACCTGCTGCCAGCTTATCCTGAATTTCCTTAACCAGTGCTTCTTTTTCTGCCAGTTCTTCCGCGCTGTAAGCATCGCCGTTTTCTTTGCTGCTTCGGATCAAGATATGCTTTGCTTTGAAGAATTTTTCAAATTCCGCACGGATTTCATCTTCTTTTGGCGCTTTTTCACCATTTGGCCCATAATAGTGCTCATTCAGCGCATCAATATAAGCATTGAGCACATAAAGGCTGCTGAACATTTTTTCATCGACGCCCTGCTGCGCCAAAAGTTCATCAAATGTCATGCCTTGTTCTGCTGCTGCCGCCGCAAATTCATTGCGGTACTGCTTATAATCCCAAGTGACATTCCGGTCAAGTTTCAGCCCCAGGTCATTAAAATGCTTAATGACCACACGCGCATACAGGCAGTTATTATCTGCCACAGCCAGCAATTGCTGTACCGCTTCTGGGTACATCGACCATAAATATGCCCCCATGCCATAGGTATTTTCCATCATTGTTTTGTAATACCCATAATAACCTGAATATTCTTCCTTCTGCACATTGACGCCATCCACAGTCATCATGGTTTCGCCGGAACCATTGCCCAGTGCATATGCCATTTTGGGCAGCCCAAGCTGAATGGTTGCCCCCAGGCATACTGCCGTCATGACAACGGTTGCAGCAATACGCTTTGCATAATTTTTCATTGTCCTACTCCCATACTATAAAAATCTACGCCTTTTGCAGCTCTGCTGCCAGGCGGACCGGTCATACAACGGCTATTATAGCATCATCTTCAAACAATTACAATCTGTTTTTTTTGATTTTCATAAAACATACACACAGGAAGAAAAAGTTACGCGGGAAGCCCTGCCAGCTTGTGCATGAGTTTTGGCACGGTTGTCACTTCATGGATCTCGTCCACCCGTGCGCCGCAGAATACCAATCCGCCTTGCCCATTTGCCGCTTGGAACAGCGCATTTGACAAACAATATGGCGTTTTATCCGGATGGCAAAGCGCTGGCATACAACCAAAACAATGCGCCACGGGGATACCACCTTTATCATATGCCTGCCGGGCAAAATCCGTATTCACTGCACGCGCCGCAAACCCTGTTGGGCTTAGGATAATCCGCGCATCTCCTGGTTTCGCATCAATATAAGCCTGTTTGAACTCATCAGCGGCATCACATTCTTCTGTTGCTACAAATGCTGTACCCATTTGCACACCATCCGCACCAAGCGCCAGCATTTTCACAATATCTTCATGGTTTAATACGCCGCCTGCCGCGATTACTGGAATTTTCACCTTTTGTTCAGCTTCAAACTTCCGCACATAGGCAATTACTTCCTGCAAAGCATCTTCCAGCCGCTGACACGTCCCATCACGCAGGGCATCCAGCTTAAACCCTAAGTGCCCACCTGCTTTGGGGCCTTCCACCACAATGCCATCCGGCACCCTGTTGTCTTTTTTCAGCCAGCTTGTCAGCACAAGCCGACACGCCCGTACTGAAGATACAATCGGTAAAATCCGGGTTTTTGTCCCTTTTACCAGCTTTGGCAGCGCAAGTGGCAGCCCTGCCCCGGAAATAATCAAATCAATGCCATGCCGCACAGCTTCCCGCACATATTCCGCATAATGGCTGTCAATTGACATAAAATTCATCCCAATAATGCCAGTCGGTGATAACTTGCGTGCTTTTGCAATTTCTTCCCCAATGGCTTTGCAGTTTGCCTTTACCGGATCTTTGCGAAACGCCGGGTCACGGAACCCAATTTGCACGCCGGAAATAACCCCAATGCCGCCCTCATTCGCTACCGCAGACGCAAGACGTGATAATGATATCCCAATACCCATACCGCCCTGAATAATCGGCAGGCGCGCGCACAAGCCGCCAAGATTTAATTCTGGTAATTTCATGATATTCCCTCCGCAGGTAGAATGATTTGATACCCTTACTGTTTGACTGTCAAACTATCATAAGATAAGCATAACATGATTTGCTTTGCAAATCAAATATTTTCTTTCACGAAATATTAACCCAACAAAAAATCCCTGCCGCTTTGCGGCAGGGATAACGGGATTCCAAAGGGGCGATGCCCCTTTGGTGCCGCCCGCACAGGGCTGGGGTGTGGGACAAAGCCCCGCTTACGCACCTGAGTAATTCAGCAAAAGTTCAAATGTAAAATTTTTAGACTGGTGCAGGTGCCGTTCCATGGCTTGGGCTGCTGCCTGCCAGTCCTTGCGCAGGCAAGCTTTGGCAATATGGATGTGTTCCTGGTTGCTGCGCTGCCAATGATCACCCGGCTGCGTGCCTGTCATCACCCGGAACCGTAAATTCTGGTTGCGGATTAGCCGGTATGTGTGCTGGATGTACCGGTTCGGCGACGCGGAAATTAAAAAAGAATGAAATTCATCATCAATCCGGTGAAATTCTTCTTGCGTGAGCACATCCGCTGCCTGAGAACAAATGTTGTAAAATTCCAGCATTTTGTCATCATTCAGCCGGTGCCCATAAGTAGAAAGGACATATGGTTCATATAGCAGCCGCATTTCAAAAATCGCATTGATTTCACTCAGCGACAAACCACATACCATAATCCCCTTTTTGGGCAGGATTTGAATCAGCCCTTCCTGTTCCAGCCGTGATAACGCATCCCGTATGGGCGTGCGGCTGACCCCAAGTTCCTCCCGCAGGACTTCTTCACTGAGCATGGTATTTGGCGCATAAGTGCAATGGATAATCTTTTCTTTAATCGTGCTGTATGCCCGATGCTTTAGGCTCTCTTTTTTCATACTTTCTGCCCTTCCTTTCGCAGATGTACTTATATATTATACCCGCTTCCAAAGGAAAAAACAATATATTTTACTAAAAAAACATACCGGCTGGGCAAATAAACTTCCAGGAGCCCTTTTCATGGAAATCCTGTACACCTTCTCTATGGGGGCAGGTATTCCAATTTGGAATACCTTATTGTGCAAAATGATGTTGCATCATACCACGAATACGGCTATAATTACTTTTGAAAACACGGGGATAAGTTGCGAAAGCATTGATAGAGAAACCGGTAGAAATCCGGTGCGGTCCCGCCACTGTAACAGTGAGCCGCCAGACGTTTTATCCTGCCACTGAACCTTTTTTGCAAAAGGTTTGGGAAGGCTGTCTGGTTCGGCAATGACCTGAAGCCAGGAGAACTGCTTATCCTTTGCGAGATGTTTTTCACGGCTGATGGAAACGCTCTGGTTAATGGGGATGACTGCGGTTTTTTTGCCGCAGCGGTGCGTCCAAGCAGCCTGTAAACAGGCTGCTTTTTCTATTGCCGTAAATCTTTTGGAGGTGAAGGGCAATTAAAAAACAAATTGTAAAACGACTCGCGCAAGTGCTGATTGTACTCTTTGGCATCAGCTTTCTCACATTTGGGCTGACCTATCTTTCCCCTGGCGATCCAGCGGAAATTATGCTCACCGAATGCGGCAATGTGCCAACCCCTGAGCTGCTTGCCAAAACCCGCGCGGAACTTAGTTTAGACCAGCCATTCCTAACCCAATATGGACGCTGGCTGGGCGGCGTACTGAAAGGCGATATGGGACAGTCCTATTCCTTTAAAATCCCGGTTATTGATAAGCTGAAAAGCTGCTTTTTCCCCACGCTGGAGCTTGCCATTGCCTCGCTGCTGCTAATGCTGCTGGTGTCTATCCCGCTGGGTATCCTGTCGGCCATCTACCAAAACCGCTGGATTGATTATGCTGTCCGTGGGCTTGCCTTTTTGGGTGTATCTGTCCCCAGCTTTTGGATTGGGCTAATTCTTTTGCGGATTTTTGGCGTCAACCTGCGCTGGGTATCGGTTTCTGGTGGTTCCACCGATTTCAAATCGCTTATCCTGCCTGCGGTAACGCTTGCAATTTCAATGTCTGCCAAATACACCCGGCAGGTGCGCATTGCCGTGCTGGATGAACTGCGGCAGGATTATGTTGCCGGCGCACGGCTGCGCGGCATCCATGAATCCACTATTTTATGGCGGCACGTTCTGCCCAATGCCATGCTGCCGCTTGTGACGCTGCTTGGGCTGTCGCTTGGCAGCCTGTTGGGTGGTACAACTGTTGTTGAAATCATTTATAACTGGCCGGGGCTGGGCGCCATGGCTGTGAAAGCGATTTCCTGCCGGGATTACCCGCTTGTACAAGGCTATGTGCTGTGGATTGCACTGCTTTATATGTGCATCAACCTTATTGTAGACCTGTCTTACAAACGGCTTGATCCACGGCTGAGGGAGGGTGCATAATGCGGCTGAATTTTTTCCGAACCCACAAACAGTTCACTATTTTTGCGCTGCTGGCACTGCTGGTCATTGGTGTTGCGATATTTGCGCCGCTGCTTGCCCCAATGGATCCGCTGGAAGCTTCTATGGATGATTCTTTGCAGCCGCCGGGCGGCAAATACCTTTGCGGCGCGGACAAGCTTGGGCGCGATGTATTATCCCGTGTCATTTATGGCACGCGTACTTCACTCGTCATGGCATTATGCCTTGTCGCGGTGATCTTTGTGGTTGGTACTGTGCTTGGCATCCTTTCCGGTTATTTTGGCGGAATTGTGGACGGCGTGATTATGCGCCTTGCGGATATGATGATTTCTTTCCCCGGTCTGGTGCTTGCCATTGCCATTGCCGGGCTGCTCGGCCCTAATATGGTCAATGCTATTATAGCAATTTCGGCAGTTAGCTGGACGAAATATGCCCGCCTTGCCCGCAGTATGGTACTCAAAATCAAAGGCTGTTTGTATATCGAAGCCGCTGTCACCATCGGTACCCGCACCTTTGATATTTTGCGGCGGTATATCCTGCCCAATATGATTACCACAATGATTGTCACCGCCGCGACCGATATCGGCACGATGATGCTGGAAATCGCGGGGCTGTCTTTCCTCGGCTTTGGCGCGCAGGCGCCAACGCCTGAATGGGGACTGATGCTCAATGAAGGGCGTACTTATCTTGCCAAAGCCCCTTGGCTGATGATTTACCCCGGGCTTGCTATCGTGATTGTCGTTGTCATTTTCAATATGCTTGGCGACAGCATCCGCGATATCCTTGACCCAAAACAAGAACCATAAGAAAGAAGTGTATGACTTATGTTTATAAAACCTTGGATGAAAAAATACCTTGGGCTGACGCTTGCCTGTGCCCTTGGCGCGGCTTCTCTGACCGGCTGCGGCGGCGGCAACAGCGGCGGCAGCGGCACTCCTTCCGGCGGCGGCAATGCCGGCGGCGTGACCATCGGCGTAACCAGCTTTGCTGACACACTGGAACCTACCGAACAATATTTTAGCTGGGTTGTTTCACGATATGGCATCGGGGAAACCCTTGTCCGGTTTGACGAAACGGGCGAACTTGTACCCTGTCTGGCGGAAAACTGGTCAATCAGTGATGACCAGCTTACCTGGACATTCCAAATCCGTGCGGGCGTGAAATTCTCAAACGGCGATGATATGACGCCTGAAATGGTGAAAGCCTCGCTGGAGCGTACTTTTGAAAAAAGTGACCGCGCCGCCACATTTTTCGACCCAGCTTCCATCGCTGTCGATGGGCAAAACCTGCTGATTACCACCAAAGAACCGGTTGCCATTCTGCCGGGCAGCCTGGCTGACCCGTTGTTCCTGATTGTCGATACCAATGTCGATGACAGCACCTTTGCCATGCAGGGACCTATCTGCACCGGTCCCTATGCCGTGGAATCCTTCTCACCGACAGATGCCTGTGTTGTGGTGCGCAATGAAAATTATTGGGGTGGGGATGTGCCGCTTGACCGCGTCACCTTAAAATGCGTCGATGACCAGGCAACCCGTTCCATGGCGCTGCAAACCGGCGAAATTGATATCGCCTACAACCTCAAAACCGAAAATGTCGCCGAGTTTGAAAATGACAGCAATATCACCATCCAGCAGCTGCAATCGCTGCGTTCCACCTATGCCTTTATGAACCAAAAAGGCGCGCTTGGCGATTTGACGCTGCGTCAGGCTATCATCCGTGGGCTTGACCGTGAAACCTACTGCAATAAACTGCTGGAAGGCGGCGCAACCGCTGGCAAAGCCCCTGTCCCGCCAACGCTTGACTTTGGCTTTGATACACTGAGCGATGAAAATGCCTATGACCCCGAAGGCGCAAAAAAACTGCTGGCAGATGCCGGTTACAAAGATACTGACGGCGACGGTTTTGTCGAAACCCCAACAGGCGAAAAACTCAATCTGGAATTTGTCATTTACACCAGCCGTGAAGAATTAAACGTCTATGCGCAGGCAGCACAGGCAAACCTCAAGGATATCGGCATTCAAGTGACGTTAAACACGGTCAGCTATGAAACCCTTCTCGATATGCGTGATGCCGGGCAATTTGATATGCTGATTTGGAATGTGCTTGTTGCCAACACTGGCGACCCGGAAAAATACCTGCGTGAAAACTGGTACAGCACTTCCCCTTCCAACCAAATGGGTTACAGCAATGCCGAAGTAGACGCTATGCTTGACCAGCTTCTGACCACCTTTGACGAAACTGCCCGCAAAGATTTAATCATCCGTATCCAGCAGGAAATCATGGATGATGCTGCCACCATTTTCTTTGGCTATGAAACCACTTATTTATTCTCCAACAACCGCGTGACTGGCGTGACCATGTACCCCATGGATTATTATTGGCTCACCCAGGATATCGCCTTGGCTGCGTAAAGGGGCTGGGGCTTATGCTGAAAATCCAAGATTTAACCATTCAATATGGGACACAGCCGCCTGTGGTTTCCGGCTTCCAGCTTTCCATGAAAAAAGGTGAAATTGTCAGCCTTGTCGGCGAATCCGGCAGCGGCAAAACAACCGTCATTCGGGCAGTGCTTGGCGCGCTGCCCGACGCAGGACGCATTGCCAGCGGCGATATCCTGTTCCATGGGCAAAGCCTGCGTGATAAAACACCAAACGATTGGCGGAAAATCCGCGGCAGCCAAATGTCAATGATTTTCCAGGACTGCGGCGGCACGCTCAACCCCATCCGCAAAATCGGCAGCCAGTTTGTCGAATACCTGCGCACCCATGAACCATCCAGCAAAAAAGAAGCCTGGCAAAAAGCCTGCGATTTGCTGCGCAAAATGCGCCTGCCGGACAGCCAAAATATTATGAACAGTTATCCGCACCAACTTTCCGGCGGGATGCGTCAGCGTGTCGGCATTGCGATGGCAATGGCGTTTAATCCAGCGCTTTTGCTTGCCGATGAACCCACCAGCGCACTTGACGTTACCACACAGGCGCAAATTGTGCGTGAAATGCTTGCTTTGCGGGATACGTTTGGCACAAGTATTATCATTGTCACCCATAACCTCGGTGTTGCCGCTTATATGGCAGACCAACTGGTTGTCATGCAGCATGGCAAAGCGGTTGACCATGGCACCCGTGACGCGGTGATAAACCATCCCACAAGCGACTATACCAAAGGGCTGCTGCACGCAGTCCCAGAATTGGAGGGGAAACGCTTTGTTTGAACCATCCGAAGTCATTTTACAGGCAAGGCATTTATACAAGCAGTTCCCTGCCGCCAAAGGGAAAACACTGACCGCGGTGCGGGATGCCAATTTAGACGTTTATCGCGGCAAAACCCTTGGCATTGTCGGGGAAAGCGGCTGCGGCAAGTCTACCCTTGCCCGTATGATTGCCCATATGGAAACCCCAACATCTGGGGAAATCATTTTGAACGGCGAAAATATTGTCCATTTGCAGGGCGAAGCCCTGCGGCAGCACCGCCAGCATATGCAAATGGTATTCCAAGATCCTTTGGCATCATTTCACCCCAAAATGAAAATCATTGATATCCTGACCGAACCACTGATGAATTTTGGACGGCTGACACGCGGCGAGCGGGAACAAAAAGCCCGTGAGCTGCTGGAAATGGTCGGTCTGCCCGATTCCATGCTGTATCGTTATCCACACAGTATGTCCGGCGGACAGCGGCAGCGCATTGGCATTGCCCGCGCCCTTTCATTGGAACCTAAAATCCTTATCTGTGATGAGGCAACCAGCGCACTGGATGTTTCCATCCAAGATACAATTATCAGCCTGCTTGTGCGGTTACAGTGCGAAAAAGGCATCAGCATTCTTTTTATCTGCCATGATATCGCGCTGATACAAGCCTTTGCCCATCAGATTGCCGTGATGTATTTAGGGCATATTGTTGAGGTGCTCCCCGGAGAAGCTGTTGCCAAAGATGCTTTGCACCCTTATACCCAGGCGCTTGTCGGCGCATTGTTTTCTGTGCATATGGATCTCGCGGTAAAGCTGCAAAGCATTGAGGGCGAAGCCCCAAGCCCTTTGGATCTGCCTGTAGGCTGCCCATTTCAAAACCGGTGCCCGCACTGCATGAAGCGGTGCAAACAGGAACTGCCTGAACTCATCCAATATGCGCCTGGGCATTTTGCAGCCTGCCACTATACCGCAAATGGAGGGAAACCTGTATGAAATATTGGAAGCAGGCACTTGTCTGCATTTGTATCCTGCTGGCAGCCTGCATAGGCTGCCAGTCAAAACAAACTGACAGCGAAACCCAATATATCATCGGCGTGGCTGCCTATGACCCGGATAACGCTGAAATGCGTATGTTTATGGATTATTACCGCGATTATATCGCGGAAGGGTTTCCGGTGAAGTTTTATTTTTCCGACCGGCTGACCTCCGCTGAGGAGGAACAGGCATTTATCCGCAGCATGAAGCAGCAGGGCGCTCATGGGATTATCTCATTCTTTGGCAATGACATACAGCCTGTGCTGCAAACCTGCGCCGAGGAGCAAATGTATTATATTCTTGGTTCGGGCACGCTGGATGAAGCTGATTTCCAGGCAGTGCAGGATAACCCTTATTTCCTTGGCACCATCGGCCCCGCCCCAAAGGCGGAAATCAATGCCGGTGCGGATATGGCAGCACATTTCAAAGCGCTTGGCGCTAAGCGCCTGCTGATTTTAAGCGGCGGCGCGGCGCAAAGCAATTATATGCACCTTGCCCGCGCTGAGGGGATGCTGGAGGCGCTGGGCGTGCCGCAGGCAAATACCCTTGCCGGAACAGCAAAAACCCAATCTGTGCAGGCTGACGGGCTGGAAATCACCATTGCCCCCGGATATTATTCCCGCGAGTCGGATCAACCCCAGATTGACGCGGCGCTTGCCGCGGGTGATTATGACGCTGTTTTATGCACCTATAATATTGATATTCTGCTGCCTGCCATACAGCAGCGTGAAACACAGCTTGGGCACAGCATCCGCGCCGGTACCGTAGACTGTTTTTCCGCGCAAAACCTGGATATTATCCGGCAGCGCGACCAGTTTGGCAACCCGCAGATTGATTATATCGAAGGAAAATATGCCTCTATGGCAGGTCCCGCCTTTGCCGCCATGTATAACGCCCTGCATGGCGATATGGAGGTTATCCGCCCTTCCGGGCAGGCGTTCCGGTTATATCAAGGCTTCTGGACGGCAAAAAGCCCAGAAGAATACATCGAGCTGTATGGCTACACCATTGGGATGTATGAAAACGCGTATAGCTGCACCGATTTGATGCAGGTCATCCGTGCGTTCCGCAAAGACGCCAGCTTTGACAAGCTGAAAGCGCTCACTGAAGCTTATGATGTGCAGGCGGTCATAGCCCGGATGCAATAAGAGCAAACAAGGGGGGGAATGCCGAAATGGAACTCAAGCACCTGCAATATTTTGTTGCCAGTGTGGAAATGGGGTCGCTCAGCCGCGCGGCAGAAGTGCTTTATACCACCCAGCCCCATATCAGCAAAGTGATACAGCAGCTTGAAAATCATTTGGGGCTATGTTTGCTGGAACGCAAGCCATCCGGCGTTGCCATCACGGAGGATGGCAAAAAGGTTTACGAATATGCCCGCAAGGTATTGGATAACACCCAGAAAATCTCTGCCATCCGGCAGGAAAATGCACGGCAGGAACTGCACATTTCCACCATGCCCAGCCAAGGGTTAGCGCGGCTGTTCGCTGGTTTTTTTGAAACTGAACCAACGCTTTCCGTGCGCTTTTTAGAAGGCACGCTGGAAAAGGTGCTGCATCAGCTTGCCCACCATCAAGCGGATTTGGGGTTTATCTTTATTTCGGGTTATCAGCAGCAAATGCTGCACAATATGCTGCGGCATAAAAAATTGGATTATACACCGCTTGTCAGCGTACCACAAATGCTGTTTGCTGGACCGAAAAACCCTTGTTATGACAAACCCGCTGCCACATGGGCAGACCTGCAAAAACTGCGGTATGTCCAGCATGAAGAAGAAGGGATTTCACTGACCCGCCATATCGGGCAAATGCAAGGACACGCAGGCTTTCAAACCCTGCAAATTGCCGCTGTGGTATCAAGCGACCATGCCATGATGCAGTTATTGACCCATACCCCACTTGCGAATATCGGCTGTCAGTTGGGCAGCCAGGAGATTTCCCCAATCCGTGCCATCCCGCTGGCAGACTGCGGCGATATCATTGAATTTGGTTATGCCAAACGGTCTGTGGCATCCAGCGGATATGCGGCAAAGTTTATCACATATTTGGAGCAGCATTTGTGATTTTACGCTGCAAATGAAAAAAGCCGGCAGCTTGCCGGCTTTTCCCCTTTCTCCCGAAGGGAGAGGGGTTATGTTTTCAATTTGGGTTAGTCCTCAATGTCGAGGTATTCAGCAAGATCCTTCAGCAGGTCGGAAGCGTCGATATCATCTTCCACAACAATCTGGAGGGGCTCGTTGAGGGACAGCAGGAACATACCAAGCAGGGATTTTGCATCAACCATGCCGCTCTTGCCATGAATCCAGATGTCAAAGCCATAGCGGGTAACAATCTGGTTAATCTTCTGGATGTCTTCTGTGTTTTTTACTTTGATAGCTCTGGTCATTATAACTACCTCCTAAAATGACATTGCTTTTTTTCTTCTTGCCTTCATTATAACATAGCTTTCCGAAAAGGGAAGCCCCTTTTTTATATTCTCATTTTTCAGCATTTTCGCCTCGCTTTGTCTGCCGGTTTTCGTGCTTTTTGCCCAAAGCATCGATGCGATATTGATGCCTTTGCCCGGCTTTAGCTGTAATATAGTACAGTTTTTGCGCAATTCCTGCAACATTTTTGCGCATTTCTGCTGTCTTGCCCTGTCTTTTGCTTCCGAAAAAAACATTTGCAAAAGGAAACTTGTACGCATTCCAATAAAATCCTTGACCATTCCGCTTTTAACTGCTAAAATCTAAAACGGCAGGAAAGAAAACAACCCCCTGCAAAATAACCAAATTTTCATTAAAAGGGTGATTACTATGTCCAAAACAAAAAAACTGCTTGCAGCAGCTTTATCCGGCGTTATGGCGCTGTCTATGACGGCGTGCGGCGGCAATGCAGGCAATAACACAGGCTCCACACCATCTTCCGCGGGCGGCTCTGCTGCCGGTTCTGCGGGCGGCAAAGCAGGCAGCTATACGGTTGGCATCTGCCAGCTAACCCAGCACCCGGCTTTGGATGCGGCAACCAAAGGCTTCCGCGATAAATTAACCGAACTGGTTGAAGCGGATGGCGGTTCTGTTGAATTTAATGAACAGAATGCTTCCGGCGAATCGCCAAACTGCGCAACCATTATCAATGGTTTTGTTTCTTCCAATGTTGACCTGATCCTTGCTAATGCAACCGCATCTTTGCAGGCTGCACAGACTGGCACTGTGGATATCCCGATCCTGGGCACCTCTGTTACCGACTATGCTACCGCGCTTGATATGCGGGAATGGAGTGGCACAACCGGCGTCAATATTTCCGGCACAACCGACCTTGCCCCGCTGGATGGTCAAGCTGAAATGCTGCATGAAATGTTCCCAGATGCAAAAAAAGTTGGGCTGCTCTATTGCTCCGCTGAAGCAAACTCCAAATATCAAATCGATGTCATTAAACCTTTGCTGGAAGGCTATGGCTACGAATGCACCGAATATACCTTTACTGACACCAATGATGTTGCCTCTGTTGCTGCAACCGCTGCCGCTGCAAGCGATGTCATGTATGTTCCAACAGATAATGTTGCTGCTTCCTGCAGCGAAGCCATTGGCAATGTTGTCATCCCAGAAAAAGTACCGATTATCGCAGGGGAAGAAGGCATCTGCAAAGGCTGCGGCGTTGCAACTTTATCCATTGATTATTATGAACTCGGCGAGGCGACAGGCGAAATGGCATATGATATCCTTGTCAATGGCGCTGACCCGGCAACCATGGAAATACGTCCTGCCCCGAATTTCACAAAGAAATATGTTGAGGCAAACTGCAAAGCGCTTGGCATCACTCCGCCAGACGGCTATGAAGCAATTGCCGCTGAATGATAAAAGCATTTGAAAGCAACCTTTTGCTTTCTCTATAAATCCCAAAAGGCAAAGAAAAGCCGGTCAGTATTCATCTGACCGGCTTTTAATTTATGATATAGCGCTATGGGAAAATTACTCGGTATCCTCGGTAACTGGAGTAAAGGTAAATGCTACGCTAACCTCAATACCGTCAGCGGACGACCACATTTCATCTGGCGCGGTTGAAAGTGCGCCGAATAAACGGTATGCACCATAAGAAGGGCTGTCCATGCCAGCATCCAGCGTCATTACAGCATCTTTGCTGCTTCCATCCGCTGTGACAATCATCTGATTGGGTGCGCCAATATATTCCCCAATCCAGTTATCATTTGTTGGCTGGAATTCTACATACAAAAAGACTTCTTTTGCTTCTGCATTTGGCGGTTTGGATACAAAAACAGCCTCGCTTCCCGCAGCGATCTGACCAGTTGCTGTGGCATTTACCAGCACTGGTACATTGCTGTGGCTGGTAAGCACCTGCGCAGGGTTTACAATTTGTTCCCTGGTCATAACGCCATCCAGCTTGACATTTAACCGGTATGGATTAATAATGACAGAACCCGTCGCTGGGACAATTACATCAATAATCGGCTCTTCCTGTGGGATTTCTTCAACAGGCTCTTCTTCCGGCAATTCTTCCTCTGGTGGGAGTTCTTCTTCGATGGGTTCTTCTGGCAGTTCCTCTGTAGGCGGCTGCTCTTCTGACGGAATTTCCGGCACAGGTTCCACTGGCGCCGATGGTTCTTCCTCTATCACAGGCGGCTGCTCCGCATTGGGTGTATCTCCGTCAACATCAACATCCGGTTTATCTGTGTCTGAGGGCGCTGTGCTGCCCCCAGAAGCCCCGCCAGTGCTGTCTGGTGTTGTATCCCCATCCGGCTGTTCTGGCGTTTCTGTGGGTGTTGAAGGCTCTGTATCGGTGCCTGTGCCTGGTTCGTCTGGTAAAGCAGGTTTTTCTGATGGCTCTTGTGTTTCCGGCGCATCAGGCGTTATATCGGGGCTGTCAGGATCAGGATTATTGGATTCATCCGTTTTGTCATCGGGATTTTCTTCACCAGCAGGCAAATCTTCATCAGAAGTGCCTGGGGCTGAATTGTCCTCTGATTCATTGTTGTCTGTTGGCGGGGTTTCTGTCCCTTGCTGGTTCCCATTTTCATCCGTGGGTTGGCTAGGTTCCTTGCTGTCAGTATCCGGATTGCCCGCTGTATCATTTTCGTTGGAATTATCCGGTTGGACTGTTTCTGATGATGCAGAATTGTTCACATCAGATGGCACTGCCGCATTGCTGCTATTCGCCGAGCTATCCGGCGTGGCTGCGCTGCTGGAGTCCTTTGCAGCATCACCGCTGTCAGATGCCATATGACTGCCGCTAGCAGCCGTATTATCACTACTTTCTGACGTGGTTGTGGAACTGCCGTTAGAATTGCTCTCAGGCGCCCCAGCAGGAGTGTTCGCTGGAGTCCCTACAGAACCGTTGCCACTCGCTGTATCCGCGCTGATATTGCTGCTGATGCTGTTTTCAACAGTGCTTACAGCACCTTCCATGCCGAATGCAAAATATGGCTTTGCTGTCTGCATCCCCATTTGGGAAAAATCAAACACATTAAAACGGTTTGTGCTCAGCATATCAAAATGATTCATATGCACAATGCCTGGTTTTGCAGCCGGAAGCATTGGTCTGCTATATGCTTGAGCTGGCAAAGTGAATGCCATCATTGCAGCTAAGCTTGTGCAAAGCAGGCGTTTTCGTTTCATAAATAAGGTCATTCCTTTCTGCCGTATGATTTGGAGGCGCTGCCCCATACGGCGCGTTTGGTGAAAAAGCCGCGCGGCATGATAAAACCGCGCGGCGTGGTTGGTTTTTTTAGGCTCTTGCAGCCTTGGTTATCCTTGCTGCCGCGCCATTGGCTTAAAGCTAAAGGTGATTTCCACATCCAGGCCATCTTTTTCGTTCCATGGCACTCTAGGATTTTTTGTGCAGTCGCCAGTCAAGCGGAAAGCGCCAAAACATCCGTCTTTGTCGCTTTGTGAAAGTATCACCATATTTCTTTTTGTTCTTGACCCAACACGGACAAGCAAATGTTTTGCATCATCATATTCATCTGCCCAAACCGCGCTGTTTGCGCTGTTTGCCGGGACAATTTCAAAATATAAAAAGGCACTTTTTGCCGTTCCAATACCATTAGTAGGCGCGCTGGAAAAACGCATCGTACTTTCTTCTTTCAGCTGACCAGTCACGGTTACTGTTACTTGCAAGGGCACTTCGCTTTCATTTTCAATCGCGGCAGGCGTAGAAATAATCTGTGCGTCAGTTTCTGTTGCATTTATGGTAACATCCATCTGATATGGATTAATAAATGCAGCGCCTGTTTGCGGAACTGTCACAGAAATCTCTGGCAATATGCAGGAAGCCGTCACTTTTGTGTGGTTCCCTTCTGCAGCGAGCGCCTGCGGCATCATGCCCAGCATGAGCACGGCAGAAAGCAAGCACAGTATTTTTTTCTTTCGCATAGGAGGTTTCTCCCTCCTTTTCAGATAAAATATATTTGCGTTGAAGTTCATCTGATAAAAACCAGGGCGTGCGGCGCATGGTGCGACCGCACGCCCTAACGGGTTCAAATCTTTACTTTAAAGATTTCGCAATCGTTGTGTTATGATACAACAGGCTTAAAGGAGAATGTAATATCAGCGACAAAGCCATCACCTACAACCGCAGGAGTGGCAGTAGCATCTGCTTTAAGCCAGCCGCCGTTTGGATTTTCAACACAGTCACCAGTTAAACGGAACAGTGCAATACTGCCTACATCAAACCCGTCAAACGCACCAGAAGTAGAGTCAAAAAGTGCTTTCTTCAATGTTACCATATCGTTTACAGACACAGCTCTGGTACCGATTGTAAGTTTCTTATCCGCAGCAACGCCATTCCATGTAGTAGCCTTAGCCGATTCAACGATAATATTATCGTTCAAAGTACCATCACCTTCATCAGCGCCACCACTAGTTTTAATTGCTGCTGGTGCAGTCACAACCTCAAGCTGCACAAATGCACTCTTGGATGTCTGCGCTGGAACATAATCGTCCTGACCTTCAGTGCCTTGTGCCTTTGTGGTTGCAGTAGCAAGACGCATCGGAACAGCACTCTGGTTAATGGTTGCAGAAGCAGTTGCGCCAACGTTTACATCAAAAGAACTCTTGTTGTAAAGCGCCATTGGTACAGTGCAGACCTGACCAGTAAAGGACACCTTTTTGCTATCTGATTTTGCTACATCATAGCCAATGCCCATTGGGTTAATGATAGCAGTTGCTGTAGCTGGTACCAAAACATCAACAGTTGCCTCTTCATAAGTTGCGGTAATTTTAGTAGATTTACCTGCGGCCGGAGCTGTCATCGTTCCAGTAGTAGCAGCAAAAGCAGGAGCGGAGATAGACAGTGCCAATGCGCCTGTCATGGCAAGAGAAGCCAAACGTTTCATTGTGATCTTCATGAGATAACCTCCAAATTATGGTTTTCAGGATTCCGTCACATGGAAATCCATTGTGTGTCTAACCTGATTTTTAATTACTTGTTCCCCGTTTTCATCCGTATCAACCTGTGTTAATACAACATACACAGTATGATCGCCAACTTCAAGCGCGCGTTCCAGCGTAATATGATCAAACCCACTGCCAGGCGGCACGAGTTCAGATAAGAAAATCTGGTCTGTAAATTCCGCATCCGCATAAATATTCAAATACATATCGAAAATATTGGATGAAGAATTTGCAATAACACACTCAAAGTTAATACCATCAGTGCTGTAGGCATCATTTCTGTATTTCAAGCCAATTCTGCCTTCTTCTGCGTTTTTCATCGCCTCATTTATCGCAGCCTGCAAAGAATTTTCATCAAGCATAACTTTCGCATCAGCTGCATAACCGATTTTCGGTGAATTATCATCTTTCTGATTCAGCGTGATAATGACAGCGGCGGCGGCAACTATCGCGACAATCAATAAAACGACAACAGCAATGATGATTTTACTGGATGATTTTTTCGGTGGGGTTACAGATTGCTCTGTGGAAGGTTCCATTTGGTATAACCTCCTTTGTGATATGTTTCCGGGGTTTTATACAAACCCCGGAAACGAGGTTATACAACATTATTGCAGAAGCTGGAGAACGCCCTGCGGTACCTGATTTGCCTGAGCAAGCATAGCCTGAGCAGACTGAACAAGAATATTGTTCTTGGTGTAGGACATCATTTCTTCTGCGATATCAGTATCACGGATAGCAGATTCTGCATCAGTGATATTTTCACGCATAACAGACAGGTTGTTAGCGGTATGGTCAAGGCGGTTGCTGATTGCGCCGAGGTCGCCGCGTACAGAAGAAACCTGATTGATCGCAGCTTTAATCTTGTCAATTGCAGCAGATGCGCCAGCCTGTGTACCGATGTTGATATCGCTAATGCCCAGTGCCTTTACGTGCATATCGCCAACAGATACGCGAAGCTGGTTGAAGTGATCGCTGGTATCGCCAATCTGGAGAGTTAAGCCCTTATCCAACATAGAAGGGTCAACCATACCAGTGCTAACCAAGCCAGCCCAATCTTTAGCTGTAGCATCCTTGGCAGGTGTTTTAATGCCCCAAGAACCCTTGCCATTGGTACCAGCTAAGTTATTCTTAGCGTAATCTACGCCGCCTTCTTTTTCTGTAATTGTAATCGTAACAGAACCATCAGCATTACGACCTGTGCCTACCTTGAAACGTGTATTGCCTTCAGCAGCTTTGGAAAGGCGGTCGCCAGCAATCTTGACAAGGTCAGTAGCAGTCGCTGTTTTATCTGTCAGGTCAACCACATTGGCAAGACCTTTATATTTGCTGTCAGGACCAACCGCGAATACATAGGTTTCATCGCCAATTGTTACAGTAGCGCCATCTACAACGCCAACTTTGCCAGCAGAAGCGGTTGCAGCCAGATCAAATTTAGCTTGACCATACATACGGGTATTGGTTGTATCAACAGCTTCCTGTTCTACTGTTACAGTGACCTGTTCTGCATTGTTGCCAGTTGCATCAGTGTAATTTGAGAATTGACCAGTCGTTGCATTCTGAGTCCAAGCCGCAGTAGGTGCATTATCCATCGTAAAGACAAGCTTATCACCTTCAACGGTTGCTTCTAAATTGAAGCCATTATCCAGTGCCCAGTTATCTTTAAAGCCTGTACCAGTTTTATTCCATGCATCGGCAATTGCTTTCGCTAAATCGCCGCCAGAAAGTACATCATCTTTCTTTGCTATATCTAGAGTTACGGTCTGACCGAAAATCGTAAAATCGACAGCAGCATTGTTTTCAGAAGCAGTGATTTTGGTATTTGATAAATCAATGGAATATTTACCTGCCTGTGGGTCTTTACCCAACTGACCATCTGCAACAACCTGCGTATCATCAGCAATCAGTTCGGTGTTGCCAATCGTTTTCAGGCTGGTGTCCTGCGAACCATCAAGCAGCTTGATGCCGTTGAAGTTTGCACTGTCTGCAATACGGTCGATTTCTGTTTTCAGGGATTCAACCTCTTTTTGCAGGTTCAGACGGTCAACTTTGTTGTCATATGTACCGTTGGAAGACTGGGTTGCCAGATATACCATACGGTTGAGCATATCCTGGATTTCCTGCATTGCACCTTCAGCGGTGTTTACCAGAGAAATGCCATCCTTAACGTTTTTCTGTGCGGCTTCCAGACCAGTGATCTGGGCACGCATTTTTTCAGAAATCGCAAGACCTGCTGCGTCGTCGCCAGCGCGGTTAATCTTGTAACCAGAGGACAGGCGTTCCAGGTTTTTGGACAACGCAGATGTGTTGTTTGAGTAATTCCGGTAGGCGTTCATCGCCATGACATTATGTTGGATTCTCATTACATTTCCTCCTTAGAAATTAAGCTTCTGCTCTTCCTTGCATCAGCTCCGTTTTGTGATACGCCATCCGGTCGTCTGGCCAGGATTTCCGGATTTTAATCGGCGTAATACTTTCTATTTCAACCAGCCGCGCGGACTGGATTGAAAGCCAATTCATTTGCCGAAAAAGTACAATATTTCAAGTGGACTGCTGTTTTGCCAGCATCCTTTCCTGTTGTTTGAGCACTTTTTTCGGCGGCGCCTGCTTCCGTACCCGCTGAATGCACTCTGGAACATCCCCATTCATTTCGCGCACTTTTGACCGCTCAATTTTCATCGAACGCGGCGCTTCAATTGCAATGCGGAATGTATCCCCGGTTTTTAAAACCTGCACGACGATATCATTACCAATTGTTACATACTCGCCTTCGCGGATTGTCAGTGCCAACATAAAAACGCACCTCCATGTGCAATGCTAAATTTTAGGTGAAGTTTTTCTTTTGCACTTGTCAAGCACAAATCGTAACCTTCTATACAGGATAATACACGATTATCCTGTATTTTAACCGATTTTTCGCACAATTTCTGGTTGTAGGCACGACGAAAAGGCCTCTGCTTTGTTGAATATTGACAAACACAGGCCTAAATTTTTATTAAAAATAGCATTGACAAGTGGTGGATAATCGTGTATTATCCCTTATTTCTGCTATAATATGTTCGGAAAAAGTGCAAATCTACCGTTTAAATGCACAGAAAATATTGGATTTTTCAAGCTGCATCATAAAAATTTTTATGCGAAAGCTGAAATTTTATTTCGTGGATGTTTTGTTGCTAAGATTTCTTTCTGTTTGCTGCCCGCTACGTGTGTATAAATTTGGGTGGTTAAAATGGAAGCATGGCCTAAAAGCTGCTGGATATACCGAATATCCACACCTTCTTCCAACAGCAGTGTTGCCAAAGAATGCCGGAACATATGAGGCGTAATCCGGGTTGCAACGTCTATTTTTCCCGCATATTTCCGGATCATCCGCCGTACAGATTGGTCGGATAGTTTCCGTTTGCCCTGGTTGATAAAAAATGTCCCATTTTGATCCGGGTGATAGGCTTGCAGATATTTTCGCAGTGTTTCCAACACTTCCCTATTTGCGATTTGAATGACACGTTCTTTACTGCCTTTGCCCATCACCCGAATGACCCCATCCAACAAATCGACATCTTGCGTCTTTAACCCGCAAAGCTCCGAAACACGCACGCCTGTTGCAAAAAGCAGTTCCAAAACGGCGGCATCACGCAGGCAGCGTTTATCTTGGTGCTGCTGTTTGTGAACGGTTTCCAACAGTTGGGCAATGACCCGTAATGTAATCGTTTTTGGCAAATCCAAGGTTCTCTTGAATTTTAGCCGCAATTTTGTAAAAGGGCTGTGCTGCACCTGTTCGGTATCCTGCAAATATGTACCAAACGCCCTTAGGGATGCAATTTTCCGTTTGACTGTCCGCGGTTTATATTTTTTGTTCATATGCGTGATGTAAGATAAGATATCCTTGCAAATAAATGCCTTATTCTCAACCGCAGCATATTTGACAAACTGCCGCAAATCAATCCGGTATGCTTTCACCGTTTTCGCATCCAGCATTTTCTGGTTCAAGCAGACATCCAAGTATTGGCTTACCAATTGCATCGTGATTTTCATCTTTATTTCACCCTCCAGATGGTTAGATGTTCCTATTATGCTGGATTTGTCGAAGAATGTCGAGAGAAATTTCGGTTTTTATCGAAAAAAAGTCGCATCATGTCCGAATTTTCATGACACGAAAATAATATTTTGTTAGCGTTTTATATTGCAGCATTTAATAAAAATAATTTAAAAAAATAACCAATACGCTTTTTATTCGGTTAAAATAAAAGTTCACATCTAATTACTATAAAACGCGCAGCAATCATGTTGAATTTAGGCTGTGTTTATGATATATTAACATTGGTTGCCTGCAATGTTACCCTATCTATCATGTGGTAATTATAAATAAAAGGCATTTATGAAACGTACATTTCGTATATCCGGGGGAGGAAACAAGATGAAAAAACGAATTTTGTCAGCGTTCACAATGTTATGTATGTTACTGACGCTATTGCCAGGAGCTATTCCTGCTGCACAAGCATCAGAAATCGGAGAGGATTCTGGAAATCCTATACCTCCGCCGACCGTTCAGCGTCAGGCAATTGCAAATGGCAGTTGTGGTACAGATCTCACATGGACGGCTTGATTCTGATGGTTTGCTTGCAATCAGCGGCACAGGTAGTATGCCTGATTATGAATTAGGTTCTCAAACAAAAACACCATGGGAAGATTATAATAACCAAATTAAACAAGTTGTTATTGTTGATGGTGTGGCAAGTATCGGTAAATGTGCTTTTCAAAATTGTTCTGCCCTTACCTGCATTACAATTCCTGCTACTGTAACTTTGATTGGCACGGATGCTTTACCTGATACAACTTCATTAACACAAGTTAACTATGCTGGCACACAAGCTCAATGGTCTTCACTCGCAACAGCTTCCAGTTTAAATCTTGCTTCAACAATTGATGTTGTTTGCGTTGATGATACATATAATATCACAGGCATAAATGGAAGTCCACTTCAGCAGGAAACAGACCCTATCCTTAATATGAACTATTATGTAAACGCCTCAACACAAGTCATTAATCTGGGCGCAAAACCTGAACGCACAGGATATAAGTTTGGCGGATGGACATCGGATATCACGGAAATTTCTATTGACAATACTTCAAATGCAATCACATTACCTGAATTTTATCATAGGGACATTACTTTAACTGCTCTCTGGAAGAAAAATATCCCCACAGGTGAAAAGCCCGTAACTACTACATATACGCCTACCATTTATGCTGTCGATAATATCAAATATGGTATGGAAAATCCTTCTGTGACTATCAAAATGTTTGATCTTTCTGCTAACGGCAACGACTACACGTTTGCCGATGAAGCTATGATTCGTCAGAACTTTGTCATAAATAATAACACTTCTTCCTTATCTTTTGATTCAGTTACCAGAGTAGATGATCATACAATCATTTTGAATTTTACTGGCACCGCACAAACAGGGCGCTATTCATTTTCCTTTTTATCAAGCGCATTTTCTCCTACTGCCAATCTCACAAAATCCAATATGTGCACTCTTGTGATTGATGAACCAAATGTAACAATACCTCAGCTGACCGCTGCTTTACAAATCACTGAAAATGACGAAGATCCGCAACAAATTTTTGTTTCTACGGTTGCATTTGACCCGATAGAAGCCGCAAAACTGGATCATTATGCAGTCGCTTATAATCCCACTGCCCGCGCAGTTGGTGATTTAACCGTTGCTTCCGCTGTGGTATCTGGTGCAGATCATAAAACCTTAACATTACAATTTAATGGCACAGCACAGGAAGGTACCTTGGATTTAACTTTTGCAAAAGAAATCTTTGCACCAGAACCTGGATATACTGTGCAAAATTCTGTGCAGCTTTCTTCAAATATTGACCCAATGCCATATATCATCACATTTGACCCCGGCGAAAATGGCACCGGAAGTATGCCGCCAATGGCTGTTGCCGAAGGTGAAACTTTTACCTTCCCTGCCTGCACCTTTACCCCGCCAGAAGGGTATACCTTCCAAGGTTGGCACGTTGATGGCGATGCTAGACCGCCATTTAGTGTGGGCAGCACCTATACTTTCACTGCGGATACACTTTTAACCGCAATTTGGCAGCCTGATACATCTAACCCCGAACCTGACCCGGAACCAGAGCCCACCCCAACACCATCTGGTGGTGGCGGCGGTGGCGGCAAACGCCGTCACCCAACCCAAACCGAGGACGATAAGAAAACAGATACCGAAACGTCTACCGGTACAGTTGTCAGTGTGGATAATATTCTGACCAAGGATATTGAAGAAAATGTGATCTCCGGCACAGGTGAATCTTATTTGCAATCCATGGTCAAAAAAGAAGATACTTTTGTTGACTGGATTGACCGCATTCAAGTCCCAACATATGCAACCACACTCTATCAAACCATGGTAAAACATTCTGATTCTGAAGATGTGTTAAAATATCTGATTGATGACAGTTACTTTACCATTGACCCAAATGCAGGGAAAAACCAACCTGGCGGCATGGTTTATGACATCACCAGCGCGGAAACTGTTACCCATACTCTTCCAGACAGTCTTGCCGCTTATGGTGATAACCCATTCCATACTGAAACTTTTACCGATGATAGTTATAATGTTGTCAATGTAACCGATGGGGATAGATCCATCAATTATGCGGCGCTGAAAGAAGGCGACGCGGTGAAAACTTCTACATTTAATGGCATTTATGTGACCAAAATCCGCAAAACCGGCAACAGCAATTATGAATCTGCCCGCAAAGATGCTTGTACCTATGCCGCATCTGTTTATCAAGCTTTTGATCGCGACCATCCAGAAGTTTTCTGGCTCAGTGGTACATCAAAACTGCGTATTTTGACCGCAAAAGTCAAATATGGCACACAAACTGTGGATGAAGCCTATATGTTCTTTACCTTGGCGGATAATTCTGGATTCTCCCTGCGCACACCAGATTATCAAGCAGCCGGAACCGTTGCGGCTGGCATCCAAAAACGCGACCAATTGCGGGATACAATTTTAGCTTCCATTACCGGAACAAATTCATATGAAAAAGTCCGTCAGTTAAACCGCTGGCTGACCGAACATAACGAATACAATACCACGCCAGATTTGACCACAATCGGCAATGCACCGCATGAATGCCTCAGCGCTTTGGCGGGTTCGATTGGCGTCAATGGCCCTGTTTGCGATGGCTATTCCAAGGCATTTAAGGTATTGTGTGATACATTAGGCATTCCTTGTGTTCTAGCGGATGGCTATGCAAAACCGCGTGCGCAGGATACCGGTGAAGCCCATATGTGGAACTATGTGCAAATGGATGATAAAGGTTGGTATGGTGTTGACGTCACCTGGAATGACCCTATGGTCAAAGGGGTATCTGGTGCAAAATCCGGCTATGAAAATGAAAAATTCCTGCTGGTTGGCACAAATACCATGATTGAAGGCTTGACTTTTGGCGTATCGCATCCAGAAACCAACCGTGCGGCAAATGGCGGCGTATCCTTTATCAATGGCCCACGGCTGAACGGTGTATCCTTTGATCCATCCAAAGCAATCAGCAATCCATTGCTGCATTTCACCGACGCATCCGCAGATGAATGGTATGCAGAATCAGTGAAATATGTATATGAAAAAGGCATGATGTCGGGCACAAGTGCCACAACATTCAGCCCCAATGCAACAACAACCCGTGGGATGTTAATTTCCATTCTGCATCGTTTGGATGGGGAAAAATCTGCGCCAGCCGCCGCGTTTACTGATGTTCCCGCAGAGCAGTGGTATGCAAATGCTGTAAACTGGGCAGTTGCAAACGGCATTGCCGGCGGTTATGGCAATGGCAAATTTGGTGCGGAAAATGTGATTACTCGCGAACAAATGGCAGCAATCCTTTATAATTTCGCAAAATATAAGGGTTATGACCTTTCTGCAAAAGGGAATTTGACCGCCTTTACCGACCATGCACAGCTTGGCGGCTACGCCAGCGAAGCTATGCAATGGGCAAATGGCGCAGGTCTAATCACTGGCACAAGCGCAACAACACTTGCCCCAACTGGCAGCGCAACCCGCGCACAAGCAGCATCTATTCTGATGCGTTTCTGCGAAAATATCGCGAAATAACAACCGCATACAGCGTAAAAAAACAGGGATTGTGCCCGATGCACAGTCCCTGCTTTTATTTGTATGAATTCTTGCTGTTTTGCGCCTTTGTTAATCTGAATCATTTTACTATCTGTTCACGGAAATTCATAAGAATAACAGCCATTTGCGCGCGTGGCGCATTGCCCAAAGGCAAAAGGGCATTCATATCTGTGCCGGAAATAAACCCTTCAGCAACTGCCCACTGCATTGCCGGGATGGCATAAGCGCTGATTTGTGCAGCATCAGTATAATCAGAAAGTGTTGTTGATTTGCTGATATCATAGTGTTTATATGCCGCATATCGCATTAAAATTGCTACTAATTGTTCACGGGTCAACAAATCATCTGGGGCAAAACGCCCATCTTCATAACCGCTGACAATTTGATTTGCTGCCGCCCAACAAACCGCATCGGTATACCACTGCCCAGATGGAACATCCGGAAATGTGCATACCGGGGCATTGGGCTGTTGTTCCATGCGATATAGTGTTGCAACAAACATTGCGCGAGTAACATCGGCATCAGGTGAAAAGCTGTTTTCCGCTGTGCCGCACATCAGTCCATGATGATATACATACTGTACCGCCTTAAAATACCAGTCATCCGGGCTGATATCTTCAAATGGAAGTATCTCTGAATCCCCATTTTCCAAAATATCTGCATTTTGCGGCGAAGTATCTGGATTAGGGCTGGCCGGAATAACTGTTTCCGGAATGATTTGCGTATCATCCGGCTCTGGTAAGGGCTTTGCAATCGGCAAATTCGTGCTGTTATCATCTGGGCTAGCGCTTCCAGATGCACTTGCACCGCCTCCGCCGCCTCCGAAACTACCGCTTGGGTGGCTGGGCGATACCGGAACATCCGGTTTGATGGGTTCATCTGGTTTATCTGGCTGTTCTGGGTTTTCCGGGTCGGTCGGCTTGTCTGATTTATCCGGCTGCTCCGGGTTTTCCGGGTCAGTCGGTTTGTCTGGTTTGTCTGGCTGTTCCGGGTTTTCTGGATCGGTTGGTTTGTCTGGTTTATCTGGCTGCTCGGGTTTTCCGGTCAGTTGGTTTGTCTGGTTTATCTGGCTGCTCCGGGTTTTCTGGATCGGTTGGTTTGTCTGGTTTATCTGGCTTGTCAGGGACTTCTGTCCCCGTGTATTCATAATAAACCCCGGTTTCCGCGTCAAACCTGTATTTATCCTGCTTGTTAAGATTCACCAGTGCATCTATGATAAATTTCCCATTTTTATATACTAACGCAAACCCTTCTGCAATTTGTGTATGGATATTTTGCGAAAAGCTGCCGCCTGTAATTGTCGCTTTACCCGCCTCAATATCAAAATCCCCATCATAATACCCGCCTGAAATCGCTAAAACTGCGTTTTCTATAGCATTATGAATCAGTTTTGCCTTATCAGGATTATCCTGAACACCACAAAGTGAAATATCTTTTATTGTTAATGCACCATAATTTTCAATCGCATATGCAGCATCAGAAATGCTGTTATCCTGCTCTATCATCCCTGTTTTTCCCGCAGATGTATCACAAATTTGCAATGTGCCATGATTGATAAACGCATTGCCTGCGCTAGATATGGTATGCCCATTCAAATCAATTGTCAGGTTTTGCCCTTTTGCTATGGCAGCATTCTCCCCGATATCTTTCAGCAAACGAACCATACCATTATCCGGTGCGGCATAAATTGCAGCAGCTAAATTGTTATATTCCATCCCGTTACATTGTGCCGCCCCTGCCCCTATCGGCTGAAGCTGATAGGTAAGTTTCCCATCTTCTGTGAGAGTCGCCGCCATTGTGCTGCCTTCCAGCAGCCGTGAAAATATAATTGATACTTGATTTATCGTATCAGTCGATTGCTTCTCCATGGTGATTAAGGGCTTATTGGGTGCGCTTTTCATGGATACACAATAATCAACCGCAATCGCTGTGGCAGGTGATGGCAAATCATGCGCTCCAGTTTGATATATATGCAGTGCATAACCAGAAGTGCTGATAAAATGCCCATCTGCAATTTGTATTTTCAGTGAAGCCTTTGATTGGGATGGCTGTGCTTGCGCCCAGCATAATAATGCAGAACCTTCTATCCATGGCATCCCCTGTTCAGGTGATGTTATGGCATCACTCGCGCCAGTGCCGCAAATATAACCGCCATGCAGCTTGACTGTGCCAAGCCCAGCTTCTAACCCTGTCCCACCTAAAAGCAACCCATTGTTCATCGTGAAAGTACCCGCAGACTGCCAATATACTGCGGTACTGTCAGACTTTATGACACCATAATTGACCGTCAAATTGCCGGTATCATTTACCTGAACCGCAGGCATATCCTCTGACAAAATCATACCATTATCAATGGTCAATGTGCCGTTATTTACAATAATCGCGGTGTTTTTCGCACAAATTCCACCTGTTTCAGCCGCCATCTCCTCATATTTCAAGAAATTACATATTGTTAAATCGCCTTCTACGATTAAAACAGGTGCATCCGTTTGGCTGGACAACGTATATCCATATAAATTGAGTATAGCACGCCTGCCTTTCGGTATCACAAGCGGCTGTTCCAACATGATATTATCCGCAATTTCAATCACGCCGCCCTGCATCAATTCATTGTCATATTCTGCAAAGCAAGCTTGTAGTGTTGCGTTATCCCAAACACATTTATCCGGCACTTGACCGATCGGAATATTATCCCAATCCGGCTCTGTCAGCAAATAACTGGGTAACAGAAGTGTTTGCGGGAAGTCTGGCAAGAAAAATGCCGATGCAATTGGCGATATGTGAAACATAAGCTGCAAAACGACCAAACCAGAACACAATTCCCGCTTCATATCAAAACCCCTTTTACCCTTAATGATTCTTTATTTAAGATTATAACCATCCAAGGTATATAAAACAAGGCGTATTGTCGAAAAATATCGAAAAAAAGCGAATCCCCTTGTGCAGAACATCTAATCAAGCAGCTTGTTATATGTCTAATCTGCCATAGTTCTTATGATGGTGGGGCAAATGCAGTTTCTGGTGGATGCTTTTCTGTATCGCTATAATGCCACCATTCTTTGGCATACCCTTTAAATCCGCTGTTCTCCATTGCCTGTTCCAATAAATGCGCATGATTTGCCGCGAGTTCGGATACATCACTATAATCACGGTCTGCCGCCGCAGAAAAATCATCAAACCCGGAAGGCATTTCAACCGGCTGTCCATCCAGTGCAATCAATGTGATATCCACAGTATCCCCGCGGGTATGCCCTGAATAACCATTTGCCGGATTGGCAACATAATTCCCATCCGGATAAGCTGCCCAAAGGGCATCTTGTGCCTGTGCGGAACGAAACGCATCCCAAATACAAAGCCCATAGCCTTGTGGGCGCAAAGCTTGCTGTGCCTGCGCTAATTTACAGACTGTACCATACCGGAGCCATGCGTCCGTATAATTATAAATCACACTGCCTGTGAAATTGTTTTCTGTAGCATAACGCAAGTCTACCATAATATCTGGGATATAATCCTGTACCCGTACAAATTCCGCTGGATCATCCGGCGGCGGTGGTGCTGGCGGCGTTTCCGGCACAGCTTGTACTGACTGTTGTTCCGTCTGCGGCGCTTGTTCAGATGTTTCCGGCGCGGATTGTTCTGCCTGCGCAGGTTCGGAAATATCCGATGCAGGGGTTTGCTGCTTACAGCCCGCAAGCAGCAGCAAAATACATAAAAACATCCACTTTTTCATGGGCGGCATCCCCCTTGCTGTTCATACGAATTGATTTTTTCATCCAACCGTTTCATAGACTGTTCCATTTCTGCCATACGCAGTTTTAACTGTTCCCGCTGGTTTATCAGCAGCTCCTTCCGTGCTGCCATGGTGTCATCTCCTAGCTGATATAACCTGACATATTCTATCAAAGCATTGATTTGTACCCCTGCGCCCCGCATACATTTCATCAGTTCTATCCACCGGCAGGATTCCTCATCATAATCCCGTATGCCGCTTTTGGTTCGCGGTACAGGTGGGATTAACCCAATGCGTTCATAATAACGCAGCGTATCCACCGATAAATCATATTTTTTCCCAACTTCAGTAATCGTCATTGATTTTTCCGCCCCTTTCTTTATGTCTATCGTATACCACAAATGCCATATGGGTCAAGCCTTTGTTTTTTGTCGTGTTATCGTATTTTTTACTGAAATTTTGCTGGCACAATCTTGAATGCTTCCCGGATATATAATATAATAGAATTGGTACTGGTAAACCAGGAGGGATACCAGCCAACGAAACCAAAAACGAGGAGGAAAAGGGTTCCTTTATGAAACGCAAAAAAATTACTGCACTTTTAGGGGCAGCAGCACTAGTTATTGGATTATGCCCAGCGCCTGCGCAGGCAGCCGCTGTCACTATACAGCCGAAATACTTATACTCCGGCGCGTCCCACAGCAAATATACCAATGAAGCTTTATACGCAGCGCCAATTGTTGCGGATTTAGACAACAACGGCGCGCCGGAAATCGTCAGCATTTCTTCCGCCATTACCGTGACCGATGCGGCAAGCGGACAAATCAAATGGCGTGTCAATTCAGGCAAAGACCGTTCCAGCGCCTATGAAACCGAACAGCATGGCAATCTTGGCGCGTCCTGGTGCAATGGCATTGTACAGGATATTGACAAAGATGGCTGGAAAGAAATTATTTCTGTTCACTTAAACTGCATTTCCGTGCTTGATCCCAGCGGTTATTTTAAACCCGGCTGGCCCAAAACTGTACCGATTGAAGGTTCTTTGCGTTCGGTTGCCGTAGACGACTTAAACGGTGACGGCAAAGCTGAAATCATTGTTGGCGCGGGTGTCGGTTCAGAAACCAGCGTTTGGGTATATGATTGCAGCGGCAATATTATGCCTGGCTGGCCACAGTTATCCGGCGCGTCCCTTGACCTGGCAGAAAGCTACGGCGTCTTTGCCAACGGCATTGCAACCGGTGACATTGACGGCGATAACCTGCCGGAAATCATGGTGCCAACGGATAATGCCTGCATCCAGGCATACAATGCAGACGGCTCACTGGTAATGGGCAATGCGGAAGCCTTTGGCAACAGCAGTTGGGGTTCTATCCGTGCCTATGTTGATTATAATCACGAAAAAACCGTAGCAAACCGCGGATGGGATGATATGCCCAGCGCTTCCCAGCCGCTGAATGAACGGTTATGTGCTGAATTTGGACATGCTGGTACAACCTTTACCGATGTTGACGGCGACGGCAAAAAGGAACTGATTGCCACAGGCATTGTCATTGACAAAGCAAATATCAGCAATGCCTGGTGGCTCAGCAGTGAATATATGACCGCTTATATTTTTAACGGTGACCGTACCCGTTACACCAATGCCGCCAAAGGATTTGACTGGACTGCTCCCCCGACAGGGCTTGGCGGACAGCTCAAACATTCCACTGATTCGGTTGCATCATTTGTATTCTCTGAACCGGTTGCCGCTGATTTAGATGGCGATGGCGCAAAAGAAATCCTGTTTAATTCTTATGATGGCAAATTATATTGCTTTACACTTGACAAAAAACAGCGCGCTTATACCCTGCCCGCCACAACATCCACTGTCGCGGAATATGCAACCGAACCGGTTTGTAAAGATATCAACGGCGATGGCAAACTGGAAGTCATTTTTGCATCTTGGACAGATGGTCTTACCCAAGCAACCACTGACGCGATCAGTGAAAATACAGGCGTTAATGGCTCCATTTATATTTTGGACAGCAATATGAACTTGATTTCCTGCACCCAATTGCCGCAAACTTATCCTGGGTATGAGGGTTCCAATGCGCAGACCAATGGTTCCCGCGCCGCGCCAGCCGTTGAAGATATTGACGGCGACGGACAATATGAAATTATCCTCAATACCACTTACCGTTCGGTATGTGTCTATGATATTGTAGGTTCCACCACACAGGATACGCCTTTTGCCGATTTAACCGGGCATTGGTCAAAGGATTCTGTCATGAACTGCGTAAAAAAAGGATATCTCAGCGGCACTTCCGCAACCTCTTTTTCGCCAAATGGCACCTTAACCCGTGCAATGGCAGCCTCTGTATTATACCGCATTGAAGGACAGCCGGCTGTCAGCCCATCCAGCAAATATACAGATATTGATTCTTCCCAGTGGTATGCAAACGCCATGCTTTGGGCAATGGATAAAAACTTGCTTTCCGCTGACGGAAATAAATGCAATCCGAACAGCAATATTACCCGTGAAGAACTTGCTGTCATGATGTATCAATGCAAAGGTTCTCCCGCCTCACAGGGAACCTCCCTTAGCGCTTATACTGACGCAGCTTCTGTATCCAGTTGGGCAGCTGACGCCATGAAATATTGTGTCAGCGCAAAAATCCTGCAGGGCGGTGATGGCAAACTGAATCCATCCGGCAGCGCAACGCGGGCGGAATTTGCTGTGATGCTGACCCGGTATACAGCAAACTGATTTTGTAAAAATGTCCGCATAGGGCAAATTGCCAGCTCCCCCCTCTGGCAAAGCCGCCCTATGCGGCATTTGTTTTATCTAAAAATGCCGCAGGCAAAACCGCCTGCGGCACTGGGAGAAGAAATATGTTGGGTATAATTATCCGTAAACTTTCGCGATACATTCGCGGCAAAGGTCAGTCCATTTGCGGAAACGAGATGGGTCATTTTGAATGGTATGGGTGTCTTTGAGGATCATTTCAAACGCGGTGCCCTTGCCATCCTGCAAAAGCTTCATGGTATAATCCCGCATAAAGTCCTCATCCCAACCGGAGGTTACATAAGATGGGTTGGGTTTACAGGAGAATACTGCACGCATCCCAATCTGGTCACGCATAGACGCGACATCTGCCCATGGGGAAACCGAAATACGGCGGATATTTGGGATGGATAAGATATCCGGCAGTTTCTTTTCGAGGTTGTCACAGCATCCATACGCGGACAGCCCAAATTTAGAAAGCAAACGTTTTTCATAATCAATGGCATATTCGCGGGTCATTTCCGGGGATACTGAAATAAATTCCTGTGATTCTGCAAATGCCCATAAATGTTTGAATGTCAGCGGTTCACCTGGCGCGGGCGCTGTGATATCATGGGTGTAGCCATATCCGCCGGAGCCATTATACTGGCAGCCATTGTTCATATCGAGCAAGCCCATATCAAGCTGCTGCTGATACAGTCCAAGATAACCTTTTTCCAGGATTTCAAGCAGCTTGTGCATTTCTTCCGGATAATCATACAGGTCAAACAGCGCGTTTTCATAACCGCGGATTTTTGTATAAGTTTCCATCCAGAAGAATGGCAGATATGTTGTCCCTGTCCAGTGTACATCCAAAATATCGCCCAAAAGCTCCTGATGGAGGGCAAGTTTACGTTTGGAGCCCTCTTCATCATAAACGACTTTCGGCGGTACGAGTTTATAAATCTGGTCGATATCCTCTAAATCTTCAATCAGCGGGTCAAATTCGGCAGCGGTTTCATCAAACTTAAAGCCTTTTTTCCATACGCCCGGGATAGAGGAAATGGTTGGCACCATAACGCCTTCATTGGTAAACGCGTTATGTGCAAGCGTGCCTTCCATCGTCCAGCCGGTATCAGAGATGATTTTCAGACAGTCCCAACGGGTTTCTGCCGGCACATCATCGTTAATCTGTTCTGCACGGAAAATGCGAGCACGGAGTGTCCATTCGATTTCACGCAGGATTTCATCTTCACAGACCAGTGTTTCCGGCGGAATCGCTTCGCGCCAAGCGCCTTCTGGTGAACAATCAATCAATGGCTGATCGGTTTTCAGGTCGTTGTGTGCATACCACAGCTTGCGGCGCTCTTCCATAATGGGTTGGTTTGCCAGTTCAGCAAGACGTTTTGCCAATTCGCGGATGACGGATTTTTCTTTCTCGTTGTACATAGCCATTCTCCTTTTTTGCAGCAATAATTTATTGATTTTGTTTTTATGGGGCTTGATTTCGATTGAATATAATTTATTTATCCTGCTTTTTAAAGCTGGATTTTAGATGAAAACAATCTCAGCAATCGACTGGTTTTATACTGTTTTTGTTCTCTTTATTTGTTGAATACAGTATAACATGCCATAATATATTCCTGTTAGAATAAAACCTTATCAGAATTAGCACAAAACACAATTATTTTATTATGCTTTGTGCAAACTTTATAAATTCGCTTTTTGTATTTATGCTATCTGCCGTTATTCATCGATCTTGCTTTTTTGAAAGGAGGCTTTTCGCATGATTCCCGCACAGCCCAGGACGGTCACCGATTCATCTGGCATCACCTTGGAAACAGCCGAAATAGCACCAGGCGCTTCTATCCACGCATCAGCCAGCCCGCCGCATACCCATCCGTTTTATGAATTGGCACTTGTCATGCGCGGCAGCGCAATCTACCAATTCCGGCACCGGCGCATTGCTCTTGTGCCAGGCGATTTGCTGTTGCTTCCGCCAGAATTTCCACATCTTTGCCATCCGCAAAATGATATGCTACTATATTTATGCCATTTTGAAGCTTGGGCAGTGCCGGATAAAATACTATTGTCAGGCAGCCCCGAACCAGGCGGCGCCGCACAGCAGCGCCTGCATATGCTGGATGCTTTTTCCGAACTGCCCGACCAGCAGGCAGAAGAATGGCTGCATTTAAATAAGGCAGAATGCGAACATTTTCATGCGCTTTTCCGCGCCCTGCTGATGGAGCAGCAAAACCAGCCGTTCCATTTTGAACAAATGAAACGGCTGCATTTGCAGGAAATCTTAATTTTATTCCGGCGGATGCAGTATCAACAGTCAGCGCTTGGACAAGCCCATGTTTCTTGGAAGAAAAGCCTGGTTGAAACCGTGCTCACACAAATTGAAGCGGATTTAGCCAAAGGGGTTGATTTTGAAGCAGTTTCCCGTCAGCAAGGCATCACATTAAGTTATTTCCGCGAAATCTTTAAAGAAATCACAGGACTTACCCCTGTCCATTATCTAAACCAGGCGCGGATCATGCGCGCTTTGGAACTCCTTCAAACTGGGGATTTATCCATTGCGGAAACCGGGCAGGCTGTCGGCATTGATGACGCAAATTATTTTTCCCGCTTATTCAAAAAAGTGACTGGTTATCCACCGCGCTATTTCAAAGGCATTGCAGATTCGGCGGATAAACGCAGTCTTTTGCCCTGAATGATGAATTAGGGCTTCCTTTTTCCGCACCTTTTTGCTATAATAAATCCAGTGCCGCATTTTTATGCGCATAAACTGAATATATCCATTACATATGGGGGGATTAACGTGAATTTTTTCTCTGACCTGTTCAGCGCGCTGCCCGGCGCCGTTGCACAGGGGCTTATTTGGGGCTTAGCGGCCATTGGCGTATATATCACCTATAAAGTGCTTGATTTCGCTGATTTGACCGTGGACGGCTCTATGTGTACCGGCGGCGCCATCTGCGTGATGCTGATGGCAAATGATGTGAATGTATGGCTTGCACTGCTTTGTGCATTTATTGCCGGTATGCTGGCAGGGGCTGTCACTGGGCTGCTGCATACAGTTATGGGCATTCCAGATATCCTGTCCGGCATTTTAACCCAACTCGCTTTGTTTTCCATCAACCTGCGCATCATGGGGGACAGAGCCAATGTTGCCATCAATCCAAACCGGTATAAACTGCTGGTTTCTCTGCGCCATGTCAAGGAAACATCCATCAATAACCCAATTTTCATTGTTATCTTGTTTACAATTGTCATTATTGCTTTGCTGTATTGGTTCTTCGGAACAGAACTTGGGTGCAGCATTCGTGCAACTGGCTGCAACCCGAACATGAGCCGCGCGCAGGGCATTAATGTAAACCGGAATAAAGTATTGGGGCTGATGCTGTCTAACGGTATTGTGGCGCTGGCAAGCGGACTGTATGCCCAATATCAAGGGTTTGCGGACGTCAATGCGGGGCGCGGTGCAATCGTTATCGGTTTAGCGGCGGTTATCATTGGCGATGTTGTATTCTCGCGCATTTTCCGCAATTTCGCGCTAAAGCTGTTATCAGTTTCTTTTGGCGCAATCATTTATTATCTGGTCATTCAAATTGTCTTGACCCTTGGGTTAAAGAGCAATGACTTAAAACTGCTGTCGGCGGCAGTGGTTGCCATTTTCCTTGCGGTTCCATATTGGAAAGGGAAATATTTTCGTGGTGCAGCCAAAGCTGCCATTAAAAAGGAGGAAAGCCACAATGCTTGAACTCAAAGGGCTTTATAAAACCTTCAACCCCGGTACCGTCAACGAAAAGCGCGCAATTGACGGTTTGGAATTAAACCTGCACCCTGGGGATTTTGTCACAGTTATCGGCGGCAATGGCGCGGGTAAATCCACCATGTTAAACCTAATCGCAGGTGTTTTCCCGCCGGATACCGGACTGATCCGACTCAATGGGTTTAACCTGACCCATTTGCCGGAACATAAACGCGCACGGTTTTTGGGGCGTGTATTTCAAGACCCCATGATGGGTACGGCAGCGAATATGGGTATTGAAGAAAACCTTGCGCTTGCGCTGCGACGCGGCAAAATGCGCGGCTTGCGCCATGGCATTACCAATACGGAACGCAAGCTTTACCGTGAAAAGCTCGCTATGTTGGATTTAGGCTTAGAAGACCGACTGACCAGCAAAGTCGGTTTGCTTTCCGGCGGACAGCGTCAAGCGCTGACCCTGCTGATGGCAACGCTAAAAAAACCCGATCTACTGCTGCTGGACGAACATACCGCAGCACTCGACCCAAAAACGGCAGAAAAAGTGCTTACCTTAACCGAAGATATTGTTGCCCGCGACAACCTGACCACATTGATGGTGACACATAATATGAAACACGCGATCCGGTATGGCAACCGGTTAATCATGATGGATGCCGGCCATGTTGTGGTAGATATTGCTGGTGAGGAAAAGAAAAATCTGAAAGTACGGGACTTGTTGGAGAAATTCAACATTGAAAATGACCGTATGCTGTTAAGCGACAAATAAAAAAGAAGGGCAATTAGCCCTTCTTTTTCTTTCCGGCGTCGTACTTTTGAAGCCGGATTTGCCCTGTAGGCAGTTTAAGGCTACCTTTGCCGCTATGCTTGACAAAACCAAGCCCTATCGCTTACAATAAACAGAAAAGGAGGGCTGATTTTTATGAATACTAATCTGGCATACCAAGACCCTGTTTGGGAAGAATGTATCAATGGCACAATTGTTGCCATGTCCCCGCGCCCATCAATTTCCCATAGCTATGTTGCCGGCAATATTTATTGGATATTCCGGAGCTATCTGAGCAGAAAAAAATGTACGCCATTTGCTGATGGCGTTGACCTTTATTTAACCGAAAAAGACCATTTCATCCCAGATGTTATGGTTGTTTGTGATCCGGATAAAATCAAAAGTGATGGCGTTTATGGCGCGCCGGATTTTGTCGTTGAAGTTCTTTCGCCCAGCACTGCCAAAAATGACCGTGGTTATAAAAAAGACGCTTATGCTGCGGCAGGCGTCAAAGAATATTGGATTGTCAGCCCATCAGACAAATCTGTTGAGCAATATTTGCTGCAAGACGGGCAATTTGTCCTGCATGAAGTTTATTCCATCCGCCCAGATTATGAACTTGCTAAAATGACAGAACAAGAACGTGCTGTATTGATAATGGCATTCCATTGCAGTTTATATGATGACCTGCTGATTTCGCTCGAAGATATTTTCTGGCACGTAAAATAAATACTGCCATTCTATATGATAAATATTTAGGGATTCTGCTGGATGTTTATTTGACATCCTGATGCAGAATCCCTTTTCTTTTAATGGCACACCTTACAAGCAGTATACCCTTGCGCACGGGCATCCTCTTCGCTTGAAAACCAGATTTCATTTTCCGGTTTAATTTTCTTTGCCCACCGGCAGCTTGGGTAATGATATTTATCCGATTCCACACTGCCAACAAGTCCTGTTCCTGATTTGGTATAATCCTGCTGCTGTGCAGCGGCTTGCACTGCCTGCTCTGCCGCAAGGCGTTCCTGTTCTGCCTTTTCCGCGGCGGCTTTTTCTGCCGCAAGGCGTTCCTGCTCCGCCTTTTCCGCGGCGGCTTTTTCTGCCGCGAGGCGTTCCTGTTCTGCCTTTTCTGCGGCGGCTTTTTCTGCCGCGAGGCGTTCCTGTTCCGCCTTTTCTGCGGCGGCTTTTTCTGTTGCAAGACGTTCCTGTTCCGCCTTTTCTGCCGCTTCCATTTCCTTTGTGCTTATTGTTATCGGTAATTCTGGACTATTGCTTTCCCCTATCCCACAAATAAGTACCGTATCCCCTGCTTTTAATGGTGTAATTTCACATACAATTTGCCCATTTTCTGCGGATATCACCGTTGCAGAAGCAATGCTGGCGTCTGCAACTTTACAATGTACCGTTTCTGTTGATGTATTGGCTGGCGTATAACCAAAAGTAACGGTTTGGGTATGCGGCATTTCAATGGGCGCAATAACCCCTTGCTGAATGTTGATATTGATTTCAGGTGACGGCGCCAAGGCAAGCCCTGCAATAAACAATACAGCCAACAGTATCCCTTTGGGTTTGCCGGCGATTTTATGCGTTTTACAAACCCTTTGCCAAGGCTTCACAGGCAACGCAATCACGCCAGCAAGAAGCAGCAATACACTTGCCAATGAAGGAAATTCTACCACAGCGCCAGAAAGCGTGATCACCGTAAATATCCACCATAAAACAGTGGTAAATATTCCTTTAGTTCTGCGTCTGTCATCAATGGCAAACAAATGATTATTTTGATTGCCCATATTCCCCCTCCTTTATGTTTTTACAGGCTAATCTTGTTGTTTTGACAATATATCACCCATTTTTTATTCCGCGTTAAGCTGCTGGAACACCCGCCGGTAACGGCTTGGCGACATTCCAACGTATTTCCGGAACACAGTGCTGAAATTTGCCGGATTTTCATATCCAAGCTGTTCCGAAATGGTCGCAATGCTGATATTGGTATCCATCAGCAGCGTTTGTGCCTCACCGATACGCCGTTTGAGCACATACTGCATAGGCGGAATCCCATATTCATCCTTAAATACGTGTGCCAGATAATATTCACTGATGTGCAGCGCCGTGCTGACTGTGCCCAGCGACAGCCGTTCTGCATAATGCAAATCCAAATATCGCTGAATCCGATGCGCCATCAGTCCGGCTGTGGAGTCCTGCTTTTTGGCTGGATGTTCCGCGCTGCTTTGCAGACGCGCATAAATCAGCAATAATATCCCAAGCGCGATATGGGCACACGCGAGTGCCTGCTGCCCGCTGAGCGCATGGATCAGTTTCATCATTTGGGAAACCGCCTCCGCCTGTGCCCCCAATGACAATACAGGCCAATCCTCAGGCGCCGCCATACAGCCTTCTGGCAGCCCCTGCAGCTTCACCCCGGTAAATGAAAGGCAATAAGAGTGCATCTGCCGTTTGCGGGCAATGTCTTCCCCGTGCAGTGTGCCTGCGTTGCAAACCACCATATCCCCAGCTGTAATTTCATAAACATGCCCATCTATGATGTGCTCCCCCTGGCCGCTGGAAATAAACAATAATTCCAGTTCATTTTCATGGGTATGCACCAGCCGGGTATGCTGGCTGCTGTTGGGTTCATCAATCATATGGCTGCTGGCAAACTGCGGCATTCTTTCAAAGCGCGGCGGCAGCATGATATTTTGCATAAGCCCTCTCTCCTTTCCGGGATGGCAATTTTTCAAAACAGGTTGCTAAATCCTGCCTGTTTCACAGCGCTTGCACATAAAATTTTCGCAATAATACATTCACGCTGCAAAGTATGGTTATGTTATAATTTAAGTAGTGAATCGGGCTGTTGCCCAATCTTTTTGCGGCAGCCCTGAATACTGAGGAGGAGATTTTTTATGAGTATCGACAAGGCACAATGTGGGAACTGGATGCTGACAGGCCCGCAAAAAGAGCAAATTTCCATAAGCGCGCATGACCGCGAAATCCTGCGGAACCATGCAAAGCGCCTGCGTGAACTGGCAGAACTGCCAATCCAGCAGGAAAAGGTACGTCTATGGACGGCACACAATGATTTGCAGGATACCCGCCCCTTGATTTTCATCGACCCGGAAAACGGCTGGAATGAAATCATCCCCTGGGATACCCTGGAGTGTGAAGGCGAGCTTGCAAAGGATTGGGAAATGTGGCTGCGCAAAGAAGTCATTTGGGGCGAAAAGATGAAGGATGACCGCGTGCAGGAAGCGAAATTCTATCTGCCCTATACCGCAGTGGACACCGAATGGGGCGTTGATACCACACCGGAAGGCATGGAAGGCGTAGAAAGCGGCGGTTCTTATACCTTCCACCCACCCATTGAGGACATGGAAACTGACCTTGACCTTGTCAAGTGCCCGGAAATCCATGTGGACGAAGAAGCCACCCGCATGGCGTATGACCTCGCATGTGAAATCTTTGATGGCATTTTAACCGTGGAAATCCGCCATAAATGGTGGCATTCCATGCACCTGACCTGGGATTATTCCAACCTGCGCGGCTTAGAAAACATGCTGTATGACTTCTATGATTACCCGGATGAAGTACACCAGCTCATGCGCAAAATGACCGATGGTTATAAGGCAAAAGCCCATTATCTACAGGAGCACGGCTATCTATGCTATAACAGCAACAGCTCTTATGTCGGTTCTGGCGGCTATGGTTTCTCTACCCAGCTGCCTGCCTGCGGCCCACAGGGGCAATCCACCGGCGCCGCGATGAAGGATATGTGGCTGTTCTTAGAATCCCAAGAAACCGGAGAAGTTTCCCCGCAAATGTTTGCTGAATTTGTGCTGCCTTACCAGATTGAGCTTGCCGAAGATTTCGGGATGCTGAGCTATGGCTGCTGTGAACCCATCAACCCCCGCTGGGAGTATGTGAAAAAAATCCCGCATCTGCGCCGGGTTTCGGTTTCCGCATGGGCAAACGTTGAAGTCATGAGTGAACAGCTCGGCAGCGATTATGTCTATTCCCATAAGCCCAGCCCAAGTTACCTGGCTGTGCCGCAAATGGATGAAGATTATATCCGCACCTATATCCGTGATTTCCTCAAGAAAACCCGCAAAAACCATGTGGAAATCATGATGAAGGACAACCATACGTTGGGCAAAAACCCGGAAAACGCTTACCGTTGGGTACAGATTGTCCGCGAAGAAGTTGAAAACATGGACTAAAAAATATGCCGCCCGGCTTGCCGGGCGGCATATAAAACGGCTGCATTAAGCGCGTTTTGCGTTTTTGCGCATATCAAGGATAACCGAACCTACAATGATAAGACCCTTAACAATGTTTGTCATGTTATCGTCGACTTTCAGCATAACCAGGCCGTTATTGATAACGCCCAGAATCAGAATACCAGCAAGTACGCCGGATACGCGGCAGATACCGCCTGTATGGGAAGTACCGCCGACAGTTGCCGCTGCGATAGCATCCAATTCGTAGTTCAAACCGGAGTTTGCGGAGTCCGCAGAACCTGAACGGCCTGCCAGCAACATACCAGCAATCGCTGCACACAGCGAGCACCAAACATATACCTTAATCAGGTTGACTTCGACATTGATACCAGCAACACGCGCTGCCTGGTCGTTGCCGCCGATGGCGTAAACGTTTTTGCCAAAGCGTGTCTGCGTCAGCAAGAATGCCGATATGATGTACATGATGATAAATACCAGAATAATCACCGGGAACCCGCCAAGACGGCCAGAGCCAAAGAAACGGAAACCTTCAGACAGGTTGGAAATCGGGCGGTTGGTGAAAATCTTGGCGCCTGCGCGGCAGATGAGCTGCGCGCCCAAGGTTGCGATAAACGGTGGGATTTTGGTGTAGGCAATGATTGCGCCATAAATTGCGCCGATTGCTGCACCGATGAGCAAACCAACAATGATAACCAGGATAACCGGCTTTTCGCCCATGCCTGGGAAACGTGCGTTTGCATAGTCCGCGGGCTGCACCATGGAAGCGGTGATACAAGCGACCAGCGCCGCTGACGCGCCAATGGTCAGGTCAATGCCCTTGGACAGGATGGCGAACATAACGCCAAATGCCATAATGCCTTTGACGGCTTCGCCAGTCAGCAGGGTGGTCAGGTTGCTGACCGAGAAGAAGTTCGGCTGTGCGACACTCATGATGATAACCAGTGCAATCAGCACCAGCCAGATGGAGTTTTGGGAGATAAATTTCTTTTTATCAAACGTTTTCTGCATTGCGATGTTACCCCTCTCTCTGTTATGCGTTTGCGGGCTGGTACGCTTCCTCGCTGGTCGCGTACTTGAGGATCAATTCGGAGGAAAAATCCTTGCGTTCAACAAGCCCGGTCATTGTCCCTTCGTGCATGACAACAATGCGGTCAGACATACCCATAACCTCGGGCAGCTCGGAGGAAATCATAATAATTGCCTTGCCTTCGCCAGCCAGCTTGGTGATAAGGGAATGGATTTCTGCCTTTGCGCCGACGTCGATGCCGCGGGTTGGCTCGTCAACAATCAGGATATCCGGGTTGGTCAGCAGCCAGCGCCCTACAAGCACCTTTTGCTGGTTGCCGCCCGAAAGGTTTTGGATTGGTGTTTCCTGGGATGGCGTTTTAGTGTTCAGCTTTTTGATATACTCTTCGGTATCCGCGCGCATTTGCTTGTGGTTCAGCGGGAAACCGTAAGCCTTCAGGTTTGCAAGAACCGTGTTTTCACGGATGCTCAGCAGCCCAACAATACCATTGCCGCGCCGGTCTTCGGTCAGCAGACCGATTTTATTGGCAATCGCATCTTCCGGCGATTTGATGTGCAGTTCCTTGCCATCCTTATAGATTTTGCCGCCGGTGATATGCCGCATACCGAAAATCGCTTCCGCGGTTTCGGTACGGCCTGCGCCGACCAGCCCTGCCATGCCAAGGATTTCGCCGCGGTGCAGTTCAAACGATACGCTCTTGACCGCACGCCCAGCAGAAAGGTTTTCTACCTTCAGAATGGTTTCCCCAATTGGGCAATCCACCTTCGGGAACATCTGTGTCACTTCGCGCCCAACCATCAGAGTGATGACCTTGTCAACATTGAGGTTTTCAGCGCGGTCGGTGGCGATATATTCACCGTCACGATAAATGGTGATATCATCCGAAATGCGGAAAATTTCGTCCATTTTATGCGAAATATAAATAATCGCTACATTTTTCGCTTTCAAGTCTGCAATAATTTTGAAAAGCTGTTCTACTTCCGCGTCGGTCAGTGAGGACGTCGGTTCGTCCATGATAACAATCTGTGAATCATAGGAAACAGCCTTTGCGATTTCGACCATCTGCATTTTTGCAACTGTCAAATCGCCCATTTTTGCATCAGGATCCAGATCCAGCCCAAGCTTGTTAAACAGCTCAATGCAGTCCTGCCGCATTTTCTTATGGTCTACAATCAGACCTTTGCGCGGTTCACGCCCCAGCCATACGTTATCGCATACGCTACGTTCCGGCACAGGGGAAAGTTCCTGGTGGATCATGGATATCCCAGAGTTCATTGCCTCCAGTGTGGTCTTATACCGGATTTCCTGCCCTTTGAACAGGATTTTGCCGGATGTGGGGGGATGGATGCCGATCAGGCATTTCATCAGCGTGGACTTGCCCGCGCCGTTTTCGCCCATCAGGGTATGCACCGTCCCGGGGCGTACCTTGAGCTGGACGCCCTTCAGGGCGCGGACGCCCGGAAACTCTTTGACAATATCGAGCATTTCCAGGATATATTCGCTCATATTATGCTCCCTTCTGTCTTCTCAGTGAAAAAGCCGTATGTACAGAGGAAGGGGCACTCTTCCAATGCCCCTTCCCTGCGGGTCAAAACTTATTTATTCGCGTAGTCGTCTACGTTTTCAGGATATACGGGTTCAAATGGTACCCAAACAATGTATGGGTTTTCGGTGTCGATTTCGTAATCAGTGCCTTCGTTCAGCGCCTTGCCGTTGCACATATTGGCAGCTGCCATCACAGCACCAAAGCCCTGACCTACCGGGTCCTGGAATACAGTCATTGCCAGTTCGCCGTTCTTTACTGCTTCAAGGCCGTCAACTGTTGCGTCAATGCCGACAACTGGTACGGTTTTCGGGTCAACATTTTTTGCTTTCAGCGCTTCTACAGCACCCAGTGCCATTGCGTCGTTGTTTGCAATGATGCAGTCAAAATCGGTGGTGCCAATCAGCGGGGAAATCATATCCATTGCAGTTGCGCGGTCGTAGTCAGCAACCAGCGGCGCTGCTGCTTCCACAGGATTGAGGCCGCCTGCCTTCATCTGTTCGATAACAGATGCGGAACGCTGTTCGGTATGTACCAGACCCAAGGTGCCCTGGAGCATGATATACTTGACATCGGTCTTGTTCTGTTCTTTGAAGTGCTTTGCCAGCCATTCGCCCTGATAGCCGCCGGACTTGGTTTCGTCAGAAACAACAGCCGCAGCGTTTTCATTCAGTACAGAGGTATCAGCCGGTACACGGTTTACGAAAACAACCTTCATATCGCCTGCAGCTTCGATGCACTGCTGTGCAGTTTCCGCGTCAACCAGGTTGATGATAACAGCCTTATCGCCCGCGTTGCGTGCAGATTCAATGAACTGGAGCAGCTTGCCGGTATCGTTCTGTGCGTCCTGGGTCGCCAGGGTAACGCCAGCCTTAGAAGCAGCATCTTTACAGCCGCTTTCCAGAGAACTCAGGAACTCATCACGCAGGGACATGATGAGTGTCATGTTCATGCCGCCGTCGCCGCCGCTTGCGCCGCTGCCGGAAGCACCAGAGCCGCCAGCGTTGCCGCCGCCGTTGTCACCACCGCCGCAGCCAGTGAGCAGCGTTGCTGCCATTGCCATTGCTGTGAAGCACGCAAAAATTCTTTTCTTCATAACTTTCTACCTCTTTCTTCGTTTTGGGTACGACCTACCCAAACTCCCGCAGCGAATGCGGGGCATCCATAGGTTTTGGCGGGAGCAAAGCCCCCGTCCCCAGGTGGCGCACACCCAGGTAAAACTTTAAGGGTATGCCGGTATCCCTGGGGGCGCACGCAGCAGCGGGCGCCAGTTTGAAGAAGAAGAAAAAGAAAGCACAGCAAGTATTTGCAGTGTATTCCCTTTTTGTTTTGGGATTCCCCCGGCACACCAATAAAATAGCATAAAAAAACGCAAGATGCAAATAATGCGCAGGTGAGGTATCCGGTTTTTGTGCAATATGCTTAGTGCAGTTTAACAAAACGCTTGTCAATTTTTTAGCGATATTATACAACAGAATCCACAAAAAAGGAAATTTTACGCAATGTACTTTTGAAAAATTGTTGTTTTGGTATCAAAACAGTTAAATCTTGCGCCCAAAACTTACAGCAAGAATACGAAAGTGGAAACCAGTCGGATTTCGCAGGAAAACGGTAATTTTCCGCAGGAATTGGGGGTTGCAAAGGAGCTGGCACCCAGCTCCCTGCCGCCCATTTCAAGGAGGCAACTGAAAGCTGCCGTGGTGGATTAAGATTAGCGGTTCTGATAATCAGCTACGTTGTCTGGATATACAGGCTCGAACGGAATCCATACCAGACGGCCAGTTTCGTCAACTTCGTATTCGGTATCAGCATTGATTGCTTTGCCTTTACACATATTGACTGCCGCCATAACAGCGCCGCGGCCTTGGCCAGTCGGGTTCTGGAATACACTCATTGCCATGGTGCCGTTTGCAACAGCTTCTACGCCGTCAACGGTTGCGTCAATGCCAGTAACCGGCTTGGTTTTCGGGTCAATGTTCTTGGATTTCATTGCTTCAATAACACCCAATGCCATGGCGTCGTTATTGCAGATAACACAGTCATAATCTACAGTGTCAATCAATGGGGAAACCATGTCCTGTGCAGTTGCGCGGTCGTAGTCAGCAACAATATCAGCAGTAGCTGGGATTGGGTTAATGCCGTTATCCTTGAGTGCCTTGATTGCGCCTTCGGTACGCTTGGTGGTATAAACCTGACCGAGCGTGCCGCAAACCATGATATACTTCACATCGGTCTTGTTCTGTTCCTTAAAGAGCTTTGCGAGATATTCACCCTGATAATAGCCGGAGGTGTCTTCGTCAGACCATACGCCACAGACATTATCGCTAAAATTGGAATATACGCTTTCGTCCAGCGAACGGTTTACGAATACAACCTTCATATCGCCAGCCGCGTCAATGCACTGCTGTGCAGTTTCCGGGTCAACGATATTGATGATAACCGCATCTTCACCGTTGTTGCGTGCCGTTTCGATGAACTGGAGCAGCTTGCCGGTATCAAACTGGGCATCCTGTGTGGTCAGGTTGATGCCTGCTTCTTTCGCAGCATCTTTACAGCCTTGTTCGAGTGTGCTCATGAATTCATCGCGGGAAGCGATAATCATGGTCATGGTCAGGTCGCCATCGCCGCCGGAAGCGCCGGAGCCAGAAGCTGCACCGCCGCCGGAACCTGCGCCGCCGCCATTGCCACCGCCGCCGCAGCCAGTCAGCATTGTTGCTGCCATTGCCATTGCTGTGAAGCAAGCAAAAATCCGTTTTTTCATACATCTCTACCTCTTTCTTCAGGTTTTTTGTGTTCCCTACGCGCAGCCAAAAGGGAAATCAGGATGGTTTCCATCCAGAAGCAAGATATCCTACAATGTCTTCGGAAGCCAGTCCTGGCAATAAACTGCCAGGAAATCTGGCTGCCTGAAGAAAAAGTAGAAGCACAGTGCGCCTGCGCTGTATATCTGGCATACAGATAAAATATCACACAAAAAAGCAAGATGCAAATATTGCACATCATGATATCTTGTTTTTGTACAACATTCCCAGTGCAATTTAGCGAAAAGACGATTAATACTTTGGTGATATTGTACAACAAAATTCATGAAAAAGAGGATTTTTCACAACGTAATTTTGATAAGTTATCGTTTTGGTGTCAAAATAGTTAAATCTTGCGGGTATTGGAATTGTTAAATCTTGCGCCCAGTCTTATAGCAAGAATACAGCATCGAAAGAATCTAGATCCTGTAAAAACCAGAGCTGCGGCGGGGCTGTTATCCAGCCCCTTGCCGCCCATTTCAAGGAGGCAACTGAAAGCTGCCGGTGTGTTTAAAGATTAGCGGTTCTGGTAATCAGCTACGTTGTCTGGATATACAGGCTCGAACGGAATCCATACCAGACGGCCAGTTTCGTCAACTTCGTATTCAGTATCAGCATTGATTGCTTTGCCTTTGCACATATTGACTGCTGCCATAACAGCGCCGCGACCTTGGCCAGTCGGGTTCTGGAACACGCTCATTGCCATGGTGCCGTTTGAAACCGCTTCTACGCCATCAACGGTTGCGTCAATGCCAGTAACAGGCTTCGTCTTCGGGTCAATGTTCTTGGATTTCATCGCTTCAATAACACCCAGTGCCATTGCGTCGTTGTTGCAGATAACGCAGTCATAATCAACAGTGTCAATCAGCGGGGAAATCATATCCTGTGCAGTTGCGCGGTCATAATCGGCAACCAGGTCAGCAGTTGCTGGGATTGGGTTAATGCCGTTGTCCTTGAGCGCTTTGATTGCACCTTCGGTACGCTTGGTGGTGTAAACCTGGCCAAGGGTGCCGCAAACCATGATATATTTTACGTCTGTCTTGTTCTGTTCCTTAAAGAGCTTTGCGAGGTATTCGCCCTGGTAATAACCGGAGGTGTCTTCGTCAGACCATACGCCGCAAACATTCTCATCAAACTTGGAATATACGCTTTCGTCCAGCGAACGGTTTACAAATACAACCTTCATATCGCCAGCCGCGTCGATGCACTGCTGTGCAGTTTCCGGGTCAACAATGTTGATGATAACAGCATCTTCACCATTATTTCGTGCTGTTTCGATGAACTGGAGCAGTTTACCGGTATCGAACTGGGCATCCTGGGTGGTCATCTTAACGCCAGCTTCTGCTGCAGCGTCTTTACAGCCCTGTTCGAGTGTACTCATAAATTCATCGCGGGAAGCGATAATCATGGTCATGGTGAGTTCATCACCAGAGCCGCCGCCAGAAGCGCCGGAACCGCTGGCTGCGCCGCCGCTGGAAGCTGCACCGCCGCCGCCATTATCGCCGCCACCGCCACAGCCAGTGAGCAGGGTCAGTGCCATTGCCATTGCTGTAAAGCAAGCAAAAATCCGTTTTTTCATAACATCTCTACCTCTTTCTTCAGGTTTTTATATTTCTCATGCGTTGCCGCAGGAGATACAAGCCAGCAGGGTACGTTACCCTGGAAAAGGTATGCCGTCATGCCTTCCGGAGCCAGCCCCGGCAGTTTGCTGCCGGGAGGGCTGGCCGCCTGAAGAAAAAGCGAAAGCACAATGCGCCTGTGCTATATGCCCGGCATAGTGATAAAATATCACAAATAATCGCAAGATGCAAATATTGCGTCAATCCTGTGGCGGTTTCTTTGTGCATTCTGCTATATGCAATCTCTATACTTATTTACGGCATAAACCATATATAATTCACAAAAATCTGTGTGCTAAATAACTTTTATACAAACTTAATTTCGATAAATCATCATTTTTCTTGCGTTTTGGTTAAAAAGCAAAAGAAAATGAAAAAGCAAGAATAGAAAAACATGATAATTTTCCGAAAATTCAGGTCAAATTTTCTAATCGCTTTTTTTCGCAATCAATGGTATAATAGTTTCGCAAACTTCAGCAAACCGGAAAGGAGTTGATACCGGTTGCGCGCCAACAATGCTGAACCCGGCGTTATGGTGGGTTCTGAATACTATGTGCATGAAATTTCACAAACCGCACTCATGCTGCATTATTATATTGCCGCTGCCGGGCATTACCACTGTGAAACAGGTTACCGCATCCGCGGGCAATATGTGGACAGCATCATTGTCATGTATGTGGAGCAAGGTGAAATGGAAGTGGAATACCAAGGGAAGCATTATATTGCACCGCCAGGCAGTGTCATCCTGCTCGACCGCAATGAACCACACCACTACTTTGTCAGCCAATACGCGGAGTTTTATTGGATTAACATCGGCGGGTGCAACTGTCCACAGCTTTGCAGTTATTTGAACCGTCATTTTGGTGCTGTCCATGAGGGGGAATACTGCCAGCCGATTGGAATAATTATCCGTTCCATCCTCAGCCAGTTTAAATGCAACCAAGTGCCAGTGGAAGCCGAGCTTTCTTGGAAAATCCATGAGATTTTGTGCCGCCTGATCCCTGTCCCGCAGGCTGTGCAGGCATCTAACCCAGCCCATTCCGCGGCACAGGACGCCGCGGATTATATCCGCGATCATTTATCCTGCTGCAAACTGGATCTGAATACCATCGCAAACCATGTCGGGCTAAGCACGACTCATCTCATTCGCCTGTTCCAAAAGGAATTTGGATGCACGCCCCATGCTTATGTTATCCGTTTACGCATGGAGCATACAAAATATTTATTAAAAACCACAGCAATGCCAGTCAAACAGATTGCTCGGGAAAGCGGTTACAGCAATGTATCCAGCTTTGTCAGCGCTTTTACCGAAAAAGTCGGCATATCGCCCCAGCAATACCGCAAACTGCCGCTGGAATAAAAAAACAATCATTATAGACCCCATACGTCAGGAGGTTTTATCAAAATGGCAAAACAGGAAACCTGCCGCGTTGCCGCACATGAAAAATATGGCGAAGGGTTATATGCCCTCACCCTTTGTGCGCCAGCGATTGCCGCGCTTGCCCAGCCGGGACAGTTTGTGCATATCGCCTGCGGCGAAGGGCATTTACTGCGCCGTCCAATTTCAATTTGTGATATCAGCGGAGATATGCTCCGGGTTGTATTTCAGGTGAAAGGCGAAGGCACCGCATGGCTATCCCGCCGCACGCCTGGGCACCGGCTGGATGTGCTTGGCCCGCTTGGGCATGGCTTTGCGCTTAGCAAACTTGGCGCGCGCCCTGTGATGGTTGGCGGCGGCATTGGCGTGCCGCCGATGCTGTACGCCATGAAGGCGGCGAAAGCCGCCGGCGCGCAGCCTGCCGCCATCCTTGGGTTCCGAACAAAAGATGCTGTGATTTTGGAAGATGCCTTCCGTGAGATTGGCACGGTGCATATCTGCACCGATGACGGGTCTTATGGCGACCACGCTTTAGCGCCCCAAATCCTGGCGCACGAAACGCGCAATTTTACTGGTATTTGCGCTTGCGGTCCTAAACCGATGCTCCGCGCCATTGCGGAAGCCGCAGCAGCGGCTGGGCTTCCCTGCCAGGTTTCCATGGAAGAACGCATGGGCTGCGGCATTGGGGCTTGCCTGGTTTGCGCCTGTGAACTGAAACTTCAGGATGCGCAAGGCATACGATATGGGCACGTCTGCAAAGATGGCCCGGTATTTGACGCGCAGGAGGTGGTCTGGTAATGGATTTACGTGTAAATATCTGCGGGGTGGAACTGAAAAACCCGATTACAACCGCTTCCGGCACCTTTGGTTTTGGGCATGAATATGGGGAATTTTTTGATTTATCGCTGCTTGGCGGCATTGGCGTCAAAGGGCTGACGCCCGCCGAACGCACAGGCAACCCTGCCCCGCGCATTGCGGAAACCCCTATGGGCATTTTGAACTGTGTCGGGCTGCAAAACCCTGGCATTGACCGGTTTATTGCGGAGCAGATCCCATTTTTGCGGCAGTATGATACCAAAATTATTGCCAATATTTCAGGCAACACCGTGGAAGAATATTGCGGCATGACTGAAAAAATTTCGGATGCCGATGTTGACCTGATTGAAATGAATATTTCCTGTCCAAATGTCAAATGCGGCGGCATGGCATTTGGCACAAAGCCAGAAATGGTGGAAGAAGTCGTTTCTGCCGCAAAGAAATATGCCAAAAAGCCGCTGATTGTCAAGCTGTCCCCCAATGTTTCGGATATCGCGGAAATCGCCCGCGCAGCCGTCCACGCCGGCGCGGACGCGCTGTCGCTAATCAATACGCTGCTTGGTATGCGCATTGATACCAATACCCGCAAGCCGGTTTTATCCAACATTATGGGCGGATTGTCCGGCCCCGCTGTGCTGCCGGTTGCGGTGCGTATGGTCTATCAAGTGCGGCAGGCGGTCAGTGTGCCGATTATCGGCATGGGCGGCATCCGCAGCGGCAAAGATGTGGTGGAAATGATGCTTGCCGGGGCAAATGCGGTGGCAATCGGTACCGCGATGTTTGCCGACCCACTTGCGCCAGTCCATGCGCTGCATGAACTGGAAGATTATATGCAGGCGCATCAAATTGCGCATGTTTCCGAACTGACAGGGGCTGTTATCTTATGACAATTGTTTATTTGACCCGCCATGCAGAAGCTGAAGGCAATGTTTACCGCCGCTGCCATGGTATTTATGATTCCATGCTGACGCCCAAAGCCTGGGAACAGCTTCCCTATATTGCAAAACGCTTTGATGATGTGCCGCTTAGTGCGGTTTATGCGTCCGCGCTTTACCGCGCACGCCATACCGCAAAGGCAATTGCTGACCGCAAAGGGATGAAAGTAATCATTCGCCCTAAGCTGCATGAAATTGATATGGGGGATTGGGAAGATTTAACCTGGGCAATGCTGCCCCGCCGTTATCCCAAAGAATTTGCCATTTGGAACGCCCGCCCTTGGGAATGCCAAGTGCCCGGTGGGGAAACTGTAATGCAGGCTGGTGACCGTGTCCTTGCAGAACTGCACCGCATTGCCGCACAGCATGACGGACAGCAAATCGCCGTGATATCCCATGGTTCAGCCATCCGCAGCATTCTTTGCCGGGTGCTGCACCTACCGCCCGAAAAAATCGGGGAAATCGGCTGGGGGGATAATACTTGTGTGGCAAAGCTGATCTTTCAGGACGGGAATGTCCATGCAGAATATTGGAATGACGCATCCCATTTGCCGCAGGAGCTTTCCACCTTTGCGTCAATCGGCTGGAAAGACGCGAAAAGCATCCCCAGTACCATACAAATATGGTTCCGCCCTTATGATCCCAAAAATGAAAGTGACCGCAGGTTATTCCTGCAATTTGTGCATGAACAATATAAAAGTGCCTATGGCACTGACAGCAAATTGGACGAAGCGCAAAAGCTAAAGTTGGCAGCCGATGCACAAGCAGTATCGCCGCGCGCGGTCAGTTTTGGGATGTTGGATGACACCCCGGTTGCGCTGGTTTTCCTGAACGCGGCAGACCAAAGCGAACCGGGTACCGGTTTTGTCGGCGCTTACTGCATTGACGCAAAATACCGCGGCAGCGGGCTTTCCAAACAAATCATTGGGCAGTCATTATCGGTATATCGCGAACTTGGGCGGGAATGGCTGTGCGCCGCCGTAGCGGAGCACAATGAACGCGCCAAAGGATTTTATCATAAATTCCATTTTGAGCAGCGCGGGGAGCGTATCAACGAATGCGGACGGCATTTTTTAATGTACCGCCGGATTAAAGTTGATTCATTGCAGGAAGAACAGGATTTATTCGATTTAAGCCAAATGGCACTGTAACATATCAAAAAACAACGCCCCATGCCGGTTTATCCTCCGGCATGGGGCGTTATGCTATTTTCCCATGTAAAGTTTATGAATTTGACAATGCACAAAGCTCACTCAGCATTTTGGGCAGCTCTGCATCCATGGTTTCATTGCTGAACTGGCAAGTGCCTACCCGTTTATGCCCGCCGCCATTGTATTTGAGCATCAGACTGCCGACATCCACCGTGGCGGTGCGGTTCATAATGCTATACCCAACCGCAGCGGAACAGCCCTGACCGCCGCGCCCGCTGACAATCCAGGCAGAGATATTTTGTTCCGGATACATACTGTAAATCATAAAGCGGTTGCCGGTGTAAATTGGGTCGACCCCGCGCAAGTCGGTAATGATAACATTGCCTTCGGTGCGGGTATATTTCGCAACCATTTCCTTGAATTTTTCAGTTTGTTCGTTGTAAATTTCAATGCGTTCCTGCACATCAGGCAATGCCAAAATTTCTTCTGTGGACATTATCCGGCAGGCTTCCAGCAGCTTTTCCATGAGCTGATAATTGGAAATGGAGAATTGCCGCCATCTGCCCAAACCTGTGCGCGGATCCATCAAAAAGCCGATTAAAATCCAACCGGTTGGGTGCATCACTTCATCAATGGTCAAGTTAGCGGAATCCACTTTGTCTACTGCATCCATCATTTCCCCAAATTGTGGGAACCGCTCTGCCCCGCCGTAATATTCATAAATAATACGGGCGCAGGATGGCGCTACACGGCTTTCGCCTTTGTATTTGCCATCAAGCTGTAAGCGTTCATGTTCACTGGAATGATGATCAAACCATAAACCGCAGCCTTCTACATAAGGCACATTGGCAAGGCAGTCATCCGCATTGACTTCGACCAACCCATCTTGCAAATCCTTTGGGTGTGCAAATTTCCAATGGTCAATAATGCCTGCTTCCAAAAGCAATGCGCCACAAACCAAACCGTCAAAATCTGAACGTGTCACCAATCTCAAAATAATTTCCTCCTCCGGTTTTCAGATACCATGGGTGATAAGCCCATTATACCATTTCCGTTGGTATTTATCTATCACAAAACCGATTATTTTTTTGCGGCAGCCGCAACAAACGCACGGAATAATGGATGTGCCCGGTTGGGGCGGGATTTAAACTCCGGGTGGAACTGCACCCCTAAATAAAACGGATGATTTTTCACTTCGACAGTTTCGACAAGCTCACCAGAAGGTGATGTGCCTGTAATGCACAGCCCGGCTTGTTCCAACGCATCACGGTAATTGTTGTTAAATTCATAACGGTGGCGATGGCGTTCACTGACAACCGGCTGTCCATACGCATGGGATAAAACTGAACCCGGCACAATTTTACAAGGATATGCGCCAAGCCGCATGGTGCCGCCTTTTTTAGAAATGCTGTGCTGACTTTCCATCAAATCAATGACCGGATAAGCAGTATCCGGGTCAAATTCTGAAGAATTTGCATCATGCCAGCCCAGTACACTGCGCGCATATGCCATGACCGCAATCTGCATCCCCAGGCAAATGCCGAAATATGGGATATTATGCACCCGCGCATATGTCGCGGCACAAATCATACCTTCTGTGCCGCGCTGCCCAAAGCCGCCCGGCAGGATCATGCCATCCACGCCGGACAGCAGCTTATCCGCTGTGGCATCGTTTATTTCTTCCGCGTCAATCCATTCGATATCGACAAAACAGCCGGTTTCATATCCCGCATGACGCAGCGCTTCCACCACAGAAAGATATGCGTCATGCAACCGCACATATTTGCCGACCAACGCGATTTTTACCCGCGTATCCCGCGCATCAATGCGGGCAATCATATCCATCCATTCGGACATATCCGCGTCCCGCGCGTCAATTGACAATTCCCGGCAAACAATTTCAGAGAAATGGCATTCTTCCAGCATCAGCGGCGCACGGTAAAGCACAGGCACGGTGCGGTTTTCAATCACACAGTCAGGACGGACATTGCAAAAAAGTGAAATCTTTGCTTTCACTTCCTCATCCAGCGGACGGTCTACCCGGCAGACAATGATATCCGGCTGAATGCCCATGCCGCGCAGCTCCTTGACTGAATGCTGTGTCGGTTTGGATTTTGGTTCATCGGAACCTGAAATATATGGCACTAATGTGACGTGCAAAAACAAACAGTTGCGCCGCCCAACTTCGGCGGACACCTGCCGTATGGCTTCCAAAAACGGCTGGGATTCAATATCCCCGGTAGTACCGCCAATTTCTGTGATGACAATATCCGCGGCGGTTTTTTTGCCCACTGAATAAATAAATGATTTTATTTCCCCGGTGATATGCGGGATGACCTGCACGGTTTCTCCAAGATATTCCCCGGCACGTTCTTTGTTCAGCACATTCCAATAAACCTTGCCTGTTGTTAAATTGGAGAATTTATTTAAATCTTCATCGATAAACCGTTCATAATGCCCTAAATCCAAATCGGTTTCCGCGCCGTCCTCGGTGACGAACACTTCCCCATGCTGAAATGGGCTCATTGTGCCTGGGTCAACATTGATATAAGGGTCTAATTTTTGCGCGGCAACTTTCAGCCCACGGCTTTTGAGCAAACGACCCAATGATGCTGCCGTGATGCCTTTGCCCAAACCGGATACCACGCCGCCTGTTACAAAAATATATTTTGTCATAAAAAATCACTCTTTCCCGGAAGCCCCGTTATTTTCATGCAGCTGCAAAAGCCCACGTGCCACATCCCGTTTGGACTGACGGGTATCCATAGCACGTTTTTCAATATAAGCGTGTGCTTCCGGCTCGGTCATGCCGCATTCGATCAGCACGCATTTTGCCCGGCTGACCAACCGCAGTTCTTCCAAACGCGCTTGCAGCCGCCGGTTTTCCGCCAGCAGCGCGCCAATGCGCTGATGGGTGGCGCGTGCCAGTTGGATGCCTTGTGTGAGCTGTGCCCGCCCTAACGGGCGGGATAATACCAATACGCCATCCTGCCCAACTTTTGCTGTCACTTCATCGGCAATTTCCGCTTTGACCAGCAGGATAACCCCCGCGCTGGTTTGTGAGGCGGTATGTATGCTGAGTTCAGCGCCAAATTCATCTGGCAATGGTGTATTAATCAGCACCATGCTGAACTCTGTTTCTGCCATGCGGCGGCGTGCCTCTGCCCCATGCAGGGCAAAACAGGGCTGGGCAGATATCCCGCATTCCGAAAGCAAACGCGCCAGCATCCTGCCGCTTTTTTCCGTTGCGCAAACAATCAGGATACGTTCCATAAAAGCCCCCTTTATGCCCCTATTACCAACGTTCAAAATATAATTTATATGCAGCTGAATATGGGTCGCGATGTTTCAGATATTCTTCGCATTCCGCTTCTTTCGCCGCAATGAAACGCTCGAAAATGCGTGCAGGAAGATTTTCCTGTACAAATTTGCTGGATTTCGCCTCGTCAACCGCTTCGCGCAGTGAATCTGGCAACGCCTGATAATCCGAACCATCCTCGGTAAACAAATTGAGGTTGCAGGCAGGCGGCAGCGGGGTTTTTTCCGCAACACCTTCCAGCCCGGCATAAATTAACAACGCAAATGCCAAATATGGGTTCAAGCAGCCATCTGATGCACGGTATTCCATGCGGCGGTGCTGCCCATAAGCAAGTGGGATACGAATGAGCGGCGAACGGTTCTGATGTGACCAGGTGATATACCGCGGCGCTTCAAATTCGCCCAAGCGTTCATAAGAATTGGCAAGCGGGTTAAAAAACAATGCCATTTCACGGGTGCGCCGCAAAATGCCTGCAATGAATGATTCCGCGGTTTGGGAATGGGCTTCCTGCGGGTCACGGAAAATATTTTGCCCATCCCGGAATAAAGACAAATTGATATGCAAGCCGCTGCCTGGCTGCCCTGGTAATGGCTTTGGCAGAAATGACGCATAAAGCCCATTGATACCCGCCATCGTTTTGACCACCCATTTGAAAGTAATCATATTATCTGCCGCTTGTACGGCATCAGAATATTTAAAGTCAATTTCATTTTGTCCCGGCCCCTGCTCATGGTGGGACGCTTCGGGCTGAATGCCCATTTCCTCCAAGGTTAAGCAGATTTGGCGGCGCACATTTTCCGCGCGGTCAAGCGGTGCAACATCAAAATAAGACGCATGGTCATGCGGGATGCGGGTCGGCATTCCTTTTTCATCAACTTCAAACAGGTAAAACTCACATTCTGTGCCAATCATACAGTTTAAGCCCTGTTTTTGCGCCGCAGCCGCTGCCTGCCGCAAGACATGGCGTCCATCCCCTTCAAATGGCGTGCCATCTGGATAACGGATATCACAGAAAAACCGTACCACCCGCCCGGTGGACGGGCGCCAGGGCAAAACCGATAAGGTAGACGGATCTGGGAACAAAAGCAAATCTGACTGTTCCACATTCATAAAGCCTGCCAGTGCGGAAGCATCAAAACAAATGCCTTCGGCAAAAGCGCGGGTGAGTTCGCCGGGCATGATGGAAATATTTTTTTGCTGCCCAAAGATATCACAAAATGCAAGGCGGATAAATTTTACATCATTGTCCTCAATAAACGCAAGGACATCTTGGATTGAAGTGCTCATAAGCAAACCTCCGTTTCAAAATATTTTGCAGGACAAACGTTTTGGGAGGGGCAGATTTTTCCCCTCCCGCTTGTTTTTTGTTTACGATTCAAACGTATATAATTGTTTATACCCTGCTTCGGGGTTTGCTGTCAAGACATAAAACCTGCCAGAAAGAATTTCTTCCGCATTGCCGCCAAAAAACTGACAATAATCTTCCACCTGTGGGCGGATTTCTGCCGTATCTTCGGCACCCAGTTCACGAATCAGCACTTGACGCGGCAAGCCCTGCGGCGCTTCATCGCACCGCATAACAATTTTGCCGCCGTGCATCCCGGTGCCGCAAAAGAAACTTGCCGGATATGCGCCATTTGCGCCCTTGCCAAGCACAATAATCAGTCCGCCCGCAAGATATTCCCCAAGGAAAGACCCTGCCTGTCCACCAACCACCAGGATTGGGCTTTTTTCCATATAGGCTTTCATATGAATGCCCGCACGGTAACCGACATCCCCTTCGATGAAAATACGCCCACCGCGCATCCCATAGCCGCAGGCATCGCCGCAGCTGCCATGGATGATAATATCCCCATGGTTCATGGTATCGCCGACGGCCTCCTGACAGTTGCCAAACACTTCAATGACTGAACCATTGTTGTATTGCCCCAGCCCATTGCCTGGCGTACCATGCAGAGTGAATTTCCTGCCCGATGTGCCGCAGCCAATATAACGCTGCCCATAAACTTCGTTGATGGTGATTTCTGTATCTGCACAGGCGCGAATCTGTTCATTCAGCACCTGATAATACGTTGTCCCTGCTGTTATTACCATGTGCGTACACCTCCCAGCTTCTTTGCGCGTTCTGTTTGTGAAAATGCCATTAACTGTGGCTTTTCCCGAATCAGTTCAAAATCAATGGATGAAAGCGGGGTGCGTTCCCGGATGAGTGAAGTATAAATACCGGCGCGTTCCACATCACCCAGCAGGATAAATCCAACAAGATGGTCATCCCGTGTGACAAGCAGTTTATAGCTGTTTTCGGTTTCTTCCAGATATTGTTCGCCGTCATAGGAACCCGCAGTAATCATATGCAGCCCCATAAAACCGGAAGCATTCATCGGGATGGCTTTGTCAAATGTGCGGTCGCCGCCTGCCATATTCATGCCAGCCGTTTCGCCCTGCATATACGCGTTGGGTAGAATGGCTAAAATCCGGTCGGTATCGCAGGAAATATCATGGGATACCGTGCAATCCCCTGCTGCGTAAATATCCGGTACAGTGGTTTGCATATGGTTATCCAGCAGGATGCCACGGTTTACCGTGCAGCCTGCCCCTTCGGCTAAACCGGTATTGGGGCGCACGCCAACCGCAATGACCAAAATATCAAACTCGACCTGTTCGCCGCTTTGCAGCGTGGCACTGTTTGCGGATGTAAACTTTGCAACTGAATCGCCCAGCCGAAAACTAACGCCTTGCTTTTCAATATGGCGCTGGATAATACCGCCTGGTTTTTCCAGCATAACATTGGGCAGAATGCGCGGCGCCATATCAATAACCATAATGGATTTTGCGCGGTTTATGATGCCTTCAGCGCATTTCAGCCCGATCAGCCCCGCGCCAATAATCAGTACCCGTTTGGATTTATCTTCCCCTAACATCGCATCCAAACGCTTTGCGTCATCCAGCGTCATAAAGCTGGTTTTATTCTGCACCAGCTCCAACCCTTCCATAGGCGGCACAAACGGACGGGAACCTGTGCAAAAGCATAATTTATCAAATGGGAGATGTTCCCCATTATCCAAAAGAACAATTTTGCCTTCTATTTTTTCGGCGGTGCGCCCAAGCAGCGCGGTTACGCCGTTTTTCTCATAAAAATCCGCCGGGCGGTATGCCAGCATTTTTGCTTCGGTTGTTTTGCCAAGTAGCAGATAGGAAATCAGCGGGCGACCATATACCGGGTAATTTTCTGCGGAAACCAGCGTGATCGGGCTTTCTTTATCCACCACCCGAATGCCTTCAATTACGCCTGCCGCCGCTGTACCGTTGCCAATGATTACATAATTCATGCCGGTTTCACCTCTCCTCATAAACAATTGCCTTATTTGGGCAGCCCTGTACACACATCGGCTGACCAAACTCATTTTTCTGGCACAATTCACATTTTTGCACCGCGCCCTGTTCGGAATGGCTCAGCGCGCCATATGGGCAGGACAAAATACAAGTGCAGCAACCGACACATTTTTCGGAATCAATATGTACCGCGCCATCCACAATCTGCAATGCGCCGGAAATACAGCCTTTGACGCATAACGGGTCTTCGCAATGACGGCAGGATACCGCAAAAGAAATGTTGTTGCGTTCCTCAATTTTAATGCGCGGGGCAATTTTATGATCTTTCAGCGCTTTGACCATCGAGGACTTACCTGAATTGGCGAAAGCACAATAGTACTCACACAAATGGCAGCCAAGGCACCATTTTTCATCTACATATACACGTTTCATGGTTCTTGTCCTCCCCTTGTCATTCGCCAGCGTGCTTGATGCCGAGGATATCCAGTTCCTTCTGGTTCAGCCCCAACCCGCGCAGCATTAACCGGTTGCCGCGCAGCGCTTCAATGGAGTTAATCCCCATGCCGCCCATCATTTCTTTCAGTTCATGATCCCAAGCGGTGACAAGGTTGACCAGCCGCCGGCAGCCGATATCCGGGTTAAGGCGTTTGACCAGTTCGGGACGCTGGGTCGCAATGCCCCAATTGCACTTGCCTGCCTGACAGGTGCGGCATAAGTGACAGCCAAGCGCCAGCAGCGCGGCGGTTGCAATATAAACAGCATCCGCGCCAAGGGCAATCGCTTTGACCAAATCGCCGGAATTGCGCACCGAACCGCCAATGACAATGGATACTTTATCGCGGATGCCTTCATCCCGCAGCCGCTGGTCGACAGCGGCAAGCGCAAGTTCAATCGGAATGCCGACATTATCACGGATACGGGTTGGCGCAGCGCCTGTGCCGCCGCGATAGCCGTCAATGCAGATGATATCCGCGCCGGAACGCGCAACACCAGACGCAATTGCCGCTACATTATGTACCGCCGCGATTTTTACCATGACCGGTTTTTGATATTCGGTTGCTTCTTTGAGCGAAAAGACAAGCTGCCGCAAATCTTCAATCGAATAAATATCATGATGGGGCGCGGGGGAAATCGCGTCTGTGCCTTCGGGAATCATACGGGTGCGGGAAATATCCGGGCCGACTTTCAGCCCCGGCAAATGCCCGCCGATGCCGGGCTTTGCGCCCTGCCCCATTTTGATTTCAATCGCCGCGCCAGCTTCCAGATAATCTTTATGAACGCCAAAACGCCCGGAGGCAACCTGTACAATGGTATGTGCGCCGTATTGATAGAAATCCTGATGCAGCCCGCCTTCGCCGGTGTTATAATAGGTGCCAAGCTCCGCCGCCGCACGCGCCAGCGACGCATGGGCATTATACGAAATGGAACCATAACTCATGGCGGAAAACATGACCGGTACATTTAATTCAAGCTGCGGCGACAGGTTGTTCACCAGTTTGCCGTTTGCGTCACGCTGAATCTTCCCCGGCTTTTTGCCAAGAAATGTACGGGTTTCCATCGGCTCGCGCAGCGGGTCAATGGATGGATTTGTCACCTGGGACGCGTTAATCAGCATTTTATCCCAATAAATCGGGTATGGTTCCGGGTTGCCCATGGAAGACAGCAGCACGCCGCCTGAACCCGCCTGACGGTAAACTTCAGAAATCGCTTTGCCTGTCCAGTTGGCGTTTTCCTTGAATGTATGGTCAGTTTTGACGATTTTCAGCGCACGGGTCGGGCATAATGATACACAGCGATGACACGCAACACATTTGCTTTCATCGCTTGTCATATAACCGAAATCCACATCATATTTATGTACTTCATTGGCACACTGCCGCTCGCAGGCACGGCAGGTGATACAGCGGTCCATATTCCGCACCACTTCATATTGCGGATAAAGAAAATCTATCGCCATGGTTATCTGCCCTCCTCATTCAGTCTTACGATTACGGCTTCGCCGCCGCGGGGTGCGCGGATGCTGTCCAGATTTTGTTCTACCACACGGATCGCGCATTCCTCCGAGGCAATATAAACGGTTTCATCCTTTTGCCCAACGACCATAGAACGCAGTTTTAACCGGTCGTTAAGTGCCATCAAGCCGCCTTCAAAGCCTACCAAAATCGAGAATGGGCCTGTTACCATCAGCGACGCAAACGCGTTGCGCAGATAGGTCAAGCGTTCGCGTTCTTCGGGTTCCTTTTGCGCAATGGTTGACCAGAACGGCGCCGCAATGACATTTGCAATTTCCTGATAAGTCAGCCCCAGCTTGCGCCCTAAGTAATCAATGATATAGGTAATGACTTCGGTATCGGTCAGCAGGTCGCAGGAATAACCGAACATTTCGATAAAACGGCGGTTGGCGTCATAAGATGAAATTTCGCCGTTATGGACAACCGTGCAGTCCAGCAGCGCAAACGGATGCGCTCCGCCCCACCAGCCCGGGGTATTGGTTGGATAACGCCCATGGCACGTCCAGGAGTAAGCTTCGTAGTTTTCTAGCATATAATATTCGCCGACATCCTCCGGGAAACCATTTGCCTTGAATACACCGACATTTTTGCCGGATGAAAAGATATAAGCGCCTTCTATGTTCTTATTCGCAAAGATTACACGCTGGGCAACAAATTCCCGCTCGTCAAGCTGGGAGAACTCCAGCGCTGTGCGCAGCGGCTGGAGAAAATAACGGAAAATCATCGGCTCATCAGTAATGCGTGGATGCCGCCGGGTTGGGATTTTCGCCATGGAGATAATTTCAAAATACTCTTTCAGATAATTTTCACATTCCTCTTTGGCTTTTGGGCTGTCATAAAACAGATGGAACGCGTAATCATCTTTATATTCCGGATAAATGCCGTATGCTGCAAAACCGCCGCCCAAGCCATTGGAACGGTCGTGCATTGCGGCAATGGATTTGATGATATTTTCGCCGTTTTCACGTCTGCCATCCTTATGGAAGATCCCAGAGATGGCACACCCGGCAGGGATACGCACCTGACCTTCTTTCAAAAGCATATATTTTCCTCCTCACACAATCTGGCAGCCGCTGTCTTTCAGACACAGCTTTTTAGCTGCCATAAAAAAAGAAAAGCGCCCACCATACCGGCAGGCGGGACAGATTTGCCCCCTGCCGGTACGGTGAACGCCTTTGTTCATCTTGTATTCTATCCTATTCCCGCGCCACGGTCAAGTGAAAAAGATGGATTTTGCAGGCTGTAAAGCGATTTCTTGCAAACTGTCCAAAACATTTTGCATTCTGCATGGGTTTTGTGGTCAAATACGGCAAAAATCACAGTGTCCTAAAATTTTTATGGCAAAACCGCTTGACAAATATGCAGGATGCGCCTATAATTGCGGTCATGAACAGCAAAGGCGCTGCGGTCTGAAACCATAGACTGCGGCGCCTTTTCCATTTCATACAGCCAAACTGAAAGACGATAAAGAAATATCCCAAATTTGTGCAGGAGGCAAAACTTATGAAAGTACCTGAATTATTCGGCAGCATGGTGTTTAACGATGCTGTGATGAAAGAACGGCTTCCCAAAGATGTTTATAAAACACTGCGGAAAACCATTACCCAAGGCACCGCGCTTGACCCGGAAATCGCAAATGTTGTTGCGAACGCCATGAAAGACTGGGCGCTTTCCAAAGGTGCAACCCACTTTACCCATTGGTTCCAGCCAATGACCGGCGTGACAGCGGAAAAACATGATTCCTTTATCTCCCCATGCGCGGACGGCACCGTCATTATGGAGTTTTCCGGCAAAGAACTGATTAAAGGTGAACCAGATGCGTCATCCTTCCCTTCCGGCGGCTTGCGTGCCACCTTTGAAGCGCGTGGCTATACCGCATGGGACCCGACTTCTTACGCGTTTATCAAAGACCAGACTTTATGTATTCCGACCGCGTTCTGTTCCTATACCGGGCAAATTCTGGATAAGAAAACCCCGCTGCTGCGTTCTATGGACGCAATCAGCAAGCAGGCTTGCCGGGTACTCAAGCTGTTTGGCAAGAATGTGCGCCGTGTCACCACAACGGTTGGCCCCGAACAGGAATATTTCCTGATTGATAAAAAAGATTATGCCAAACGCCCTGACCT
>CAXHNU010000002.1:82667-95632 GCA_964017555.1 uncultured Butyricicoccus sp. | reverse complement strand
ATGTGTATAAGACTCAGACTTTATACCGTTCCCGTATGAGTACCGTTTCCATGCGCCCCTCCTTTCATAATCAATCCACAATGACAAATGCGCTGGCTGTGATATCCTCATCCACGTTAGCGCTTGCAATAATTTCATAAGTCCCTGGCAGTTCAGGCGCCTGATAAATGCCATTGCGGTCAATGCTGCCGCCATTTTGCTCACGCACCTGCCAGCTTACGCGGGTATCCTCACTGCCGGTCACTTCCGCTTCAAAACGCAGGGTACCGCGGCGGCTGACATGGGAAAATTCTGGCGTAATGGCAAGGCTTACCCGCCGCTGTGCCAGCAGGCGGCTGGTATCGCGTTCGGGTTTCTGCGCGAAATAATGCACCGTGACACGGTTGCCCTCCACTGTGTCATGCAGCCATAAGCCAATGCGCATGGTGCCGCGTGCCGGATAAACCAACGCGGCGGCATCCGCCCAAATCGCATTGCCGGGCGTATTTTTGCCGCGAAATACTTCACTGTTGCCATATAACAGGGTATTTTCCCCATCATCCTGACAAGCAATGCTTAACCGGATATCCACTGCGCCTGGCCCCAAGCCATGGGGGATTTCCTCAGAAAATACCCGGCTATTCACCCGGATGCCGCCAGGCAATGTCAAGTCAACCGAACCATGCGCCACCGCATAATCATACTGTTCAGGCGATGGAATGCCAAAATCAAAATGCAATGCACCGGTTGCGGGCTGATAAGCCGCACGAACATCAGGTTTTTGCCAATATTCCAAACTGCGCACTGATGTTGTTACTTCTTGTGGGCCGCCTGCGTTTTGGGTGGTATGTACCGCATAATCAAGCGCCTGTCCAAAAGGCAAATCGGTGACTGATGCGACAAATACGCCGCCTGCCGAATTGATTAACTCCAGTTTTGCCAAATAAATCGGGATATCCCGTCCACGCAGCCGCCGGTCTAGGTTATCCGCTGTGCGGGTACGGGCGTCCAAATCCGCCACACTGCTGCAAAGATGAATCTGAGCGGGGATTTCAATATAATTTTTATAGTGATGGCTGCCAAGCTCTAAATCCAATTCGCCGCCTGATGGGAATAAGCCGCTGTCCATATCACGAAGCTGCCGCGCCTGAAACTGGAATGAGGCGGTATAAACACAACGTTTTTCCTCCGGACTTTCACGGAACTCCAAGCAGAGATGTCCATTTTCGCTTTCAATAAAAGGGCATTCGCCATCCAGCCGGAAATGTACTGGCGGTGTTTTCTCATTTTTCACAACCAGCACTTGTATTTCATACCCGCCGCCGCCACAGGCAAGGGCTGGCGCGGACAGCACCAATGTCAAATCCGCACTGGTATACAGCACCACCACATTGTCATGACCAGCAGCTTCCAGCACGCCCTGATATTCGGGTGGTTGGGCAGTGAGATAAATGCGGCAGCCTTCCCGCGTCATATTAAACTGACGGCTTTCGCCAGTATCCGCGCCGACCGCATTGACTGGTTCCATATCGGTTTCATGATAGCACAGGCATAAATACCCTGTGCTGTGCCCAGGCAGGGTTTCCTGTCCTTCTATCATTTGCAGTTTGCGCAAAAGCGGTTCTTCCAGCACAACCATACGTCCCTGATAATCCAGCGCCATACCGCTTTCAATCAGCAGCGTTGTATCATCGCTGGCGGCTACGCCAAGCCCGCATACCACACCTGCCCCAAAACGCAGCCGGTTTAAAAGTTGGCTTTTACTGCGGTGATAGCGCTGTTCCAGTTCAAAATCGCGCACAGTCAGCAGTTTACCATAAAAATAACGGTTGCGTTCCAGCGGGAAAAAGTCAGCGTTGCTCATGGTTTGGCTCCTCCAATCATTGTATCATAATGGATTGTCACCGTTTCATTGATGACCGCAGGGATATGGCTGCCTACACAGGAATTGATGCCTAAATAAGTATGCCAATCAAGCTGCACACAAGGTTTTAATAATACCAGTTCGAGTTCCATGCCAGCGGGAATGCGCTGCTGCATCCGGCTTAAAAACCATTCCATCTGGTCACGGCTGGAAAAGGCGTCCTCTGCCAACAGTAGGAAAAACCGATAAGGATTTTCACCATATAACCTGCGGTAAAGTGCAGGGTTGCAGCAGCCTGCCAAATTGGGGTCAACCATAAAATGTTCGATGACAAATGGTTCCTGCCCGGTCAGGCGTTTGACACTGCGTTTGACGCCTTCCACCGTATACATGGATTCATAATCCTGCAAAGCGGTGCGAATCCGGCTGCGCAGATTGCCGCCATCCGGCGCCGCGCATACCCAGCCTGCCAAATAAGCAAGCATTTCTTCCGGTGCTGCCATGGCATCAAAATCATGCGGCAATGCTTCAACGGCATCTTCCATATCCTGAAATATCGTATTGAAAATTGATAAATAACGAGTGGTAAAATCCTGTCCCTGATAAATGGCAGGCAGATAATCCACCATATGGTCGCCGCCCATGCGCAGGGATACCGCATGAATCTGCGGCGCGCCGCCGCCTGTGGCGGCAAGCGCCAGCGCAATCCACAGATAACGCCCCTGCTCATGCAGCCAGCAGTCGGTACCGGCTGGCTGCGGTGCGCCAAACTGTGCATCAAGCGCCATATCCCCGGCGGCAAAGGCGCTTTGCAGCGCCTGCCAACCTGCCCAATCCGGGGTATCCGCAGCATAGGCATAAACCCACAAAGTGCAGTCCTGCGGCAGCAAGGCGGAAACCGCGAGGCGGCTCCAGGCAAAGCCTTTTTCGCCGCTGTCCACCGGCGGCAGGCAATATGCCCCCGCATGGCAATGGGGTGACAACTGCAACTTATCCCCATTGCATTCCATCTGATAAAACAGCCCTTTTTGCCATTGTTCCCGCAGGCAAATCGACAAATTATCTTCAATTGCGCTCACAAGCAGCCTCCTTCCCCTTATACTCGGTCACAGGTAAAATCCAGCCGTTCCAGCACAGCAATGCAGTCCGGCGGGATTTGTAAATTCCCAGAAGATGCCAGATATATGCCATTGCCGCTGCCATGCAGCGCGAGCTGCCGGATTTCCAAAACACCCGGCAAATGCTGGATGCACGCGGCGATATCACCGCGGCAAACCGGCGCACCGATACTGGTGCGGGATAAGCAGCGGTTCCAGCCGCTGGGCAACTGCGTCCATCCAGGGGGCGATGCCGCAAGTGGGCAGCGTAATTTATAACTGCACGTAAAGCGGCGGCACAGCCTGGTACTGTATGCACCTGTACGGCAATGGTCAAGGTGCGCTGGGACAGGACGCTAAAAATGCGGCTGATCCGGAGGGGGCAGGGCTTGCCGCATCGGCAGACACCACAGCGACCTGTGCGGGGCGGTGGGCGAGCAGGCGACGCCGGTCATAGTCCCGGCAGGGTTTTGCTGCGCCCGCAGCCAGGCGTGTTGGCAGCTGCGCTTCATAATCGGCGGCGGACAGGCATTTGCCTGTCTGCTGAATCATCCGCAGCAGCCGCCCACGGGCGGAAAGGTTGCTTTCCGCATCCCGCCCGCCTGCGGCGGCGGTATTATGGATGGCTTCGCCATCCGCGGCAAAGCGCAGCCCTGCCCCGGCAGGCACATTACCTGCCCCGCACGCAGATAATACCAATTCTGCTACCAACACAGAACCTTTGCCCGGCACTGGCACCGCACCATATTGCCCATTGCCAAAATGAATGGTTTCCCGCGCCGCATCATAAGTAAACACATGGTCACGTGGACCACAGGCATATAAATCATCCACACGACGCCATAATGCGGGACGGATGGCGCCATCCCGCCCCAAGGTATCACATAACAGGGTCAAATGCAGCACTTGCCGCCCTTGTGCCGCCAAATATAACCCTTCATGCGGACGCCCAATGGTATCAAATAACAGTCCCTGTAAATGCACTGGGTCTAAACAAACCACCATACAGTTTGGCTGCCCATCCTGTGCTGCTTGCCCAGCATCCACCTGGATAACACGTCCTTTTTGCGGCAAAAATACTGCTTTATATTGGCTGCACTGCGCCCAGCCTTGGGCGGTGCGCAGGAATATAGCAAGTTCCGCTTGGGCGGCAAGGGCGTCATCCAGTATGATTTCTGCCATGCCGGCACCTACCTGAAACCGATGGCTTTTGGCACGGGTTTGCTGCTGCACCGCCTGATAACGGCAATCGGATATGTTGGATAAACGCGGCTGTTCCTCACAGCCTGCGCGTGCCAGCCGCAGGCAAAGCCAATATAACCCATCTTCATCGGGTATTCCGCCTGCGGGCAGCGTGATATAACCACTGCTGCTAAGCGCATGGGTAGCATCGGCAAGGGGCTGCACCTGCCCGGTGCCCTGCCATGCCCACGCAATATCGCGCGGGGGCGGCTGCCCCGGCGCAAATGGATTGCGCGGCACGCCTGTAGGTGGCACCACCTCAAACCATAACCGAATATCTTCTTTTGGCGTGCCTGAAAATCCAAGCCGCAATTCACTGCCAACCTGCCCGCCAAATGCAAAGGGGCAAAGTTCCAAATTGCCGCTTAGCAACCCATCCGCATTGGTATCCTGCCCTGGCTGCCCAATGACAGCGTGTTTTAATGCCATATGCCGTATACCAATCGGCTCCGCCAGTTCAAAACAAATGCCCTGCTGGTTTTCCAGCCGGGACAGCCGTGGGCGTGGCTGTCCCATCGTGTCTTCCAAGGCGCAAACCGCTGCTTTTGCCGGTAGAGGTTCCGCCCCTGCAAGGGCAAGCAGCCTGCGTTCCAGCGATGGTGTGAGCTTGTCCATTTGATATTGCAGCATCTCTTTATACCATGCCATTAGCTCAAGGAGCGTAATCCCTGGGTCATGCGCATTATGGTCTGTCCATTCCGGACACAACCATGGCAAACGGCTGACCGCTTGCTGTACAATGGTATCAAATCGCTGGTCATCCAGTTTTCTCATGCCAAGCATGGGGCATTCCCCCTCCTTCCTGTTTTATTTCACCCGCACCTGATGTATGCCGTTTTGTACCACAGCATATGGGAAATCTGTCCCTTCTTCCAGCGGAATCAGTCCTGGCTGACCTTCTTTATCATAAGCGCCCTCAGCTAAAATCTGATCAATTACAGCAACGCCTGGGGTATCCCGCACAGTGCGCCATAATTCATCCATCCGAATTTGACTGCCAATCTGCCGGTGCTGCCAAACATCTTGGATTAATAATTCCACCTGCCGGATGATTTCGCGCTGCACTTCGGCGGCATAGTCCAAATCATCCAGTGTGACTGAAATCCGGGTGCTGACGGTCAGCACTGCGGCTGGGCAAATATGCAGCCGGTTTTCTGCTGCCAAGCAGCAAATACACCGCGCCGCTAAAAATTCATAAACCCGCCTGCAAAGTTCTTCTGTGGTATGGCTGCCGCCAGTGGTATCCACCACCACAGTGACATGACCTGCCGCTGGACTGCCCTGCCTGTCTCTGCCGGAAAAACAACGCACATGCAGCACTTGTGGGAACGCTTCGAGGATAAGTTCTTCAAAATCCTGCGCGCCTGCGGCGCGCCAACGGTGGCGCAGCCTGCGGTTGCCATGGTTCCATACGCTGGCGCGGCAAACCATCATTCCGCCGCCATCGGTGTGATATTCACAAACTGCTGATGCGTGGCATGAACACAGCATCCACTTTCCAGCAGCACATTGCCGGTTGTTGCGGCGCGGCATATCCACGCGGATAACCCATAACCAGGGGCGGTACCCCCGATGCCCATGCCAACCGGAGCACGCGGTTTGTGTTAACATAGGTCTGCTCGGCGCTGCAGCGCAAGGTTCTCACTGCTGCCAGCGAAGCCGCATGGGCCTATTTCCTCCCACAGCAGGTGACATTTTGTGGTGGTTTGCAGCGTTGGGCATCTGCCAGCGGCAATGCCACTGCTTCATCACCATAGACAAGATACCACAGTGCGCTAAAGCTGAATGTTTTATCCGCTTTCATATGGCAAGGTTTTTAAAATACAGCGTTCTTCGGCGCGCACTGGCGCGCCGAACCGTATTCAGCCCTGTAGCCACCGCGCAGGCATTTCAAAATAAGAACTGCGGCTGACACGCAGCACTAACCGCCTGCCAAAAAATTCCGCATGGCAAGGAATCTGCAGATATAAAGACTTGTCGTATCGTGCCAAGTTCCTGTACCTCAAACTGGAGCAGTTCAAACTTTTTGCCAGTATAGCTTGCCAAAACAGTTTATCGGTACGCGGCACCCGCCCAATAACTCAACAGCAATGAAACGGATGGCATTGGGCAACGGTCAAACCGGAATACATGGCGCGGGGCGCGGGTTCATGGCATTAGGGCGGGTAAATATAAATCAGTGGCATTACCATCCGCCTGTATGCGACTGCCATTATTTTCCGCGCCACAGCACTGCACTGGTATTGGCTGCTCATAGTTCCAACTGAAACTAACCGCTTTAACCAGCGGGAGAATCCAGCGCGGATAAACGGAAAACTGATTTTCCACCTCGGCAATGCGTGCCCGGATATAATAACCCATTTGGGCATTGACTTCGGTTTCCATCAAATCATCCGGCACAGTGAACCGCAGTTCTAAAGCGCCGTCCCGCTTGCAGGAAAATGGGTTGCGGTCACCGGTGACGGCAAGCTGCCGCCAGCCTGACCCATTAAAATATTCCCAAACCACAGCGGATATGTAAACATCATCGGGTTTTTGCGCCACAGCTTCGCGTTTATCAATAATCGCTTGGGTAAAATTATATTGCAAGGGTTGTTCAGGCGGCGCATCGACAATCGGGGTGATTTCCAGCCGCAGGTTTGCCAGCGCGCCGCGCTTGGCAAGCGTGACATCCGACCGGATGTAAAACAGCCCATATGGCGCGGGGCGCCTGCCAAAGCAGTAGCCGCCTTCGGGCAGGTCGATGGGCAAATCGCCCGCAAATACAGCATCCGCTGGGCATCGCCCAATGGGGCTGCTGCGCAGGCATATGCCCGCCAAATGCAGGGCAGCCTCCGGCTGCCCTGCACAGGCAATACACAAATTGCCTGTTTCATCGGGTTCCAGCGCATCCGGCGTATTTTTTTCCAGCAGCAGCCGTCCATTTTGGGCTTCCACTTTGTCAAATGGGATTTCTTTGCTGCCGCTGTGATATGTCCAAATCTGTTTTGCAAAATATGCGGCAGATTGTGTTTCCAAATGCCGTGCCTGCTGCCGCAGTTCAAGTTCTATGGTGCAGCCGCCTGTCAGCCGCAATACATCGGGCTGACATAGCCAAAACCGATGGTTTTGCAGATTTTGCCCCTGCGGGGCAAAAAACATCTGCGGCTGTGCCATATCCAGCTTTTCAATCCAATCGGCTGTACTGTCGGCATAATAAATATCCAAAAGCTGTGCGGGCGTTGCTTCGATAGCGCGTTCGGTTTCATATACAATATTATCACCCTGGCTGTCGGGTGTAAAGGCTTGGGTTGCTGCCGGAACAGGCACAGGATGGGCAACCGTTTCATGCACCGTAAATTGCAGGATGCCGGAAGCCGGGCAGGGTGCTGGCAAACGGAAGCCGATCATATCCAAGAAATGGGCAAACAAATTATCCGGCACGGAATTGAAGCGATCCACTGACTGCTCCATCATCTGGCAAAAAAGTTCAGCAATCGCTGCCCCTGGGTCATCTTCTGTGCCTTCAAACCGCCATTCGGGGGTATAGGCTGCCGCAAGCGCTGCCACCTGCTGCCGCAGTGCTGCCAGGGTACGGGGGTCTAATACTGGTGGTTTCACTCAGCCCCGCCCCCTTCCGAACCTTCAGTCAGATAAAATGGATAAACATGATTATAACGGTTGTTGGTGCTGCGCACGGTATAACTGACCTCTACCACAACAGCGCCGGTATGCTGACTCACTTCATGGCACTGCACCTGAACATCGGTAATACGCGGTTCCTGGAATAAGAGTTGTTCCCGCACTTCATACGCAATGCCCTGCATCATGGAATTAGAAGCTGCCGCAAATGTATACTGAATGATATTAGAGCCAAATTCCGGGCGCATGACACGTTCACCACGGGTGGTATTCAGGATAATGCCAATGGCTTCCCGAATGTCTTCCTCTTGGCTGGACATAGTAAACTTGCCTGTGCGCGGGTCAACCTGAAGCGGGAATTTCAATCCGCGCCCTAAAAATTCCTTGCCATTCATGCCTGTATGACTCCTTTTATCTTAATCCCATCCAGATATGGGGACTAATTGATTTTCACCATTGCGCCTTTGAGGGTGGCTGGGCCAGATGCGTTTAAATCCAAGGTTGTATCCGCTTTCATTTCCGCGCTTGCCCCCTGCATGGCGAGTTTCGCCGATGCTTTGACTTCAACGGTTGCGCCTTCGGCAGACAGTTTATTGCTGCCCTTTGCGGCAATATTGCCGCTGTTTTCCAGGGTGATGGTTGTATCCCCTGCGGAAAGCTCCAGTTTGGTTTTGCATTTCAAGGTGATATTGCCGCCTTTTAAATCCATTTGCAGCGCATTTTCGCCGTCTTTATCCTGCAAATTGATTTGTTCATTTTCATCGTCCAGCACAAGCACAGTACCGGAAGGCATGGTCAGTGTAACTTTATTTTTGTTTTCCTCATCGTGCATGAGCAGTTCCATGCCAGCGGGGGTGCGCAAAGAATATTGCTGGACTTTGCCATCTTCAATGGGATATGGCGGTGTGGATTCAGTTGTCCATAATGCGCCAAGCACTAAAGGACGGTGCGGGTCATCGTCAAGATAAGCAATGACCACCAAATCATCCACTCGCGGAAACCAGAACACGCCATAAGAAGCGCCGCCATTTGGTGCCATCACATAGCACCAATCGGTTTCCTCGGCATTTTCTGAACCAACCGGCAAGCATTTTACCCGGTTGAATTTATCCGGGTCAGTGACGTTGGTAATACGTGCCAGACTCACGCCGCTGCGGTTCATTTCACGCCGGTCGGGAATGCCGCCTTCCAGCGCGTTCAGTTGGTCAATGACACTCATTCGATTTTTGCCCCCTTGATTTCAAAGGTTGTCTGATAGCCATCCGCATCAAAGCGGTGGCGGACTTTGCTTAAAAAATAAGTTCCATTGCTGCCTGGGGCAAAGCCATCAATTTTCACATAACGTCCTGGGATAAGTTCGGGAATGCCAATACAAGCGCCCTCGCCGGAAACCAAACCCATCGCAAGCCCATTGAGGCGGTTTTGCGCCAGCAAAGCACATTCCGCTTCGGTGCGGGCATATTCACTATATTCCCGCAGGACGGCTTTTTGTAACGCTGGCACAAGCTGTGCCGCGGATTTGCCGCTGCCGCCGGTGGTGACCGCATCCGCTGTGCCTTTGACTGGTTTCTGATTGATATCACGCCCACGGATTTCTACTTTGCCAACTTGATGGGCTAATGATACCCGTTTGGTAAAGCACCTTAGCCCTGCGCCGATTGCCAGCGTCATAATGGGTTTGCTGCTGCTGGTCACATCATCAAAAATCAGTTCACCATCTATGGCAAATAAACTGGCGCCATATCGCTGTGCAAGCAGGTTCAAAAATCGCCAGTCATCCACCTGTTCTTTGAGGATTGGGGTATCAAATCCGGAAAAGCTGCCCACCGTGACGCTTTTGGCAAACCCTGCCGATACACTTTTATTCAGCGAAGCACGTATTAGCTCTGCCGCCTTTTTCTTGCCGGCATAAGTGGGTTCTCGCAGACTCATTAAATAACCAAGCCCATCCATACCGGTAACGGTAATACGCGGCGCATCTTCACCGCCATATTCAAAGGTATATTCATCAATATAACCATAAAACAGTTCTTTTTTACGGATATAACCGCCATTTATCGTGAGTTTTGCGCCAACCTGAATCAGGCTGCCCAAATCATTTTCCCATTTGCTGCCTTCCGGGTTATATTGTCCATCAATGCAGAATGTACAGCCGCCCGCGCTGCCGTCGGCAGACTGTTCCACTTCTAAATATGTCACCGGCAGTTCATTGCTGGCAAATGTTTTGCTGCCAATGGTGATTTCAAATGCAGGCGCAGTGAATTTTTCATATTTGGATTCCAGTGCCGCAAAAGTATAGCTGCCTTTATCCATAAGCCTACGCCTGCCTCCTTTTTCTTTGCTGTTAATCCAGTCCAGGCAATACCAGCATTTCACCATTGCGCAGCCGTCTTGGATTGTTTAATCCATTAGCATCGGCAATGGCGCGCCATTCATCCGGCTGCCCATATTCACGGGCAGATAATGCCCATAAAGAATCCCCTTGGATGACGGTGCGGTATTTGGTGGTATCTGGTGATTCATTGGGCTGCATGGCTGGGATTTTCTTGGGTTCAATATATTCCTGGAAAACACAATCCAGCGTTGCCCGAACCGGTGCGCCAGTTTCATTAAATTTGGTAAAGGTCTGTTTGCACTGCACCATATACCCTTTAAACTGCAAAGATGCCCATTCCAGTTTTAAGATTGGTGGGGTATGGGTTGACGCATCAATGAGCATCAAATCAAAGATTTTATTTGTATATTTGCGCACATCCAATTTCGCAGCGGAAGGAAGCAAGCGGTTTGCCTCAAATTCCAATTTATCGGTCATTTTCCCGCCAATTTCCGCCCCAGAGGACATGGTATCAAAAAATAGCTGGAAACTGAGAATGCCGGAAGTTCCCCATTTGAACTGTACCACAGGCATATTGGCAGAAGGGGCAGGCTGACTGGAAATCCCAATTTGACGGCTTTGCTGATAACTTTCCGGGTTATACAGCACATAAATCACTTTGCCTGCTTTTTTGCCATTTTGGATGGTAATGCTCATTTTTTCAAGTTTTGCAATCATATTCGGATTTGGCAAACCAATAAACATTTTTGATGCTCCTCTGCTGCCGTGGGGGATTTAACGCCCGCTGCGCCGAAATTCCCGCCGCAGGCGGTCTTCAATTAGATGATACACTTTATCTGCGGTACGCCGCAACTCATAATCTGTCATTACAGGGGATTGCTGTACCGGCTGCTGTTGTTTTTGTCCTTGTTCCCGATAGACAATATTTGTAGGCTGCTGGAGGGCATTGGGTGCCTGCCATTGGATTTGCTGCTGTGGATGATGCGATGGAGTACTGCTGGCATCCGTCTGCGCGTTCCATACCATTGGATTTGCGGATTTTATTGGCGTCTGCTGCTGTAAGAAACGTTTTGCCCAATCGGGCAGATTTTGCATTGCCCCATTGGGTTTATCAGTTTTTTCCGCCTGCGGCGGTACCATTTGCATGGGCAGATAAGCCATATCTGACAGTGTGTCAAATGTCTGTATGGGATGAGCAGGTTTTTGCGCTAAATGCTGTGATGTTAACATTGTTGGCGGGTGTACATGTTTTTGTGCTGTATGCGTTTTCGATGAATCTCTGGATTCCTGCACCATATGCGTTTCAGATTGTCCCTCTTTTTGCTGCAGCAGAACCATTTCCGCAGGTTGCGCCAATTCTTGGGGTGCTGCTTGTGCAAATGAGCTGGCTGGTTTTTGTGCCAAACGCATTTCATTTGATGCGTTGTCTATTGAGAATGCAGTATCATCTGTTTGGGATGAACTAGCAGTCTTTTGCATGGTATGTGTTTCAGGGACACCGCTGGCATTTTGTGCTGTATGTGTTTTCGATGAATCTCTGGATTCCTGCACCATATGCGTTTCAGATTGTCCCTCTTTTTGCTGCAGCAGAACCATTTCCGCAGGTTGTACCAATTCTTGTGGTACTGCTTGTGCAAATGAACTGGCTGGTTTTTGTGCCAAACGCAGTTCATCTAATGCGTTATCTATTGGGAATGTAGTATCATCTGTTTGGGATAAATCAGCGGGCTTTTGCATGGTATGTGTTTCAGGGACACCGCTGGCATTTTGTGCTGTATGTGTTTTCAATGAATCACTGGATTCTTGCGCTGTATGCGTTTCAGGTTGTCCCTCTTTTTGCTGCAGCAGAACCATTTCCGCAGGTTGTACCAATTCTTGTGGTACTGCTTGTGCAAATGAACTGGCTGGTTTTTGTGCCAAACGCAGTTCATCTAATGCGTTATCTATTGGGAATGTAGTATCATCTGTTTGGGATAAATCAGCGGGCTTTTGCATGGTATGTGTTTCAGGGACACCGCTGGCATTTTGTGCTGTATGTGTTTTCAATGAATCACTGGATTCTTGCGCTGTATGCGTTTCAGGTTGTCCCTCTTTTTGCTGCAGCAGAACCATTTCCGCAGATTGTGCCAATTCTTGTGGTACTTCTTGTGCAAATGGGCTGGCTGATTTTTGTGCCAAACGCATTTCATCTGATATGCTGTCTGTTGGAAATGCGATATCATCTATTTGAGATGAATCTACATTCTTTTGCATAGCATATATTTCACGAACACCGCTGGACTTTTGCGCTATATCCATTTCAGATGAGTCACTGGATTCTTGTGTTGTATGCGTTCCAGGAGAACCATCAGATTTTTGCGCCGTATGTGTTTCAGGTTGTCCCTCTTTTTGTTGCAACAGAATCATTTCCGCAGGATGTGCCAATTCCTGCGGCACTGTTTGTGCAAGTGGGCTGACTGGTTTTTGTGCCAAACGCAGTTCATCTGATATGTTGTTTATTGAGGATGCGGTATCATCTGTTTGAGATGAATCGGCAGTCTTTTGCATGGTATGCGTTTCATGAGCACCATTAGAACTTTGCGCTATACGCGTTTCAGATGAATCACCAGATTTTCGTGCTATATCCGTTTCAGAAGAACCATCAAAGCTTTGTGCTGTATGTGTTTTTGACAAACTGCTAGCGTTTTGTGCCTTATGTGTTTTAGGTGAATCGCTGGACTTTTGCGCTATATCCATTTCAGGTGAATCATTGGATTCTTGCGCTGTATGCGTTTCAGGTTGTCCCTCTTTTTGTTGCAGCAAAACCATTTCCGCAGATTGTGCTAAT
>CAXHNU010000002.1:0-82567 GCA_964017555.1 uncultured Butyricicoccus sp. | reverse complement strand
GATTCTTGCGCTGTATGCGTTTCAGGTTGTCCCTCTTTTTGTTGCAGCAAAACCATTTCCGCAGATTGTGCTAATTCCTGTGGCATTGCTTGTGCAAATGGGCTGACTGGTTTTTGCGCCAAACGCATTTCATCTGATGCGTTATCTATTGGGAATGCGGTATCATTTGTTTGGGATAAATCAGCGGGCCTTTGCATGGTATGCGTTTCAGGGGCACCATTGGCATTTTGTGCTGTATGTGTTATTGGCAAACTGCTGGACTTTTGTGCCTTATGTGTTTTCGATGAATCGCTGGACTTTTGCGCCATATGCATTTTCAGTGAATCGCTAGACTTTTGCGCCGTATGTGTTTTCAATGAATCGCCGGATTCCTGCACCATATGCGTTTCAAATTGTCCCTCTTTTTGCTGCAGCAAAACCATTTCCGCAGGTTGTGTCAATTCTTGTGGCACTGCCTGTACAAATGAGCTGGCTGGTTTTTGTGCCAAACGCATTTCATCTGATGTGCCGTCTATTAAAGGTGCTGTATCATCTGTTTGAGATGAATCAGCAGTCTTTTGCATGATATGCGTTTCAGGGACACCGCTGGTGTTTTGTGCTGTATCTGTTTGAGATGAATCAGCATTCTTTTGTATGGTATGCGTTTCATGGACATCGCTGGCGTTTTGTGCCTTATGTGTTTTACGTGAATCGCTGGACTTTTGCGCGATATCTGTTTTCAGTGAATCGCTGGACTTCTGCACCATATCTGATCCAGATTGTTGTTCTATTTGTTGTAACAGAATCATTTCCGCAGGTTGTGATAATTCCTGCGCCCCTGTCTGTGCAAATGGACTGGCTGATTCCTGTCCTAAACACACTTCCGATGAATTTTGTCCTAATAATTCTGATTCCTGATGCGGTTTTTGTGCTGTAATTTTATCATTTTGTAATTTTTCCGGTTGTTTTTCCTGTGCCAGCATAAGCTGCCGACTAGCTGCGAGTCTGGCTGCATGGGCGATCTTTTCTGTCATGCGGCGGGCAAACTTATCCTGCAATGAAATACCCTCCGCCTGCTGTGAATAGGAAAATTCTGTGCCAGATGCCCCTTCCGCTGTGCCGGATGTATCAAACATTGCTTGCCGCTGACGCAAAATATCTGGCAGCAAAATACTATAATTCGCTTTTCCTTCCGGCACTTTGCCAATCGGTTTGCCCCGGTCAAAACCTGGATGTTCTGCCTGCCAATATGGTGTCCAACCGTTACCAGCCGGTACGCTGGTATTCGCGGCAACCGGTTTTAATGGCTGGATTTTTTGTTTTATAGGCTGTGACTGTAATAAATGTGGTTTAATCACTGCATCAATTGGCGCCGTTATGATGTCCTTTTTTTGAATCGTCAGACTGGTTTGTAATTTCCCAATTCCCGGTTTTTGCATACCAGAAAAAATTTGATTAACTTGTTTTATAATATCTGCACTGTCTATTATATTTTGTTTTTGCATTGCAGAAACTGAACTTTTCTGCATTGGAAAATCTTGTTTGCCAGCAATATTTTCTGTTTCAAGATAAGAAAGTGTCCCTTCTGACAGCCCATGCCCTTCTAATGCAGATAAAAGCATTTGCGGATGGACTGCTGCAACCTTATGCTGTAATGGTGAAACAGTTTGTGTATGTGGTAATGCTGCATTTTGCAGATGGTGCAAAACCCAAAGGGTTTGCATCATTGTTGGAGATTGATTTATCTGCCCAGGGTTCATTGTCATCCGCATAGCGGATGTTTTAGGCAATGCCATATTTCGCATTTGCTGCGGATTGCCTGTTTGCAAAAGTGCTTGCAGCACTTGACTTTGGTTCCCGGATGCCTTTTGCGGCAGATTCCCTGCCTGCAAAAGTGCTTCCAACACTTGTCTTTGGTTCCCGGATACTCTTTGCGGCAGGTTCCCTGCCTGCATAAGTGCTTCCAGCACTTTCCTTTGGTTCCCGGATGCTTTTTGCGGCAGATTCCCTGCCTGCAAAAGCGCTTCCAACATTTGCACTTGGTTCCCGGATACTCTTTGCGGCAGGTTCCCTGCCTGCAAAAGTGCTTCCAACATTTGCACTTGGTTCCCGGATGCTTTTTGCGGCAGATTTCCTGCCTGCAAAAGTGCTTCCAACATTTGCACTTGGCTCCCGGATGCCTTTTGCGGCAGATTTCCTGCCTGCATAAACTGGCTATGCTGCATTCGCATTTGTATGCCAGTCAGCATAGCACCCGTTCCAACACCCTTTGCCGTTTTGCCTGCTGTTTTAAAACTTATTGCCGTATGGCTGCCCGCCTGCGGCGGCTTTTCTGCCCCTTGTTTTGCTTTTACAGATAACACATGGTTTTCTGCCTGCATTCGTCCTAATGATTGTTCAAGCTGCCGGATCCGATCCAAAATACGCCCTTCTGGTGTATCTTTTTTTTCTTTGTTTTGCAGCTGCTGCAAAATGACTTGCAAATCAATATCAAAGTGAATTTCCGGCACTGCTGATGCTGTGGCGTCCTCCGCCTGTTCTTCCAGCAGTTCCAGCGGCACTTCCCGGTAAAACCCTGTGTTCCATGTGCTGCGCTGGCTGACCGCATCATGAAATGCCATCGACAGCAGCCCAAAAGGGGACAACCCCATTTTGTCCCTTTGCATCACTGCCATATCCGGTTTTGTCACGGCAATTGATTTCATCTTAACAGCACCCATTATACATCAGTTCAATACGGCTGACTGCCAATGCAGCCTGATTGCTATTGAGGGATGGCCCAATATATTTTTGTATATGCGCCCCTGCAATCGTCCAAACACGCTGTACCTCGCCAAAACTATCTTTTAATGTCACCGTTCCAGCCAGCGCAATTGACATCCCAATATTGGCAAACTGCATCAGCACAGATACCATATCCGCATCTGTCACTGTGCCCTGTTCCAACACAAGCACTTGTGGCTTGACCTGTTTCATAAAATAACGCGGATAATTTGCCCCGCCTTCATTCCATGTTTCATATTCGATTTCCATACCCAAACCGGATACCGAAGTGAATTTGCCAACCAGTGCCGCGCCAACGCCTGCCAACATCACTTCAAAATATGCACCTGATAAATATGACATCCGCTTGTCCTCCGGTTATCGTATTTTGGGTTTGGTATGAGCCGGGCGCGGCGGCGCTTTTGGCGGGGGTTGCGGCTGACCTGTTTCCCGCTTCATGCCAGTGATGGCAAAAGTCACACTTTCGGAAAGCACTTCACTGCGCCCGCCATCCATTGGCATCAGTTCATAACCAATTGGCATGGCGCCCAACAACGACCAAGTGACACCCCGGTTGCCATACTCATCAAGCGCCACGATATTGAGTGTGCGGCGCATATTGCTGCCGCTTGGCCCAGTTTGCGGTCCTGCTGCCGCGGAAAACAGCCAATCTAAAAAATCATTATCCCCGACAACACCTTTGGTAAGTGTCACAGGTTCAAAATGGGTCAGCGCCGGAATATATTCCTGTACGCCGCGGCTGTCATTGCCGGAACGTGCCTGCACGGTTTCCACCTGCATTTTTACACCGGAAAATTGAGAAAATGCGGCGACTGCCGCACCGCTGCTTTCCACCTCGACCAAAAACCGGAACGCCTTAAAAGGTTCCTGCCATTTGCCCATTGCTTCACGCCCCCTTTGGTTTAACGAAACTCAATGGTATTATTTTTTGTGCCGCTCAGTTTTTTGTTGACAGCCGAAACCTCACGGCACCACCTGCGGCGTTCCAAATGGTCAAGCCGCATCACATCATCGCGGGACCAGTGCAAATAATAGGATAAAAACGTCATTTCCTCAAACATCCGCCCCTGCGGGTAAAGCACTAGCCCTGGCTGAGCAAAAAATCCAGCGGCACCTCAATTTCTTGATTGCAATGGGGGCATTGCAGCCGGTAAGATGGCAGTTCAGACATATTGATCCGCTGATAAAGGTCTTGCAAATAAGCAAGATCCATGGTAAACAAATTTTCTATGACACGGGTATTAATACTGCTCAGCGTGCCCAGCCGGGTAATCACACGCGAAAGCAGGATAATCGTTAAATAACCTGCGTTTTGCTGTACCCTTGGGTCACGCAGCGGTAAAATTTCATCGGCTGCTGTCGCAAGGCGCATGGTGCCCCGGCGGTGTACATCGCCGTTTGCATCAACATAGCCCCTTGGCAGTTCAAACTCAAATTCAGTTTCCATTGTTGCGGCTCCTTTCGCAAGTAAACTGGAACCAGACAGGGGGAGATTTCCTGCCTGCTTCCAGTCCACCTGCCTGCCATGCGCCGTTGGGGGCGCATGGCAAACAGGGAAATCGGTTTAAATTGGGGATGCTTCGCCAGCAACACTGCCCGGTGTATGTTCTAAGCCTTCGTGGCAAAGTTCCAGTGACTGGATTGCCACTTCACCGCCCATACCGTTGAGGTCAGGCACTGTATAGCCGACCGGCCATGCGTTAATCAGGTTCCAGGAAGGTCCTGGGTTGCCCGCGTCATCGATGAGGGTAATGGTGACATCATGACGCACCATGCCGGTTGGGGGTGCGGTATTGGTTGGCGCAACCGCATAAACCCAATCCAGGAAATCAGCATCATCTGATACGCCCCAGCGCAGGGTAACATTACCGAATTTGGTCAGCCCGGCAAGCTTGCGGGGGGTGTTGCGCAGGTCGTCGCCTTCACGGTATTCCACCGCGTCTACCGATGAACTCATGCCGGATACTTCCGAAAAACCAGCGCGGCTGATGCCATCGATTTCGACCTGGTACCGGAACACTCTATATGGATAATTGATTGCCATTTATACTTCGTCCTTTCTGCCAGAAATCTGCGTTATTCACCGGAAGCGGTCTTCTGCGTGATGCGGAAGATGACAAATTCAGCAGGCTTGACCGGCGCAATCCCAATCTGGCAGATGAGGCGGCCATTGTCAATATCGTCCTGCGTCATGGTTGTGGGACCGCATTCGACAAAGAATGCCTGGTCTGGGCTTGACCCAGCAAGTGCGCCGTCACGCCAGCAGGTTGCCAGGAAGGTTTCAATGGTGCGGGTGACACGGCTCCATAATGTTTCGCTGTTTGGCTCAAAAACAACCCAGCCTGTGCTGTTTTTAATGGTTTCTTCGATATAAATAAACAAACGGCGGACGTTTAAGTATTTCCACAGTCCATTGGAACTGATGGTGCGTGCGCCCCATACACGGATGCCCTGTCCAGGCAGTGCGCGGATCAGGTTGACGCCCAAGGGGTTCAGGATATCCTGTTCACCGGTATTATAGTTGCAGGAAAGCCCGGTGCAGCCGCGTACCACTTCATTTGCAGGCGCTTTATGTACGCCGCGGCTATTGTCGCTGCGGGCATAAATGCCAGCCATCGCGCCCGACGGCGGGAAGAAATCGGTGCGTTTTGCACCCGCGTCAAACATTTGCAGCCATGGATGATACATTGCCGCATAAGTGGAATCATACATATCACGGAATGTGGCAACATCATTGGTCTTTTTCATGTCCATCGGCACATCCAAAATGGCAAAGCAGCTCTTGCGGTTTTCACAGAAGCCAATCAGCGCTGCCTGTACTTCTGGCGCGGTCACGCCTGGGATTGCCATCACGGATACAGTGCTGTTTTCCAAAAATGCCTGTAAGCCTGTGCGTTTGCCGGGACCTTCATCTGTGCCGATATAAGCGTCCGCAGTGACATTTTGTACCGAGCCATCGCTGCCGCCAGTAAGCGTCAGCACCATTTCTTTGCCTGTGCCGCCGCACTGTTCATATGGGGTTGCGCCCGGCTTAGCCGGCGCTGCCACTGGTGCGGGCGCTGGCGCATCTTTTTTATCCTTGTCGTCTTTTTTGCCGTCGTCCTTGGGGGCAGGGGCAGGCGCTGGCGCCGGAGCGCGTGCCGGTACGATTTCTACCCGGATCAGCTCACTTTTTGCGGTGCGCACTGGTGCATAGTTCAGCGCTTCGGGCTGAAGGGACAAGTTTTCAAACGTTTCTACCGTATCATCCAAACGCGCCAAAATGGTAATTTCACAGGTGCGGATATATTTATCTGTGCCAACTTTGGTGTCTGCAACCGCCATGGTGCAGGGGGCATCAAGTGTAATCACATTGTCAAGCACGGATTTAATACGGGCATATCCTGCGGTGCGTCCGTCAAACAGCTCTACGGTATCGCCTTCATGGAAGCCATCCGCATTTTTCAGCGTCAAATCTGCGCCATTTACCGCATAAACCTGGGTTTTTGCCTTGCTGGAAGGGAGGACAGTGACACGCATTTTTTCTGCCCATGCGCCGGGGCTTGCCGCGGTAATCTGCAATACGCCTGTTGTCAAGCTTGCCGCGCGGGCATCGCCCGGCACGGCACGCATAATATAAGCGCGTGCGCCGCCATTGGCAAAGAACTGTTCCACCGCATAGGGCAGGTAACGTGCGCCGCCATAGCGTGCGCTGCTGAGATAACCGCCATACATCCGGAGATAATCGGCAAAGCTGGTCACAAGCTGGGGCTGACCTACCACAGGTCCGCGTTCCGCAAGACCGACAAACCCTGCCGTGCTGGTGCTGACGCCCTGCATGGGGGTTGCCCCTGAATCAAATTCCTCTACATACACACCTGGGGATAAATATTCTGCCATGTTTTTGCTTCACGCCATATGTCGTGGCTGGGGGCCAGGTCGTGAAGCTCCCCTCCTTTCTAAAAAAAGAAATCTTATATGTCCTTCCCCTGCGCACCCGGCGCAGGGGATTGCATCCAGAGATTTTTTTATCTGCCGCGGCAAGCTGCCTGCATTTTGCCCCAAAACCGGGCAATGGCTGCGGCATTATATTCAAGCATACTGGCAAGGGCATCGGCTGCGCCATAAGGGTCATTTAAACTGGCATAGGTGCGCAGCACGGGTGCGTCATCGACTAAAAACAGGCTGCCCTGACGCAGGCAGCTATTGATACTGCTGCACGCTTCCAACGCGTCTTGCCGCGCTGCGGCAGTAAAAGGATAACGCCCAAAGGCAGTAATACCGCCTTTTTCACAGCGGCAGGCAGTTTCCCAGACCATGCCGCCCGATTGGAACCGGAACCTGATCCAGTTCCAATCCTGCTGCCAGGCAATGCCGCTGTTTTCCAGCAAGTTTTGCAGCAATGCTTTGCATTCATCCTCCTGCAAAATGCCCACCTCCCTCGGGGAGTGCCGTAGGGCTGGCTGGCGGCGCTTCCAGAATGGGAAGCGCTGCAAAGCCCTGCGGCGGGACGGCAAGGCGAAGCCTTGCCGTCCCGGCTGGCGCAGCGCGCCTGCACGGCGCTGCCGGCAGCGAAATGCTGCGGCAGGGCAGCGTCCCTGCCCTGCCTCGCCAGCGATGCGGCGGCATCATTGCCGGCAAGCCCGGCAAGCAGCGAAAGCTGCTCGGGCGGCAGTTCGGCAGGTGAATACACCTGCCTGCACTGCCCACTATGGCGGACAGCATATTGCTGTCCGCCAGCAGCCCGCTGCCTGCGGCAGGCGGGCATCCTGCTGCCGCTGGAATGGCGCCTGATTCCTTTGTCCTTGGTTTTCAGTCTTCGCTGTTTGGTGGGGCATCCTGCTCACCGCCTTCCGGTTCCGGTATATCACCATCGTCCACAGCTGTCCCTTCTGCCAGCATTTCTGCCAGTTCATCCGGCAGGCCAGACGCTTCAAATAATGTCTGCGCCTCTGCTGCGCGGTCAGAAATCAACCGCAGTTTATTGATAAATTCCTGCTTCATTTGTTCTTTTTTGTGCTTTAACGCCTGCACACGCACCTGTGCATTTTGCAGCAATGCGCGTTCTGTCGGGTCTGTGCAATCCCGCAAGCGGGCGGCATATTCCGTAAACAATCCCTGTTCCCGGCTCGTATCTAAAAATGGATACATCTTTTGCAGCGTTTCCGCGCCGCCAGCATTGCCCATATTGCTTTTGCCCGTGGCAAGGTTTGCTATGGAATCCACAACCCGCCGCGCATCCCGCAGGGTATCGACTACAAGTCCCACAGCGCTACATACAAATCCCCGGTTGAATACTATCGTATCCGGTGTATGGTTTGCGGCATTCCGCTGCTGGGAACTGCCTTCAAATAGACGGCGCTGTTGTTCTTTGGTTGGTTCGGACTGCCCAACAGTGCGTTTTAAGCAGGATATCAACATCATTTTTCCTGTGCCCCGCATCACTGCACCAGATAATGTACCGCGCTGAAACGCGGTTTCAGAAAAACGCCGCACCATATCCTGTTTGGCTGGGTCACGTGTTTGGTATAACTGTCGGGCATCGGTTTGGTCAGGCTGTACCGCTTGCCGCTCCATCCCGGCGGGCTGGAAACCGCCAACGGTTTCGCCCGCAAGCGCTGCGGCATGGCGCTGCCCAATCGCATCAAATGTCTGATGAAAATCCTCAGTAACATGGTACAAAGGGTCACGGTTGTCAAAAACCTCGCTGCCAGCTGCCCAGGCAATCTGCTGGCGCACAGCCTGCGCCTGCGGCAAAGGCTGTTGTTGTCTGCGTTTTGCTGCCAACTGCTGTTTTATCATACCCGTTCCCCCAAATAACGCCCTGGCAGTGGCGCCAAAGCAAGCCGCATACTTTCCGCGACCGCTGGGAAGCGGATTGGACGTACCAGCAAATTGCTGAAGTGCATCTGTACGCCCTGCACAGCAAACCGTGCATCATCATCAACCAGTACAATCCGGCAGTTTCTATCCTGTTCGCGCAGGGCACGGGCTGTCAGAAAACCGCCTGCCCCGCCAAAAGCGGTAAAGACAATTTGAAATGTGCCAGGTGGATATGCTTTCAGCTTTTCTCTGCTGTCAACGCATACAATATCCACAGGCAGGCGGTAAAGCCTGCAATACTGCATAATCCAGCCGCATAGCTGTTCTTTTTCGCTGCTTGACGCACCGCATACTGCCAGCTTCATTGCTAACCCTTCTTGCCCTCCCAACAAATCCGGAAATTCAAACAGGTTGCCTGTACCGATTTTGATTTTACCTGAATTTTTTCTGATTTTTAAGCGTTTTTTCACAAACACTCCCAAAACAACACAACTTGCAAAACTGCCAAAAAATCATCCATGCTATAATGATGTCAGAACCCAATGATTCCAAATCCATGGCACAAAAGGACCCCTTTATCGATGCCATGGCGGAGGTGTTTTTATGCCGCTTTTTTCCTTATGCCCCATTGAAGCAGGCAGCCCATTTTCACAATATTTGCTGCCTGCGGCAGCAGACTGCATCACAGCCGGTGACCCGTCTGTCCTTGCGCTTGGCGTGGTATCCGGGGCGTATGCTGCCGGGGCTGGCTGTGTCCAAATGCGGGCAGGGGAAGCGGTGCTGTTAAGCCTGTTTATTGACCCTGCCATCCGGGGGCAGGGCGCTGCCAGGTTGCTGCTGGATGCCCTAATACAAGGATGCGCCGCACGCGGTGCGCGACAGCTTACCGCAAATTATGTGCTGGAAGGGCAGTCGCTTACCGCTATGGATAAGCTATTCCGCGCCTGCGGCGCGGTGCCTTATACCGTTTCCGAACAGGCATTTCGCATGGACAGCACCCAATTCCATGATATGCCGCTTGTCCGAGCTGCTTTCCGCCCCACGTTCCGCCCTGCGCCTGCTGTGCAGCGATTCTGTGACCTATCCCCCGAACTGCTGGATGCCCTTGCCAAAGAACCTGATATCCCAGATTATTTGAAATGGAACGCCTGCCATAGCCGCGTTACCGCGGATATGTCGCTTGCCTGGGTGGAAAATGGACGCATTACGGCTTATACGCTTGCTGGGGAAAGCCCAGATGGTGGCTGCGCCCAAGTGGCAACAGTGCGCCTGCCCTGCGCCGCACCGGTCAGCATTCTCGCGCTTGTGCGGGCGCTCATCCATCTTTCTTTTTACCGGTTTGGTGGAGATTTCCCATTTTATACAGCGACAGTGACCCCGGAATCCCGTGCGCTGGTGCAGCGGCTTTCCGGCGGACAATATACGGAATACACTGAACATACCGCCGTGATTGCATTGTCATCACTGGTGCATGAATGATGAGGTTGTTTTTTTATGCAGACATATCAAAAGAAACCACAGGCCACCCCACAAACAGATGTGCAAACGCCAACGCCTTTGGCACAAGCGCCTGCAATGAATGCCCTGCGGGCAGGTACCACCGCTCCAACTCCGGATATGCTTGGCCATAAAATTGACCTGCCCGAGGCGCTGCGCGCCCGGATGGAATCTTCCTTTGGTACGGATTTATCCGGCATTCAGCTTTACGAAAGCCAGGCAGTGGCTGACGCAGGCGCGGAAGCCATTACACAGGGCAGCCGCATTGCATTTGCCCCCGGCAAGCTGGACTTTGCCAGCATGGGCGGAAAGGCTCTTTTAGGGCATGAAATCAGCCATGCGGTATCCCAGGCACGCGGCGAAGTTTCTGGGCATGGATTTTTGCAAAGCCATGCGCTGGAAACCCGTGCTGACCATGAAGGGATACTGGCTGCCATAGGGCAGCCCATATCCGCCGCGCCTGTGGGCGCGATTTCGGATATATCCGCTGCCAGCGCCGCCGGCCCTATGCAAGCGAAAAAGAATCAGGATACTGCGCCTCAACAGCCAGCCACACCGCAGGGGCACCAAATTGATGCTGAAAAAATGCAGTTTGACAAGTGGGCTTATCGAAAAGACAGTGATTACCAAGCGTTTCAGGGATTAATTTCACGATATAACGCCAGCAGCGAAAACCCCGAAGCGGAAATGGCGCTGATGGATGCCGCTATGGCTTATATCAATAAAAACAGCACCGATGAAACAGCCCTCCATAAAGGGCGTACCGCACATGCCGAAGATATCTTATATCAGCTTTCCATGAAGGGCGGCACTGCCGCACACGCAGACCAGAATACGGATGCACTTATCACAGCCGCCCAAAATCCCGTTGGCATAAATAGCCTGTCAAATGACGAAAAAAACAATTATATCGAGGCGTCAACCAGGATTTTCTCTTCTTTGAAAGATGTTTATCAGCCGGATTCGGGTTATTCCCCCGCATTGCAGATGGTTGTTGCCGGTGTGCTTGCGGATCAAAACGCCGCTGGTGCGTCTGCCCCGACTTATCAGCCAACCAGCACAGGTTCCGGCGCGATTGTCAGTTTTGACCCGGGTTCTCCCGGTTTTGAAGGCGCACACCATTATCATATTCACAGCCGGGTGCATGGTACTTCCGGCAATGACGCAATGGGCACAACGCTCCATGAGCTGACCCATGTTGCCAATGGGGAAGCATATCAGAATACAGAATTAAGCCTTTCCGCCGAAAAAGGCAGCACCGACCTCGCCGCACGACGCAACGAACGGGCTGAACGCTTGATGGCATTAAACCAAGCGCTGCCAACCGCAAAAACCACACAGATTGCTGACCAAAAAGGCGGAACGCAGACTTTAGGGGCATATCATAGAGACCGTTTGGGCTATGCTGGAGGGGATAAACTTTTCCAATATCTTTCGCAGCGGAAAGAAGTTGCCGGCAGGGATACCGCACTTGCTTATGCCGCGCAGAAATTCCAAAACGATGACGAACGGCATACTTTTGGGCAAAAATTCAAAGATTTAAAGATGGCGGATATGATTGCATTTCTTGATATTGCCGCTGGCGGCAACAGCGAGCAAACCATACCTGCTGATATCCCGGAAGATTTCCAGCAAACCTTATCGGATGCTGACCGTACCAACGCTGCCCGCAGACGTGATATGCTAAAAGGCTCTAAGCAAGCTGCTGATGCGCTGGTTTCAAACGAGGGGCTTTCTGAAAATGCTGCTGCCGCACGCCACTTTGGCAGCGGTTTTGCCAGCAATACGCTGGTAGAATATGATTCTGTAATCAATCAAATGCTCATGCAATATGAACACGCCGGGCAGCAAAGCGGTCAAGCCGATACCGGTTCCAAATATTACCGCACCCTAAAAGCCATGGCATTACAGTCCCATGTTGACCGGCAAAATGCCAAACTCAAACGCCGTATCCCTGCCCAATCATAAAGCGAGGTAATTTTTTATGCAGACTTATCAAAAGAAACCGCAGGCTGGTGAGCAGCCTGCCAGCCTGCCTGCGGCGGCTGTGCCAGATGTGCCCGCGCTGGATGCGCTGCGGGCAGGCGCTGCCGCCCCAGCCCCAGATATGCTGGGGCATAAAGTTGACCTGCCCGGCGCGCTCCGCGCCCGGATGGAATCATCCTTTGGCGCGGATTTATCCGGCATTCAGCTTTATGAAAGCCAGGCTGTGGCTGACGCAGGCGCGTCAGCCATCACACAGGGCAGCCGTATTGCCTTTGCCCCCGGCAAGCTGGACTTTGCCAGCACCGGCGGAAAGGCTCTTTTAGGGCATGAAATCAGCCATGCGGTATCCCAGGCACGCGGCGAAGTTTCTGGGCATGGCTTTTTACAAAGCCATGCCCTGGAAGCCCGCGCCGATCATGAAGGGATGCTGGCTGCCATGGGGCAGCCCATATCCGCCGCGCCTGTGGGCGCGATTTCAGATGTATCCGCTGCCAGCGCCGCCGGCCCTATGCAGGCGAAAAAAGATAAACCGCCGCAAATGATGCCGCCTTCTCAGCGCCCCCGCAATGAACGACTGGCTTCCCCAACTTATGACAGCGCCGCGATGAACCAGGCAGTTTCCGCCCTTGCGCCTGAAGCACAGCAAGCTGTCACTGCATCATCCCGAACCTTGGATGTCAGCAATGGCGGGCGGTTTGCGTTCCTCCGCGGCAATACGCCCCTTGTCAAAGATTATACTGAAGGGCTGGCCGCTGCCCACGACGGCGTTGCACGGGATGTCGTTCCTAAACTGACCGAACAGGGCAAAGGGCTGTTTTCTGTGATGAATAAAGCGGAAAGCGCGGAATCCCATGGTTCTTACAAAGAATCCCGTGGGACAAAACGCGGTACAAATAAAATGATGAACCCTGGCGCTGTGAAAAAATACCAGGATGTCGGGCTTTCTGGCTTTGATACCTATCTGGACTCCCTTTCCCACAGTCAAGAAGCGATTGACGCCCTGCGCCAAGGCGGAGATATGTATAGTTCCTTTGGCGATTATGACCAAACAAACAACCCCGCTGGCATGGTTGGCGGACGGGAAGAAGCCTTACACCGTGCCATGAATGATATGATGCTCCGTGCGCTTGGCCCCCAAATGCAGCGGGCATCTGCTTCCCCTTCCGGCGAGGCATACTCTGCCGATGACCGGCGCGGTATCCTGCAAATGGCGCAAACCATGCAAGGTATGCAGGCGGCGGCATTGGCGCTGTCTATGGGCGGCGATTCAAAAAAATATACCAAAGGCGAAGCCGCTCTGCGCAAAAAACTGCAAAACTTTTATGCTGATATGGGGCTGATGTAATTCCCATCAAAAAAACGCCCCGCGGTAAGGGGGGAGTCCCTGCCGCAGGGCATTAGACCGCTTTTGCGTTTTAATTTTCGGAAAGTATTTTGTCAGCCCATATCGATTATTTTCAAAAACCCAGTTCATGGTGATTAAGGGGCTGCCTTTCTCTCTGTCGCAAAGTATCCGGTGCTATTTTAATCCGGTGCTGTTTTAATTTTCAGAAAGCATTTTTGTCAGCCCATATCGATTATTTTCAAAAACCCAGTCCATAAACTGAGCGCGTACTGCCGTTGCCAGCGTTGAGCCCAGCGGCACTTTATGCCCATTATCCATCAGAAAATCCCGCTTTTCAATCCGCATAATATGGTGCATATTGACCAGATAACTGCGGTGGCAGCGCAAAAACCCGCCCCCTTGCAGTTCTTCTTCCAGCGCGGTAATGGTGCGTGATGTCTGAAGTACCTTATCCTTCATATGGATCATTGCAGTATGTTTCTGGATTTCAATATAACAGATATCCCGTATCCGGATATCCTGTTCCTCCCAATCGCAGCGCAGCCGCAAGGTGCGGAACCGTTCTTTTTGACGCGCTAAATGCCAATCTAATATTTTATCCAGCGTCTTTTGGCTGACCGGCTTACATAAATAATCCGCCGCGTGTACGGCATAGCTGGCGCCGCCGTGCATCCGGCTGGTTGTGACAAAAATAAGCAGACATTCCTCGTCCTGCTCGCGCAGACACGCGGCTGCTTCCATGCCATCCATATGCCCTGGCGCCATGTAAATATCCATCAGCACCAAATCCCAACGCCCCGGCTGCACCAGCCGGACAAAATCCTCCCCGCTGGCAATGGATTCAATTGCCAGCGCTATACCGCGCTGGGTGGCATAATTGCGCACTAAACGCCCAAGCTGTGACCGTTCTTCCAAATAATCTTCACAAATTGCGACGGATAGCTGCATTTTTATCCCTCTCCTCTTTGGCGCTGATAGGCTTGATAAGACTCCCGGATCTGCCGCAGTTTGCCGCGTGTCGCGGAAATGATTTGCCCTTCTTTCATCACAAGTTCACCGCCGGCAATCTTCTGGATTGCCCCAAGATGCACCGCAAACCCTTTTTGGCATCGCAAAAATGGCGGCTGGGGCAAATGTTCCATCAACATGCCCAATGCGCAATTCACCTGAATCGCGCCGCCAGTACAATATAAAATGGAATTGCGCCCAACAGCCTCAACATAATGGATCTGCCCAAGCGGCACCCGCACCCGCCGGTGCTGGAAAGGCAAATCCAGCCACTGCTGTCCTTTTTTCCAGCAGCGGAAACAACGGTCAAGCGCCGCGCAAATCTTTTCCCAGCAAATTGGTTTTTCAATCAGCGCATCCGGGTGGCATTGATACCCATCAATTGCGAAATCCGGGCTGTCAGAAATCAGCAGAATGCCGAAATTTTCGTTTTCCCGCTGAATATCCGCCAAAATGTCCAACGTTTTTTGCTGCAAAACCGTGCTGTCCGCCAACAGAATCCACCCGTCCCCCGCGGCAGTTTCCAGGGGATATGTGCTATCCTGTGCAGCTTCTATGGTATGTATATCAATGCAATTTTCTTCTGCCCATGCCTGCAAAAATACTGTGATTTGTTCACTTTCCTGCCGGTCTGCGACGCAAATCGTGAATCGAATCCCCATATGGCATATTCCTCCTGTGGCACTGGGCACTTTGCTGGTAAACATAATCCATGGTCGGTATTATTTTATCGCAGCATAGTACAAAAAGCAACATCTTTTTATGTCATTTCCCAAAGGTTCAATACTCGCCCCCTCTCCCCGAATTTTCACTTTTATTACTTTATATATATTTATTTTACATTTTTATTTATTTCAAATCCTGTTTCAGGAAAGGATGTTTACCCCTTTTATGAATTTTATTGCCGTTGATGCTGATCCCGCCGCGCGGGATGCGTTATGCCAATGCCTTGCGCAGGCGGCGCCTGGCTGCCATTGCGCCGCGGCGTGCTGCGCCGCGGATGCCCTTGCTTCTGCGGCGGGCTGCCCGCCTGATGCTGTCTTTTTAGACACCGAATTGCCGGATATGGATGGCATTCAGCTTGCAGGCGTGCTGCTCAAGCAATATTCTGGGCTGCATATCATTTTTGTTACTGCCCATGCGGAATATGCAATCCCTGCCTTTGCCCTCCATGCGGCTGGCTATGTGCTGAAACCTGCTGATCCGACACGGCTCAAACAGGAACTGACTTTTTTATACCGCAAACGGGTGAAAATTCAGACATTTGGCGGCTTTGAAGTCTTTGTAGATGGGAAACCGTTGACATTTCACCGGGCAAAGGCAAAAGAACTGCTCGCGTGTCTGGTGGACAGGCATGGCGCAGGGCTGACCACCCGGGAAGCGTGCAGCCTGCTTTGGGAAGATGGGGTTTACCATACTGCACGGAAAAATTATTTCCAAACGATTGTCCGCAGTCTGCGCACAGCACTGGAACAAGCTGGTGTGGCAGAAATCCTTGTAAAGGCACATAATCAGATTGCTGTACGCCCCGAACTGCTGGACTGTGACAGCTACCGCCTGCTGGACGGCGACCCACGGGCAGTGAAAAATTACCGGCATAATTATTTGCCCGGATATAGCTGGGCAGAATTTTCCGCAGGGCATTTGGAACACATTTATTTTTCTGCGGAATAATCGCTGCTGACGCATCAATTCACAAATGCTGCCCCTTTCGTTTTCTCCCGTTCCTCATGCTGCAAACCACATCTGTACAAACGTGCTTGCTGTTACATCAATTCGCAAACGCTGCCCCTTTCGTTTTCTCCCGTTCCTTATGCTGCTAACCACATCTGTACGAACGTGCTTGCTGTTACATCAATTCGCAAATGCTGCCCCTTTCGTTTTCTCCTGTTCCTCATGCTGCAAACCACATTCGCACGAACGTGCTTGCTGTTACATCAATTCGCAAATGCTGCCCCTTTCGTTTTCTCCCGTTCCTTATGCTGCTAACCACATTCGCACGAACGTGCTTTACCACCATACCAAACCGCTATGCCAAACGCTGCCCCTTAAACACCCTGTTGTCTTTTTGTTGTCCTTTCCCAGCTATAATGGATAATGTATAATTGTTTGTTGTTTGACGGTTTTTTTGCCGCCATCTTAACTTTCTCACCATCCAAAAGGAGATTTTACATTATGAATATCAAAAAAAGCACGCAGGGAGAACAGATTGTTTTAAGCCTCAATGGGCGGCTGGATACAACAACTGCACAGGATTTCCAAACAGCATTGCTGGAGGAAATTAAAAGCGGCAAAAATATTATCCTGGATTTCACAGAACTCGCTTATGTCAGCAGTGCTGGGCTGCGCTCTTTGCTGACTGGTCAGAAAGCCGTTACCCGCCAGCATACCACGATGGCTCTGCGCCATGTTTCTGAAGAAATCATGGAGGTGCTGGATATGACCGGCTTTTCTGATATTTTAACCATTGAGGATGCTTAACCCTGCTGCGCATTTATACCGCGCCTGCCACGGGCAGCTCGGATGCCGTGCTGTCCCGCCTGCCGGGGCAAAAACAAAAAGCGCTGCTTGATGTTTTGCCCGCAGCCCGGCAGCTTTCCCTCGCAGGCTATGCCTTGCTGGAAGCCGCTTTATCCCATACTTTCCGTGTGCCGCCGCCTTTATCTGCACTGCATTATGATGCCGCAGGCAAGCCCTCTTTCCCAAATACAGGGCTGCATATCAGCCTGTCCCATGCGGGCGGGCGTGCTGTCTGTGCGCTGTCTGACCAGCCTGTTGGACTGGATTTGGAACCCTTTGCCCCCATGCCCGCTTGGCGCGGGCTTGCCCGCGAAATGCGGCTGGATGCCCAAAGCGAAAAACAATTCCTGCCTTTATGGGCGCTTTGGGAAAGCTGGCTCAAATATTTTGGGCGTTTCCAGCTTCCAGGGGATGGCTTCCGTGCTGTGCCGGTTGCCGGCGGCTTTGCGCTTTTTGATGGGCTGACGCCCTTGCCCGCTTTCGGACTGATGCCCGGTTGGATTGCCGGGTTCCATCTTGCCATATGTGTGCCCAGCCGCCCTGTCCTGCCCCCGACATTCTATGATTGGAGATTTTGATCACTATGAATACTCTTTATCCACTTAGCAAGCCCCAATACCAGATTTGGCTCGCCAGTGAAAGCTGCCCGGATAAAGCGCTTTATACCGAAGCTGTGCTGCTGATTTTTGATAATGCGTTAAGCCCTGCCAAGCTGAATGACGCGCTGAGGGGGCTTGTGCAGCATACCGAAACACTGCGCATTCGTTTTACCCGCACAGCGGACGGTGTGATGCAGTATGACGCGGGCTATACCCCATTTGCCTGCCGGGTGTTGCCGGTGGCGGATGAAACCGAATTACATATGGCATTTGATGCACAAGCTTACCTGCCGTTTGATCTTTATGACAGTCCGCTTTTTGAAGCGGTTATTTATACATTGCCCGGCAAAACTGCCGTCGCACTGCGTATCCATCACTTGATTGCTGATGGCTATGGGTTTACATCGGTTTATGGACGTTTTCTTGCGCTTTGTGCGGATAAAACCCCGCTGCCGTTTGATTCTTTTTTAAACCGGGTGAAAATCACCGCCCCGCAAAATGATGCGGACGGCGCATTTTGGAAAACCTATTTGAAAGGGTTTGAACCGGGCGCGCTGCCTCATCCGATGCCCGCCGATGTGGGGCATAAAATCATTTGGTCATCCCATTCGGTTGGGCTGCGCACTTCAATCCGTGTCCGCAGTTTTGCCAACCGCTATGGCGTGTCGCCATTTTGTGTGTTTTTTGGCGCTTATGCCTTATATCTTTCCCGCTTGCTGGGCACAGAGGATATCTGTGTGATTGTCCCGCGCCTCAATCGCACCAAAGATGATTTGAATACCGCTGGGATGTATACCATGGCGGTACCCGTGCGGGTGCAGGTGAAACCCGAATCTTCCTTTGTGGAACTTTGCCAGCATATCCAAAACCAAAGCCGTGCCGCGGCGGCACATAAAGCATATGGTTTATCTGAGCTGATGGATGATTTATCCCGCGAAGGCAGGGCTGGCGCACTTTCTCACTTTACCCTGTCTTATCAGGATTTTGCATTGGAACGGCATGGGCTGCCCGTGCGCTATGCTATGCACTTTGGCGGCGCAATGACCAATTTACTGACATTACATGTGCTTGACTGGACAGGCGGACATGATTCCTATCGTTTTCAGCTTGATTACCGCGCCGATTATTATACCGCGCAGGATATCAACAGCATTGTGGATATTATGTTGTGTATGCTTGATTCTCTGATGTTACATCATGATATGCCTGTTGGCAATCTCCAGTCGCTGCCCGAACATGAACAAAAACGATTATGCCAGCTTTTAGCGGGGCCTGTGCTGCCTTTCCCGGAAGATGCAACCATTGTCAGCATGTTCCGGGCACAGGCGGCAAAAACGCCTGATGCCCGTGCCCTTTCCGGCAAAGGGCGCAGTTATACATTCGCCGAACTAGACGCCGCTTCAGATATCGCCGCGCGCAACTTGGTTGCCGCGGGCGTTGCCCCCGAATCCCTTGTGGCTTTCCTGCTGCCGCGTACCACCGATTTGCCTGTGATTTTGCTCGGTATTCTCAAAGCGGGCGCGGCTTATGTGCCGGTTGACCCGGCTTATCCACAGGAACGTATCCGCTATATCTTGTCAGACAGCCATGCCGCGCTGTTAATTTCAGATACGGAAATACCAGATATGGCTTGTCTGCCGCCTGCTGCCCTGCTTGCGGAAAATCCGCAAAATGCCGCGCTCGCTTTGCCGCAGGTGCAGCCAAATTGGCTTTGCTACATTATTTATACTTCGGGCACCACAGGACGCCCCAAAGGGGTTATGGTAGAACATCGCGGCATTGCAAACTTTATGCAGCCCGGCAACAATGAATTTAACCGCGATATTGTCGCAAATGGCAAAGGGATTGTTGCGGTTGGCTCGATTTGTTTTGATATTTCCGCGTTTGAACTGTTTGCCACCCTGCTGAGTGGCATTCCGGTTGTGCTTGCCGATGAAGATGGCATGAACAACCCCGAATCGCTAGCAAAAAGCCTTTCGGAAAGCGACGCAAATATTTTGCACTGTACCCCTTCCCGTCTGCTGGCATATTTGGATGAACCCGCATTTCGTGAAGCCATGCGCGGCGTGGATATTGTGCTTGCCGCAGGCGAAGCCTTTACCCAACCGCTGCTGAATGCTTTATCTGATGCCACTTCCGCGCGGCTTTATAATGGCTATGGCCCCACAGAAGTGACCATCGGCGTTACTATTGGGCGGGTAACTGACCGCATTACCATTGGTTCTACCATTGCGGGCGCACGGGTTTATTTACTGGACAGCAAACATAGACTGGCGCTGCCTGGCGCGACAGGTGAAATCGCCGTCGGCGGTAATGGCGTCACCCGTGGTTATCTTGGTCGCCCTGACCTGACTGCCGAACGGTTCATCCAATTATCTGACGGCACCGTGCAGGACCGGGTTTATTTAACCGGTGACCATGGTTATGCTTTGCCGGATGGACAGCTTGTTTATTGCGGGCGGCGGGATGACCAAGTGAAATTGCGCGGCTTGCGCATTGAACTTGGCGAAATTGAACGCTGTATGGAATCTTATGATGGTATCCGGCAATGCGCGGCAATTGTCAAAGAAATTGATGGGCGGGAACATTTATGCTGTTATTATTCGGCAGAACAGGCGCAGGATGAAAATACACTGAAACAATATGCAGGCAGTTTTCTGACCCATTATATGGTGCCTGAATTGTTCCTCTATCTGCCCGAACTGCCCCAAACCGCAAATGGCAAAATTGATAAGCGTTTGCTGATGGAACGGGCAATCCATGTGGAGCGCACCTATGTGCCGCCGCGCACCGCGCGGGAACGGACGATGTGTCATATCTTTGCGCAAACGCTCAAGCTGAAAGATGAAGATGTCAGTGTGACCGACAGCTTTTTTGCCCTTGGCGGCACGTCCTTGCAGGCGGCGCATATCGTTTTGCTGGCAAAACATGAGGGCTTTAACCTGGAATATGGCAAGATTTTTGAACATCCAACCGTCCGCGCCTTGGTGCAGGAGATTGATAAAGACCATGCGGATACACCGCTGGAACCTGCCGCGCCGGAAAATGCGCTGTGTACCGCACAGCAAGCCGCCGTTTTGCGTGATGTATTATATCATAACCATAATTATCAGCGCGGGCTGCGCCCGCTTGGCAATGTGCTGCTGACCGGTGCAACTGGGTTCTTAGGCATCCATATCCTATATGAACTTTTGTCCACAACCTATGGCAAGATTTACTGCATGGTACGCGGCAAAAATAACCTGACCCCGGAAAAACGCCTCAAAGGTTCTTTGTTCTATTATTTTGAGGATAATTTTGCTTCGGCTTTTGGCACCCGTTTGTTTGCCATTGACGGCAACCTGATGAATGAAGAAATTGTCGAGCTTCCGGAAGGGGTGCGCATTGATACCGTGATTAACTGCGCCGCTGATGTCAGTCATTTTGGCGTGGGCAACCGCATCCGGCAAACCAATGTCGATGGGGTGCGCAATGTGATTGGGTTCTGCAAAAAGCATAACGCTGCTTTGGTGCAGATTTCCACGCTGAGTGTCGGCGGGTTTATTGAACAGGATATGGCAGATATCGGCGTATCGCTGAGCGAACAGCGTTTATGGATCCGGCAGGATTTATCCAACGCTTATTTGGAAAGCAAATTCCTTGCTGAAAAAATGATTTTGCTGGAAATCCCCAACGGTTTGCGCGCGAAAATTATGCGCGTCGGCAATTTACAGGGGCGCATTTCAGACGGTGAATTTCAAATGAACCGTGCGACCAATGGGTTTACAAAATTATTGCAGTCTATTGTTTCTACTGGACGCTGTCCAATGTCTATGGCGCGGAGCTGGATGAATTTTTCCCCAGTTGACGCCGTGTCCCGTGCCATTTGCCGCATGGCAGGCAGTGCGGAGGAATATACGGTTTTCCATATCTTTGACAGCAATGATTTGCCGGTCAGCCGTTTGCTTGCCCGTTTGGAGGAAATCGGTTATCCGGTGCAGGCAATTGATGATGCCGCGTTTGATGAATTTATGCTCCATGCGGCAGAAGATCCCGCTTTCAGCGGCACATTGGATGGATTTTTAACCCGTGTAACCGGTGGGCGGCATATGGCGGAAACCCCTTGTGAAAGCGGATTTTCAATCCGGGCGCTGGAACAGGAAGGTTTCTCTTGGCCCGAAATTACCGACGCTTATCTGACCGCTTATCTCACTGGGCTGGATACGCTGGGCGCATTTCAATCAAAGGATGGTGTATGAAGTGAAAGTTGAATTTCCCGTTGTCGCGTTGTTTTCACTCGCAGGGAACTTCTCCCTGTGGCTGGCCGCTTTTTTGTCAAACAGCACTTTGACGCCCCGTTTCAGCAAAGTCAAAACAACCCTTTGCTGGGCGTGCTTTTTGGCGCTGCATTATGGGCTTTGTGTGCTTGGCTATTCCCTTGACGCAACCAATGATACCCTGAACCTGATTAGTATGTTGATTATTGCGCCGGTTGCCGCGGTAATCCTATATCAAGAGGTTATCCCGGCCCGCGTGTTTGTTTCGGTGATGGGTGCGCTGATTGCCAATGTCGCAACCTTTTTCTTCTGCGGCACAACCCTTAGTTTTGTTGACCATTCGCCAAACCCGTATAATATCCATTCGCTGCTGATTTTTAACAGCATTAAAATTGTGATTTTTATCCTGCTTTATCTGCTGTACCGCCGGTTTATGTGTAAAACCGTGCAGGATGTTATCACGGTGCTGGGCGAGCAGATGCGCAAATATGTTGCGATTCCGGTTTATTCCTTCCTTGCGTTCTTTGTGATTAACCGGATTACCAATTATTTGGGTATTTTGCCAGCCATCCCGGAAACCCGGATGCTGTTTATCCTGTTTTATCTGATTATTTGTTCGATTTTTGTCATTCTGTATTGGGAAATCTTTTCTACCGCTTTATGGTCATCCCGTGCCTTGCGCACCGAAGCCGAACTCAATGTTGCGAGTAATATTCAGCGCGATATGCTGCCAAATATTTTCCCGGCGTTTCCGGAACGCGATGATTTCGATATTTACGCGACCATGGAACCTGCAAAAGAAGTCGGCGGCGATTTTTATGATTTCTTTATGGTCGATGCAACCCATTTGGCAATTGTGATTGCGGATGTATCCGGTAAGGGTGTGCCTGCCGCGCTGTTTATGGTCATTGCGAAAACCATTATCCGCAACCAAGCACAATCCAGCTCTTCCCCAGCGGATATTTTCATCCGTGCCAATGAACAGCTTTGTGAAAACAATGGGGAAGGGTTATTTGTCACAGCATTCCTTGGCATTATCGATTTGGAAACCGGCGTGATGACTTATGCCAACGCGGGGCATAACCCGCCGCTTTTACGCCATGCTGATGGGGATTATGAATGGCTGAAAGTCCGTCCAGGGTTTGTACTGGCTGGTATGGAAGGGATTCGTTACCGCCAGTTTGAAGTGCAGCTTATGCCAGGCAGCAGTGTGCTGCTGTATACTGACGGCGTAACCGAAGCCACCAATGCCGCGCTGGAACTTTATGGGGAAGCACGGCTTTCCGACGCGGTTAATGCAGATATGGCAAAAGATATGCCCCCTGCGGAGCTTTTGCCCTATATTGCGGGTAAAGTCGGGGAATTTGTCAATGGTGCGGAACAAGCGGATGATATCACAATGTTATCCTTTAAGTTATACCAGCATAGCAAACCCATATCCAAGGAGGCGCTCTCATGAAAACAATTACCGTTCCGGCGCTGACTGAACAGCTTGATACTGTGTTAGGGTTCCTGGAAAATGAACTGGAAGGGTTACACTGCCCAATAAAAACCTGCAACCAGATTCTAATTGCCGCGGAAGAAATCTTTGTGAATATTGCGCATTATGCGTATCGCCCGGATGTTGGAGATGCAACAATCCGCTGTCAGGTTGGTTCAGACCCGGTACAGATTACCATTGAATTTTTAGATTCCGGCAAGCCATATGACCCGCTGAAAAATGATGACCCGGATGTCACCTTAGCCGCGGAAGACCGCCAAATTGGCGGGCTTGGTATTTTTATGGTCAAGCGAATGATGGATCATGTGCAGTATGAATATGCGGATGGGAAAAATATTTTCACCATCCAGAAAACGATTTGACCTGTTATCATTCATGCAAAATAAAAATGCGCGCTGATTTTTGCATCAGACGCGCATTTTTTGTTTTTATAGCATCCAGGCTGCAAGTGTGCCTTTGATGTCGCTGGTTTGTTCAAGTACCTTCTGCATTTGAATGAGTGGGATGCTGATATCAATTTCCTTGCCTTGCCAGGTGCCGCGTATCATAGCGGTTTGTATTTCTTCTAGTGGTGCGGTTTGTAACTGTTGGATGGTTGACTGCAATTGCTGCAAAGCATCTTGTAATACAGCATTGGTTTTTGTGAATAATGGGGCAGTCGGCAGCGATTCCTGTTCCATTTTGTCAAGCTGTGCAAGGATATTTGTAAATGTTTCGGTGCGCACCTCTTCTGTGAGGGTATCTTTATCCTGTAATGCTGTGGCGGCATCACTAATTGCCTGCAAACGTTCCGCCTGTGTTTTGATATAAGTATCAGCTTCGGTTTTTTGTGCATCTGTAAGCGGCGTGCGCATAAAAATACATTCTTCATCAATATCATTTTTTGTCCATTTGACCTCTAAGCCAGTCAGTTCACTCACACTGCGCAATGGTACATAAGTTGTATCGGCATAAATAATCGGATAAATCACATTGCCGCTGGCATCTTTTAACGGTGTTTCTTTGCCGTCAATGGAAATCTTGATTTCCTTGTCCTGTATGACGGATAGTTTCATATCCTTGGGAATCATGGATTCTTTTGCTTCGGTGTGATAGACCTTTTCCGCTGTGCCAGATAATGATGCGGTTTTGGTTTCAGCGTCCCAATCGACATTTTTCCCTGTCAGTTCTCCGGCTGTGCGCAATGGGAAATATGTACTGCCCTGATACAAAATTACCGGAAGCTGAATATCATCGGCGTTCTTTATGATGCAGCCGAGTTGGTTTGTTTCTGCCATTTGGGTATTTGTAAATGTAAATACAAACCGATCCTCTGCATAAAATACACCATTCCATGCAGTCGCTGGCTCTGGTGTGTTTACTGCCTGTGCTGTCAATACCCCCGATGCAAACATACATCCGCAGAATATTCCCATAACCGCTTGTTTCATCTTCATTTGTTTGTCCCCTCCTGTAAAATCAGGTTTTCTCCTTGTCTTTTTCGACAAGATATGTTGTCATTCCCTATTATACTATATCCATTCTAAATATACAAGTTTTTATGTCTGCTTTCACATAAAAAAACCCGGTGCGCACAGGTTTCCCTGATGCGTACCGGATTTCTTTTTTTATTTATCTGCCGGATGCTGCGACAAAGTCAGATACACGGTGCAAAAGCGCTGCCAGTTCCGCACGGGTAGTTGCCCCGGTCGGGTCCATGGTATTATTGCCTTTGCCCTTGATGATACCTAGTTTCACAAGAATCTGGAATGCTTTCAATTCTTCTGCATTCATTTGTTCTGCATCTGCTAAATAAACATCGCCTTCAGCTACAGAATATGGTATTTTCAGGTTGTCGAAATACCGTACCAGCATCACTGCCAAATCGCCACGCGGGCATGGCGGTACTGCCTGGAATGGCTCACTGCCAATGATGCCAATTGCACGCGCCCAAGATGCTGAGGAGGAATACCATTGCCCATCGGCAATATCCTCAAAGCTAGCCGAGGTATATGCGCTTAGATCTGCCTTTGCCAGGCGGGCAAGCACAGATACAACCATTGCGTCGGAAATCTGCGCAGTGGGACCGAATGATTCATTGCCAATGCCAACCATCAAACCGTTGGTATTTGCCCATTCCACATCGTTAAACGACCAGTCTGTACGCGGCACATCATGGAAGGACTGCTTTGGCTGGGAAGGTGTGCTTGGGGTAGAAGGTTTGCTTGGGGTGGATGGCTTATTGGTATTGGTGCTTGGTTTGCGTTTACCGCCGCCACCGCCGCCGGAGCTGCCTTTATTGCCAGTGTTGTTATTCGAGGAGGACGAACCGGAACCCTTCTTAAAGTTCTGGGCAGAACGTTTCATGGTTTTGCCCGAACGGAATTCCACAGACAGGGTATGGGTACCCTTGCTGAGTTTGCTGAGGGTCTGCGCACGGACAGTAATCTTGGTGCTGCCTTCTTCGGAATCGTAATCGACGCCTTCTTCCAGTTTTTCACCATCGATACGGACTTCGCGTTTTTCGATATACTCGCCATAAACGCCTTCGGAACGGAACAGTTCACTGCTGTTATAGGTATCGCGGTCTGGGATGCGGTTCAGTACCTCGTAACCGAACTCTTCATCCATGGAAGCAGCGTCTACGTTTTCGTCTGTGTTTGGCAAAACCGTCAAAACGTAATCATTTACCTGATCCCCGTCATTGCCTTCTGGGAAATCGCTGGTCATACGTACCCCAAAATGGAATTCACCAGTTTCCTTTGGAACACCATAGATTTCACCATTTTCCTGGAGTTCCAAACCGTCTGGCAGTTCGCTGCCTTCGGTCAGTTCAAACTTAATGTGGTTCCAACGATAACGGTTATTATGCTGAATCAGCATAGAATAGTGGACATATTGTACTGCGGTTGGGTTTTCCGGCACTGTTCTAGTGAGAATGCGCGGAGCGCCAATGGTACCAGTTAATTCAAAGATAACTGGGGTTTGCCCATCTGCGGAAATCGTCAGTCTGCCTGCGATTTCATCGCCGCTCACTTCATCTGCTTTCAGTAGGCGGATTTTTGCAACGTTTGGCAATTGCGCACCAATGTCTACAAAATCACTACCTTGGGTAGTTCCAACTTGGGTGAATGCTGGCAGTTTATGTGTGCTGCTGTCTTTAATGTTCCAGTAATCATCCAACTTGATATTTTTCGCGTTTTCCAACGTGACTTTCAAACCTGTCATTTCGGCATCGCCAATGTTTGCAATGAAAATATCATGCTCATTGTTGTTGCGGGTATCCAGGAATACGTCGCGCTTAATGACGCCGCCGCCAACCTGATAGGATTCATCCTGGTCATTTGCGCCATTGACAAACAGCTTTGCGCCGCCGGTCTGCTTTTTCACAAAAGTAACCCAGTAGTTTTTCAGATGATAACCATCTTTACCGACAACAGAATATGGTACTGGATTGCCGTTAGAGAAATCGGTTTCATTTTTGCCGCTTTCTACAATCGCAGTTTCGCCAGCGGTTTGATCTTTATTCGTACCAGCATAAACCTTGCGTTCACCATATGAATAGAAAATCGGTTTAACTTTGGTTAAGTCAAAGTTTATATCATTGACAAAAACAGTCTGGAAGCCAAGGTCGTAGTAGGAATCGTGCTGATATGGCAAGATATACATATCAGTTGCTTTTGTAACTTGCGATTCGTCTACCTTATTTGCAGCATAATCATAACGGTCACTTGTATTGGTAGCAGAATGGAACTCATTTTCGCCAACCTTAGAACCGAATACTCGGAAATAAACGTCCTGACGCGCATTACGGCTTTGTGCTGGTTCTTCCGCTTTGGTTACAACAAAGCGATACCGCCAAACTCTTCCCGCACTATTAACAATTGTCAACACTTGACCCTCACCGTTAAACTTTGCTTTAATGCGGTTAAAACTTGTGCCATTCCAACTATTTGTTACCGTACCTGCATCAATTGCAGCTTTTACTTCCGCTTCTGTTGTATAATTGCCCAACACTGCATATTTTGCTGTGGTATGTGCTGGGTCGCTTGAATCAGTTGGGTCGTAATATTCTGGCTGTAGCCAAAATTCATCGTCAGCATTATAGGAACTGGTAACAGCCAAAGTATATTGGTTTATATCAATACCATCTGTCGGTTCAATATAATCCTGACTTGTCGATAAATTACCAAGACCTGTTTCGCTATAATATAAGTTTCCCCATGCATCTATATTATTTGAATATGCACGCACCTTGAATGGTTCAACAGCAATCACATCGCTGCCATTCAAAATGGCAAGTGTAAACTCTGGATAGTTTCGATTCTCAGAAGGATTATAAATTCCTGGCTGACCAGCGGCTGAGCTACCCCAAATTTGTGTTGTGATATCTTGCGCACTGGCTAATGTATCCTTTGTTTCATGGAAACCAGTATAAACTTTGAATGTATATCCTTTACCATCCAAATCAGAACCTGTTGACAGCTTCAGTTTTAATTGTGAAGTCGTATTCCATGGTAACTTTGTTTCTGGCGCTTGCATCTCTAAGTAATTGCTTTTGGGGCTTGCAGGATAAGAATGGTACCAGGAATAATCTGTAACCTTTTGATTCTGCACATAAAGTTCGCCTTCAATGCAGTCATTCAAATTAATCTTTTGACAACTCACACTGTAAAGCGTATTATCGCTGGCAAGCTGGTCACCAGAACCGATGATAAAATATACCCAGCTATATCGAGCCAAATCAATCGTATCTGTTTCTTGATAGGTTTTATAATTGCCATCTTCGTCATTAACAGTCCAAAGCACAGTATTGCCAGATGCTTTCGTGGAAAGAGCGCTTGAATCTTCAACAACTGCATTATCCAGTATATCTTTTACCTTATAGCTGCGCAACTGTGCTGGAAGTGAGCTAAGCAAGTTCAAAGTGCAATCTTTCTGCTGGGATGGTACCGGCAACAGATAGAGTGGGCTGACATAATCAAACTCATTCTGTGTTTTTACCACTGGCATTGCATCTTCTGCGGTCTGCGGGTTGTTTGCCGCAACGCGAAAGGTATGCCCTGCAAATTCTACTGTGCTGTCCGGGGTTTCAAAAGTAACAATTTCCTGTCCCGCATCAGTCGGGTTTCCCTCCGCATCAAATGCACTCAGTTGCAGCTGATACGGGAACACTGCGTTATCTTCAAGCTGAATGGTATAGCTGCCATCTGCTTCAAATACGCCGCCGTCCTGTGCTTCTGCGGTTGCTGCATCAGACCAGATTGGCATCATAGCCTGTTCCAGATTCCCATCTGCACCTGGTCGCAGATAGCCCAGATTGCAGAGAATCATTCCCTGTGAAATGGCAGGGGTTTCCGGGTCGGCGGAATCTGCTGCCAGGGCTGCTGGCAGCATCGAAAGCAGCATACAAGCCGCAAGCATTGCCGCTAACCCTTTTTTCAGCATTTTCATATGCTTTTTTCCTCCTTTTTATGATCAATCGTTCACGATATCCTGTGTTTTGCCGTTATGCTCTCCTTTCTGTCATGAAGTGATACCAGCCAGGCGCTCTTTGGCAAGCGCTGTCAGCTCATCTATGGAATAAACACGGCTTTGCCGCAAATTCCCATGGTTATCATCGAAAATCAAGCGGTTATCTTCAGTAATATCGCATAAATCCGGCAGTCGGGCTAACACATTGCAGTCCGCGTCCAACAAAATGCCATATCGCACAGAATCCGCTGCCGCCTCTGCTGAAATGTATTCGGTCATAATACAGCCATTATTTAGCTGGGTGACATAGGTTAAATAAGCATCGGGTTCCAGCTCCTTAACCAGCTCGCCGGATGCCTTGTCATAAACCGCAGGTGTGCCATGCAGCGGCGAGGTGATACGGTATTTGTCAGTTTCAAATTCTTCATACAATGTGCCATCCGGTTTTTCCCCTTGTTCTTCCGCCAGAAGGGAACCATCTAACGCGGAATATTTCCGGATTAACCCACTGTTATAAATAACCTCCAGATACGATTCGCCTTGTTCCTTGCGGTACTGCTGGTCATAAACCTGCGCCGCGTCTGGTATCGGCATTTCACAAATCATACCGCCATTGATGCCATAAATCCGGAACCCATCATACCGGAACAGCATAATGGTTGTACCATCGGCATTAAGGCGGACTTCATCATGCGCATAATTGGGATCATAGGCGAAAATCTGGGTATCGGCATGGTTTTCCGCACGCAAAATACGGATATTGGGCGCATCGCGGCTGGCTGATATTGCAATATCTCCTGCAATCTGAATGAAATCACTCCGATTACCACCCTCATATTTTTCCAGCAAATGCGCGGATGCGTCAAAAATTGAAAATGCGCCGTCACTTGTTGCGACAATGGTATGGTTTCCATCCCAATGAAATGCTGTAATATCAGCATCGGTATGGGCAATCTCGGCTTCATGTTCAGCAACCATATCCAGTTTTGTGATGTTATTTCCCTGACAGGCATAAATCCCACTCTGATTTGCCTGCACATGGATAGGTATCGTATCAGAAAGCGCCGCAACTTGTTCAAGCGCCTGCATATCCAGCACCGCAAGAACAGATTCATTGTCCTTGGTGGATGAAAATGCGAAATATTGCCCGGAAAAACCGCCTTCAAACTGTTTATAACCCGAAACATCATAAATTTCGATATCATTTTCGCTGTTTTGCGTATCAAATGCCCATAACGCGCCATTGGAAAAGCTGACCGCAAGCAATGTACCATCCTGATTGAGGGTAAATATAGTGCTTTCTGTATCAAACATCACATCATTTGCAATGACCGGCTGACTTTTCCCTTGGAAATCAATTTCACGGCGCACGGTACCGGTAGCGGCGTCATAAATCGCAGCAGTTTGTTCATCTTTATAGACAGCGGCAACCGATTTGCCATCGCCGGAAAGTGAAATACTGGTTGCGGGACGTCCTGACCATAAGGTTTTGCCTGCCGCAAGGTCATATGCTTCTATGCCTTTTTCCCCCGCATAGAAAATGGTATTCTCCCCCGAAAATACAACATCAGACAGCGCGGAAGTATCCGTATTTAGTGAAATCAGGCGTTCGCCGGTTTGGGTATCCAGCAGGAATAATTGTCCGCTGACCATCACAGCAACGCGGGTTCCCTCCGGCGAAAGGACAACTTTTGTCGGTTCACTGGGCAGTTCCGGCAATAAGTAAGGTTTATAGCCATCAAACAGATCATAAACGCCAAGCGCATCGGTTAAAACTTTTTGTGCCTGCGGCATATAAGGACTGTCCAGCGCAAGCGCATCAAGTGCAAACTGCATGGCGCGCGGTCTATCGCCCGCTTGATAAGTGCTTTCTGCGCTGCGCACAGCGGAAAGCGCATTTTCCGCGGTTTCCGCGGCAACCCTGCCCGCGGCTTGCAATTGTTCCCGTTGTTTCAGCCCGGTAAAGGTACAAATGCCGCCCGCAAGGAACAAAACCGCAAGTGAAACCGCACTGATTTTCACATGACGTTTATGCCGCCGGGTACGGCTGTCATTTTCGTGCAGATGTTCAAACGCGTCAAGCATTTCCTCGGCGGTTTGGTAACGGTCATCCGGGTCTGGCGCCATGGCTTTGCGGATAATATCCGCCACAGCCGGGCTAATTGCTGCCGCAGTAATCGGGACAACTTGTTTCGCGTCCCGTGCGGGGCGCTGTCCGGTCAAAAGATGATATAAAGTTGCCCCTAAGCTGTAAATATCCGACCGGACATCTAATAAAACCGTGCGTTTCCGGCTGCCTGTGGCAGAGCCTGCCGAACCGGAGGAAACCGGCATATCATTTTCGTCCAGCAAAACGGTTGCTGTCACGGCTGGAGAACCGCTGTTAGTGGAAGTGGTACGCCCACTGCGGGAATAATCCACGCCATAATGTTCCGGGGAGGCATAGCCTTGGCTAAAGCCGACCCGCACGGCGCCTTCGGCGCCAAGTGCAAGCGCAATATTAAAGTCAATCAGGCGAATATCGCCTTGTGGGGTCAGCATCACGTTAGCTGGTTTGATATCACTATGGAGGATACCATGGGGCGGACGGCTATGCAGATAACATAGCGCTTCCAGCAGTTGGCACGCCCATGCAATGACCTGCGGCTGCGAAAACTGTTCGCCGCGTTTCAAAGGTTTATCCAGGCTTTCGCCTTCGATATAGTCGATGACGGTATAAACGGTACCATCTTCAATGATGAAATCATAGACTTGCGGGATATAGGTATGGCTGAGGTTTTTCAGCGCATCGACTTCCCGGCGGAGTTTTTCCGGTTTGGTTGTCACCTCACGCTTATCCGCTTTCAGGGCAACGAGTTTATCCAGCCGGATATGGCGTGCCTGATAAACGACGCCGCCGCCGCCCGAACCAAGCTCCTTTATAATTTCATAGGTATCTGCAATGACTTGGGACATAGTGCCTCCTTAATGCCTTTTCTTTCCGAACTCTGCTTCCAGCCGTGCTTTGAGGCGTTTACCAGAAATGCTGAGCACAACACACGCCACCACTGCTGCCAAAACAGCGGCGCCCATCAAGGCAATCCCGCCGTAAAAGAGCAAATCACTTGTTGCCATAATCAAAAGCCCTCCATCCCCTACTTTCTTTTATAAAAGAAAGTAGGCACAGAAAATTTCACCACTGCCGCGCGCGGCACTTACCCGCCTAACACGGAATTTAACGATATTGTTTTTATGGTTTCACTAAAACAAGGGAATAATTATCCGGTGCGCCATTGCGCCGCACTTCCTGTGATACCAGCACGCTGGTTTGCTGCAAACTCGTGCCAAAAAGTGCCCCGCGCAATAATTGCATCCATGTTTTTTCAGCGCAGGCTTTATATACGCCATCACTGCAAAGTGCAAAAACTGCTTTTGCAGGCACTTGCCCGGTTTGCACTGATACCAAGCAATGGTCATCCGCGCCCAAGGCGCGCAATAATTTTCCATCCCGTCCAGGTCCCATACCGCGGGCAACATCATCGGTTGTCAATTGGGTAACGCGTGGCAGAAAGCCGCGGCGGGTTGCCAAATAACAACGGCTGTCCCCAACCGAAAAAACCGCATAATCTTTATCGGCAAGCCATAATAATACCAATGTTGCGCCGCAAATCTCATGCGGCGGGGTAAGCTGACGGATTTTCTGATTGCATTGCTGAATGATATCGCGGAGCTGTTCCACAGCCTGTGGAAAGCCAGGGCGCTGCGGCGCGGCAACATATTCATCCCACCAACCTGCAAACATGGTTAAAATGGTTTCACTTGCTTTTTCGCCCGCATAATGTCCGCCCATGCCATCGGCGACAAAATATAAACCGCAGTTGCCTGTAAAAAACTGTCCTGCCCGGTCTTGATTGATGCCGCGTACCATGCCGCATTCACAAATACTTGTACTTCTAGGCATAAACGGTTATATAATTTCCACATTCATAATAACCCGTCCCATTTTGATGATGCTGCCTGTTAATAATTCACAGTCATCCATCACTTTTTGGTTGTTGACACAGGTTATATTGGATGTGCTGACATTGCGCAGCATAATGCGTCCATTTTGTTCAAAAATATCGCATTGATGCCGTGCAACGGTTGGTTCATTGCCAAGCGCGATCCGGCAGGACTTGGTATCGCGCCCGATTGCAATCATGCCTTGTATCGGGACTTCAAACCGGCGGTTTGGGTCGCTGGAATCACGCAGAACCAATACCCGGCTTGGGGTTTCATCCCACATCATTGCAGTTTTTTCGCCTTGTTCGGTTTCGCCCATGATTTCGGTTTCACCGCCATAAGGATGTTCCGGCGTCATTTCCGCGGGCAGACGTTCAAAAGTATCTTTGGGTTTCTTTTTGCCGCGCAGCGCGAAAACGACTACCACAATAATGACCACAACCAAAAGCACTGCCAACACCGCAATGACAACAATCAATGTAGTATTGCTGTTTTCTTCAGGTTCAGGCTGTGGGACAGGTTCGGGAGCTGGGGCAGGCGCTGGCGCGGGTTCTTCGGATTTTGCCATCTCCTGCACAATCGGCATGGTCAGTTCAAGCGTATAAGTTGGGTTACCATCTTTCGATACCTGCAATACTTTTTTGCTGCCGTCGCAAGCGGTATCCGGCAGGCGCACATCAATGCGCAATGCCTGGTTCCATGCTAACATGGCATTGACCACCATCATCGAATCCTGAATGGCTTCCACATGATAAGGGTTGCCATAGGTCAGGCGTGAAAGGGCAAATAAGTTTTGCAGCTTTTCGGTATTGTTGGTGTCATATAAATCGGTACAGCCAATGGTGTATAATGGATAACCGGTTTTTTGAATCATTTGGTTCAGTTCTTCCCGGGTATAGCCGATTTGTTTGTTATCCACGCCGTCAGAAACCAGCAAAACACGGCGCAATATGCCCGCATTTGCTTTGTCCAGCTTATCCAGCACTTTATAAAGCCCATCGGTTAATTGGGTGTTTTGGTTCTGATATTGCAGATTCTGGACGATATTTTTAAGCTGACTGTAATCTGAAGCGCCTTCACATAAATAAGTGACCTGGTCAGAAATCGTCGCGATTGTGAACTTTTCGCCATTCAGGCGGTTTGCAATCAAATCTTCCAGCACTTTGGTGACAATGGTTCGCTGGGCAGGCGGGATCGAAAACGAATTATCCAGCAGAATAATGGTTTCCATGGGTGCATCTAAGGTATTGACTTTTGCTTTGGACGCAATTTCCGCAGGAGTGCTGCCCACCTGGCAGGTTAAATTATCTTCCGCTGATACGCCCGGCAAATATAAAATCGCGGTTTGCCCTTGTACACTGCCCCAAACGGCTGAGCCTGCGGCGGCAGCCTGGATGCACAGCAGCCATGCGGCAATGCCGATGCAAAGCATACGCCGAATCAGTTTTTTCATAAAAAGCCCCCATTTTCCCTCAGTTTTAGACTGATGTGTTTCAAAAACACGGGGAATATCCCCACGCAGTCATCTGGAAGCGCATTCCAGACGCTGGGTGAGGACATTCCGAATTTTCCGTTGGAATTTACATTCCATGCGGCTTCCATTAGCCGTGATGGATATAATCGGTGCCGAGGGAACCGAAAGCGCTCATGTTCTGCTGCTCTGCACGCTGGTAAGCATTTGCCATTTCGATGAGGTCTTTCACGTGTTCACAAATTTTCAGGTAAATCTGTGCCATATCGCCATCCAGCGCATTAAATTTGCGGGAATAAGTTTGCTGTGCGGGGCCTTCCCAGCAGCTATTGAGGCTGTTCACGGTGGACAGCATTTGGCTGGTCAGGTTGCGGATTGCGCCGCCCTGGGTGCGGAAAGAGGATGCAGTGCTTGTTAATTTTTCAGGGGTTACCTTTAATGTACCAGTCATAGCCATGATATATAATCTCCTTTTCATAAAGCCGGTGCCGCGCTATCATTTGCGGCATAGATGATTGTCAATTTATTGGGTGTCAAGTAAGGTAAGGTGGTGGATTTTTTTGCGATTATGCGTCGCGGCGGCGAGCAATGCCGAGGTTTGCGGATTCAGCCTGTTCATATTTCTGCGCTGCGTCCAGCAATGCCTGGATGTATTTGTTGATGCCTTCATAGAAGGTGTCAAACTGTGCGCGGTCGTTATTAAATGCGGTATGGAACGCGTTGCGGGCTTCGCCTTCCCACATGCCAGCCAGTGATTGTTCATAGTTGGCAAGCTGGCTGACTTTGCTCTTGAACTGCGCGTTCATTTGCTGAAGCTGATTTGCTTTGCTGCGAAGGGTTGCACTGTTTACTCTGATTGTAGCCATAATATGGGCCTCCTTAATGAAATGTGTTGTTGTTAAAACGGTGTGTTATCTATGTTTTTTTATTTAAGAACGGCGGGTTTGTGCGATACGGCAGGCTTCCATTTCCGCATTGTAAATGCGTCTTGCCGCGGCGCGGATATCGGCTGCGATTTCACGCATTTGCTGTGCGGTGGCAGAAACCTGGCTGCTTAAAGCCGTTTCTTTCCGGATAAACTGGGTTGCACTGGCGCCTTTCCAGGCAGTTTGCAGGGTTTGTGCGGTATTTTCCATGGGTTTTGTCACCCGATGGGTGATACTGTCGGCAATGGATTCCAAATGCCGTGCCTGTGCCAATGCGGTTTGCAGGTCGACATCAATTTGATGGGCAGTTTTCATATGCGGGATGCCTCCTTCGTTACAGGATATTGGAAGGCAGGCTGCCAAGGGAACGGGTATTCCCGGTTTCTGCCGCGTCATAAATTTGCGCCATTTGCAGCAAATCTATAGGGTATTTGCGCAGGGTCTGGAGGATTTGTTCGGTTTCCTGTTTGCGTGCGGCAAAATCACTGCGGTATTGGTCGCCAGCCGCGCCCAGCCAATAATATCGGGTGCGTTCCACCAGGCGCTGGAGGCTGTCAAAATCGCTTTGCAGGGCACTTGCCATGCTCGATACGCCGGAAGCTGCCTGACGCAAGTCCTCTGGGCTGACTTTTAAGCTGATTTGCGCATTCATGGGGCAAGCACTCCTTTTTTAGCTGATGGACAATGCACCAATGAGATTTGATACATTGTTTTCACAAGCGTCATAGGCGGCGCAGGCGGTTTCAAGTTCCCTAATTAGCTGCTGGAGGAAGTTACATAACTCCTGCATATTTTCATAATCGCGCTGGAACCGCTGCCGCATGGCTTCATTTGTTGCGCCTTCCCACATCCGGTTCAGGGTATCCATCTTGTGGCTTAGCTGCTGGATATGGCTGCGGGCTTGTGCCAAGCCCTGCCACAGCGCTTTGATATCTTGGTTCATGCGCCCGGTATGGACGCCGATTTCAGAAATTGCCATAAAGCGGGACACCTCTTTTTCTTAAATCAGCGGAAAAAACGGCTGAGAATTGACGCGGGAAGCATTTGCTGTAACCCAACAGGTTTTGCAGCTTGCCACCAGGGTGCAGGGGTTTTATCTCCTTGCTGCCAGCTCCGGCGGATATTGCGTGCGCCGCTGGCAGATGTTTTGCCATTTAACACGCCGGTTTCACACTTTCGATAATATTGTGCAGCTTCATCCAGTGTATGGGATACCCGGCTTAATGCAGCATATTGGCAATCCATCTTTTGACGGAGCCGTTTGAGCTGTTCAATTTGGGTTTCAAACCCGGACATCCATTGTAATTGCCGAATGACTGCTTGGGTTTCCATGGAGCAGGAACGCAATGCTAAGTAATTCTTCCAAAGTGCATCAGCCTGTTCCTGCATTTGGTTCGGCTTTGCATAATACTCATTCATTGCTTTCTGCCCTCCTGCTGATGGTTTGCGTTTGGCATTCTTTTTTCAGATTGCCGTTTTTGCTTGCGGGAAGGGGTTTTGACCTCCCTTTCGTTGTTTTTTTGTTTGTTTCCTTGACTGTGATTACAGTATACCGCATGGCGCCGCGCCTGTGCTCAAAAAAGGATGAATGGTCATTCAAACGGGATGAACGACCTGTTTTCCGTCAATCGTCCTATACTAAAATCAAGCGCTGTCCATTTTGGATGCCGTTTTGCTGTGGTGTTGCCTGCGGCACAAGCCGGTATTGTCCTGCCGCACTGTATAAACTGATACCTTGTTCACCGGCAAAGCATTGGCAATGTTCTTTTTGACAGATAACGGTCACCATTTCCCGGATGAGCAAATCCACTGTGACCGATTCTTCTAACTCAAAATCATAACGCCGCCCAAGCGACGGCACCATTACTTCAACCAATATCATCATTTTTCCTCCCCATTTTGACATTCCCTTAAAAATGCTGCCCGTAACTGCTGGGTATCGGCAGCGGCTTCACAATGTGCCGCATCCTGCTTTAATACAATAGTACACATGGGATCATCCAGCCAAATCCAGCGGCAAACTGCCCTCTCGGTTTGGTGATAAAGATCGGCAACGGCTGCTGCCGTTTTGCCCCATGCGCCTGGCGGCGCTTCCAGGGGCAATGCCTGCTGTACTTTTTCTGCAAAGGCTTCCGCTAACATGGTATCGCCCTCAACCGGAAATTCTTCCTCCGTTGGCACCCGGCGCGGCAAAACGTCTGCCAGCCATGCTGCCGCGTCAATTTGGCAAAGTCGGTATTCGGTTTGTCCATGCTGGCGCACGTCAACAACGCCCTCATGTCCAAAATAAAGCAAATGCGCTTGTGGATCATCCTGCACATAAAAAACAGCCGTTGTCCCTGCGTCTTTCATGCAGCAAAGCAGGCAGGAAAGCTGCGGATGAATGGATAAGCCCCCATTTTCCGTATATTGCAGCCGGTTTTCCTGTACCAGTGATAATACCACCTGGTTCCAGGTTTCGGGCGGAATTTGTGCCGCGTTTGGCATGGGGATACCGACAACCGGGCGGCTGTCCAGCATGGATAATAAAAACAAAAGCTGCAATTCATCCAAAAAGAAGGCATATTCAAGCATATTTATTGCTGCGCTCCTTTATCGCCTTTTTATAACTGCGGGACAATGGCACATCCAGCCCATCCCATAAGAGAATGACATTTTGGGACAACTGGATTCGTTCAATTTTACTGGTATTGATAATAAAACTGCGATGGCACCGCTGGAACACTTTCGGTAGTTCTGTTTCCAATTGTTCCAGCGTGCCGGTAAACCCGATTTCATCACAGCGCAGGCGGGCATATAATTTGCGCCCACGGGCTTCAAAATAATAAATATCCGCATAGGGAATGCACTGCTGCTGCTCCCGTGATGTAATGGTGAAATGGTCTTCACTATTTCCTGTATTGCGCTGCAAGGCTTCCATCATTTCCCGCGCAACGCGCTCAATTTCGGGCGGCGTCAGCGGACGGATGACCAAAGAACTGGGGGATATGGTCGGGTTTAGAAAGGTCAGCGGGGAGGTATCCGCATTTGCGACAACCAATAAATAAGCCCCGCGGCAATGATCCCGCGCTGAAATCAGCGCTAACCTGGCTTGTTCCTCACTCATATCCCAGCCTATGGCAGTTGCGCCAGCGGTACGCAGGCATTCCGCCGCTTCGGCTGGCTGCAAAAAGATTTTGCAGTCCAGCTCCTCCGCGGAACCCATGGCAACCCGCTGCCGGATTGCGGAAAGCAGCATCGTGGAATCTTCTTTCCGCGCCGCATACAAAACCAGGTGTATCATGGGAAATCACCCCTTTGCCTGCGGCAAAATAATACGCAGATATGGTTCGCCATCATGCGGCGGCACAAGCCCAACGCCTGGTTTTTCCGCAATGCCTTGATCTTTGAATGGCATACTGCCAAAATCAAAGAGCTGCTGTGCCGCAACATTGCCGCCCAAATGGATGCCGTTCAAATCCTTCACAAAGGATTCATAGACTTCCATGCCCATGACACGCATCCGCGCGTCCTGCTCCATGGCAGAAATAAAGTAAATGTTATGTAAAAACCCTTTGCCAATCAGGTTTTCCAGCGCACCGTTCAAATTGCGTTCCTGGGCTTCCGGCGTATAAACCATTTCCACAAAATCAGGCAGATCCGCAATGAAAATAAACCATGGACGTTCCTCGCTCATGCGTTCAAACTGCGCATCTTCTTCCAGTCCTTGAGCAATCAATTCGCCTTTGAGCGCATTGCGCGAACGGAACGTTTCTGCCATTTCACCGATAAACCCGATGATTTCATCCAGCGACGCATAATATTCTACGCCAAGCTGTACCGCTTCGCTTTGCAGGGAAATGCCGCCGTTTTCCAGCACAACCACCCGTGCGCCTTTGGCGTTCGCCATGCGCATCATGAGCCGCAGCAGGCTTGTTTTGCCTGTGCGCGGGCGCCCTGTGATGGTATAGCAATATGTCCGGCTCAAATCCAAGCTGTAAATGCCTGCGGTGACATATTCATAACCAATCGGCAGATAACGCGGATTTTCCAGCAGTTCAGTGGTTTCACTGCGTTCCATGATATCAAACCACTGCGGATTTTCCGGGATGGATGGGATTTGACGGGCAAATTTGCCGCCCCATGCCTGGTTCAGCTTGAAGCAATCATTGGTAATCTGTTCGGCACGCCCATAATCGTCTTCGGCTTTGCTGCAAAGTGCGGTCTGATATTCCAGCGTAATGCCATCGACAATGGACAAACCACGCCCCTGAACTCCAGTTTCCGGGAATACGCCAGGCTGCGGGCCGCGCAGGGCTTCCGCATACTGATAAATATCGGATAATGTTAACGTGAGCGTTGTCCGGATTTGGTCGGCAAGCCGCCCAAAAATTTCATTCAGCCCAAAGCTTGCCCCTGTGATGAACAAATAAATGCCATAAGTAATACCTTCACGTGCCAGCCGTACCAAAATATCGTCATACAGTTCGCCGGTTTTTTCGCGGAAATTTGCAATGCCGTCAATCACAACCAGAACCGCGGGGCATACCTGCCCATTGACCATCACATATTGGTTATAGCTGCCGCCGCCGAACAGGCGCTTGCGTTCGGCAACCATTTCCTGAAGCAGATAAAACAGTTTGCCAACACGTTCCAGATCATTTTCATATACAATGCCGCCAACGTGCGCTGCGTTTTCAAACGGCATACTCATCCGGCTGCTGAAATCCAGCACATAAATGTTCAAATAATCGGGGGAATAGCGATGAATCAGCGAATATAATAACGTTTGGACAAAGGTACTCTTGCCCGAGGACGCCGACGCAATCAGCGCATGATGCCCGCCGCGGGTGAAATTGATTTCCATCGGCATTTGTGCCTGATTGGCAGGATCGTCACTTTTGCCCATAAGTGCGCTGAGTTCCCATTTACGGTCATGCGCGGGCCACTGCCCATTCTGGGAGGAATTTTCTTTCCAACCTTCAATATCCTCTAAATATAGCGCTTCCGGCAATGGCGCTAGCCATAGCGATGGCAAGGTCTGGTATCCTTGTTCTGCCGCGACAACCGCAAGATATTCCACCACAGCATCAAGCTGGGTTTTTTCTTTGCGTTCGGGCAATTTGATATGTTCAGCGGTTGCTTTTTCGTTAATCCATGCCGCACGGTTTTGCGGCGCAATGCCTGCGGCTTTTGCGCCGCGCACCAATTGCAGCAGCCGCATGAGCGCCCGCGTATTGTAGTCACTTTCGGCATAATCAATCTTCTTGTCACGGAAAATTTCATATGCCCCGGTGCAAATCAGCAGATCGCCATCTTCGCCGTCCACAGCTTCCGCATTGCTTATGCTGGCAAGATCCAGGCATTCTGCAAGCTGTTCCAACCATTGCAAATGCAGTTTTTCGGTCTGACGGCGCTTTGCATAGCTGCCAACCAGTGCGGTTTTTCCGGTATTTGTCAACATTTTTGCCAGCACCTGTTTGCTGCCTGCGGTATCTTCATCATAAACCGCACCGCTCCAACCGGATTGGAATTGCTCAAACACTTCATCACTGCCGACCTGCAAATAGCCGCGCCCTGCCTGGGTTAAATAGGCAGCATCTGCCTTATGCAGCATATCCAGGCTATCTTGCCTGTCCTGCACACGCAGACAAATGCGGAATTTCGAGTTACTCCAAATATTATCATCGACTGTACCGCTTGGCTTTTGGGTTGCCAGAATCAGGTGAACGCCAAGGCTGCGCCCGACTTGCGCAACGCTGATGAGTTCGCGCATAAAATCTGGCTGTTCGCGTTTTAATTCAGCAAATTCATCAATCACAATGAACAAATGCGGCACTGGGATGGTTGCTTCACCATTTTTGAATAAATTGGTGTACAAATTGATGTTATTGACGCCATGTTCATTAAAGATACGCTGGCGGCGCATATTTTCACTTTTAATGGAAGCCATTGCACGGTGTACCTGCCCGCCGGACAGGTTAGAAATTTGACCAAGCATATGCGGCAGCCCATTGAACAGGTTTGCCATACCGCCGCCTTTATAGTCAATGATAAACAATCCGACATCATAGGGGCTGAAATTAATAACCAAAGAAAGGATATAGGTTTGCAAGGTTTCAGATTTACCAGAACCTGTTGTGCCAGCCAGCAAACCATGGGGGCCATGATATTTTTCATGGACATCCAAATAACATGGCAAATTGCCGCTTTTTTGCCCAATTAAGGCACGCATATTTTCATAAGTACGGCTTTTCTTCCAGCGTTCTTCCACATGAAGTTCATGCAGGCGGGTAATGCCGTGCATATCAAAAAATGTGATAGAATTGGGGATTTCCCCGCCGATTTCGATTTCATTGACTTCAATATTACTCAAATGCCGTGCAAATTGTTCCAGCGCGTCCCCGTTGACGCTGTCGGGCGCTAACCGTCCAACCTCGCGTTCTTCTTCCTGTGTATGGTACATCCCACAGAATTTATCATCCCGCCGGATGATACATTCACACGCGTTGGGCAAATCTTCGGGCGTATTGGCAAGCAGTAAAGTGGTCAGCCCTAAATCCTGCTTGGTATCCAGGATATATTTTGCAATCGGTTCATTTTCCAGCACGGCGCTGTCCTCGATCACCAAAATATACCACGGTTTATGCACTTCTGGTTCGGCGGAATGCTGCTCCCGCATTTCACTGCGCACCCGCAAAACACTGGCGATTTCATAGAAAACATCGCTTGCTTCGGCTTTATTTGCCGCGATAAAGCGTGCTTTTCGCCCTTCTGACCAGGTATGGGGCAGCCAGCGGCAATATGACCAGTTGTTGGAATCATCGCCCTGATCCTCATGGTAGATAAACGCAAGTTTTACATCTGTATAACAGTTCAGCGCGGCAATTTGCGCCACTAACGTGCGCAAAATCGCCCGTGCGCCCGCCTTTGCGGGGCCGCCCACCAAACCAACAATATGTTCTTTCTGCAAATCGACACAAACCGGCACATCATGCAGTGTTTTGTAATTTTCCTGAATGACACGCGGCTTATCGCGCAGGGAATCGTCAATCATTTCAAATTTTTCGCCAGGAATTTTAATTTCCACCTGAAATGGAACATCGCCCTGCCCCAACCGGTATGCTAAAAAATCGGGATGGTTGACATTTCGTTCCCACAAATGTTCGCCCTGCCGCCCGGATGCTAAGCATTGTTCGGCAGGCGGATAAGTATCGCGCAGTGTTTGGATATTATGTTCATACGCATTGCGGATTTCCTCGGTGGTGCGCAATAAGTAGTCGCTATATGCTGAAAAACGATGGTTTTCCTGTGCTTTTGCCTGTTTTCGGCTATATCGGATATTGACAACCGCCCATATCGCGCCAATAATCGCGGAAAGGATCGCCGTCACCAATCCGGCATACATATACATTCCGCCGGTACTTGCGCCCATAATTGCCATACCACTGCCAGCGACCATGGGCAGCGCCATGGTCAGCGCGGGACCGACCGTCATAAACATCGGCGGTTCAGCGGCATTTTGCGGCGACGGCGGCGCTTCAATTTCCACGGTACCGGAAATCAGCCGCCCCAACGTGCGCGGCGACCGGTGATATTTCACTTTTCCGGTATTTCTGTCGGTCATTGGTGCATCCGGCACTTCTGCCAGACAAAGCTGGCTGCTGTCCAGCTTGAGGTTTGGGTTTGACCGGATTGCCAGCACATTGCCCAACGCAACGATATTTAACCCCCAAATATCAATCCTATCGCCAAACTGCAAAGAAACACTGCCTTTAACACGCAAATCATTGACAAAAACGCCGTTTCGGCTGCTGTCTGTCAGCATCAGCCCGCCCGGTACGGCAGTGATCACCGCATGGCGTTTGGTGATATATTGCGCACCTGCATATTCAAAAGAATAACATAATGCACATTCTGGCAATGTGCCTATGGAAATACTTCCTTGTGTCAGTGCATACTTCTGGTATCCCGCAAAGCGATCCTGTGTAATATGCACCATAATTGCCAAGGTGCGCCTGCCGTGCATCAAACACTGAAAATAATCGCCATCTTCTAAAAACTGCTGTCCATATGGCTGCCCGGATTTCAAAATCTGTATTTGCGGATTGGCAGTAAACCGCCATTTGCCGTCTATATTTTCCATGGCAAGATCTAAATCTTCGGGCAAACCGAAAACATCCCCCCGGATAGAAATTGCCGTTTCAATATTCAGGGAAAACGGCATGACAAATTCTTTGAACGCCTTTTCACTGTAAATGGAAAGTACCACGTGCATAACTTTTCTAGCTCCCCCTTTTCCATACACCCCAATTATATCAAATAAATTCAACCAAAAATGTACCGCATTTCATTTCTATGAAATCGCCGGAACATAATTTAATTCCTTTTGTGTCAAGCCCAGCTTTCTTCTTGCCGCGCACAAGCTGACCGCCCGCGGTTTTGCAAGCCCGGATATAGGCTGCGCCATCATTCGGGAATATTTCACAATAAATTGTGTGCGCTTTATCCCGCTGATAAAAAATCGCGGCGTGACCATGTTCTTCCCCTAAAAAGATCACATTTTCCATGCGAAACAAATATTCCTTGGTCATTGATTCTGACTGTTCGGTCAGCCGCAGCATTTCCACATCTTTTCCCCCGGTGCGTTCGCCGCTGTAACGCACTTCAAACGGCGTTTGCGCCTCACTGGAACGGCTGTGGTGCAAGCGATTGGATAATGCCCGATCGAGTGCATCCTCGCGAATTTTCCTGTCCATTTGTTCTTTATCCAGCTTATATTTGGCACGACGGCGGCGCCATGAAAAAAAGCCAATGCAGAATATTACAATCACAGCCGACGCAATGATGATCCATTTCAGGCGCATGATGTCCTTCCTCCCCCGCGATTTCCAAGCTATGGCAAAGCATTCCAACATATATGAAAATCATATCACATTTTGCCACCCGGTGCAAGTAAAAACGCAAATTCGCCAATAAAATAATTGACTGTAAATCAGGCAAAAAAACGGTATATATAATTCGCATATGCCGCGCCAAAGGGGACAAAAATATCAAAAATTTTTTTACGATGCACAAACATCGCAGCAGCAAAAGGGAGGGGAACCAATTGGCTCCTCTCCCCCTTTTTGTTTATGGCAAAAAGAAATTTTGCATCCCTTAAAAAAGCATTATTTCTTCCAGCTTGCCTGTTCCACACCTTTTGCGAACACCTCGTGGAAGCCCTTGACATTTGCCGCGATATCGCCGCCAAATACCGCTGAACCGGCTACAATCACATCAGCGCCTGCCGCAACAATTTCTGCCGTATTAGAAAGCTTTGCGCCGCCGTCAATTTCCAGTTCGCACTGATACCCATTTTCCTGAATGGCTTTGCGGATAAACCGAATTTTATCCATACATTCCGGAATAAAGCCCTGTCCGCCAAACCCTGGTTCTACGGTCATAATCAGCACCATATCACAATATGGCAGCAATGGAAGCAGCACATCTGCCGGTGTGCCCGGCTTAATCGTACACGATGCCTTAATGCCTGCCGCTTTGATTTTTTTGAGCTGTTCCAGCGTATCCCCATTGGACTCATAATGGACAGTGATAATATCTGACCCTGCTTTGATAAAATCATCCAAATACTGATCGGGGTCAGAAATCATCAGATGGACATCCAGCACGGAATCGCTTGCTTTGCGCAATGCTTTTACCACTGGCGCGCCAATGGTGATATTGGGCACAAAATGCCCATCCATCACATCCACATGGACATATTCTGCCCCTGCATCCGTCGCAATCTTGATATCCCGTGCCAAATTTGCAAAATCTGCTGATAAAATTGACGGCGACAACTTAATTTCCATCATTTTATTTTCCTCCTCATCATTCCATTTTTCCTATCCATGAACCCTTTCACAGCGCCCCGCATAGGATAAAACACAGCGTCAGGCAAACCGGCAATGATTTCCTGCCAGGTTTGTGCCAACTGCCGCTTTTATGATACGGGGCAGCCAGACGGCTGCCCCCCTTTGATTAAATTATACACGATTCGGCGGGAATTTCAATGTGCTTTCGGCAGTTTATGGCTTGATGAAGCAGTTAGAATAAGGTATCATTAAATAAGTGTAATGATTATCACCTTCTGATCATTGGCAAGCCATTTTGGTTTGCCGGAATATATGTTTTTTATAAGGAGTTTAACATGGCTGTTTACCGTTGTTATTCTGAAAAACGTGCTGGCTGTGATGTGGAAGCACGCAGCCTCTACCAAAACCTGACCGAACAGCTAGAGCTGAAAACCTTAACAGGGGTACGTTACCTGTGCCGGTATGATGCCGAAGGGCTGTCCCATGAAACCTATGAAAAAGCGCGTCAAATTGTTTTTTCCGAACCCATGGCAGATATTTGCTATGACGAGGATTTCCCCCGCCCGCAGGGCGAACATACCATTTTGGCTGTGGAACCGCTGCCGGGGCAGTTTGACCAGCGTGCGGATTCCTGCGCGCAGTGCATCCAGCTTTTAACCGGCGGCGAACGCCCACAAGTTGCCGCTGCCAAAGTTTATGTGCTGGAAGGCGCACTGACAGACGCGGAAAAAGAAAAGGTGAAAACCTATCTGATTAACCCTGTGGACACGCGCGAAGCCGCTATGGACAAGCCTGCCACACTAAAAACCAGTTATGAAATCCCGACAGGCGTTGCCACCGTCACCGGTTTTACCGCCATGGATGAAACTGCGCGCGCGGCGCTGCTGCATGAGTTAGGGCTTGCCATGGATGCGGATGATTTAGCCTTTTTGCAGGATTATTTTCGCGATACCGAAAAACGCGACCCAACCATTACCGAAGTGCGCATGATTGATACGTATTGGTCAGATCATTGCCGTCATACCACATTTTTAACGGAAATTGACCATGTGGTCATTGATGACCCGCTTGTCCAGCAGGCATTTGACAGCTATATGACTGCCCGCACCGAAATTTATGGGGCAGAAAAAGCGTCCAAGCGTCCGGTTACTTTGATGGATTTAGCCACTGTCGGGGCAAAAATCCTGAAAAAACGCGGTTATCTTTCCAATTTGGATGAATCCGAGGAAATCAATGCGTGTTCCATTAAAGTCAAGGTGCAGGTGGATGATGCGGACGGCAGCAATCATCAAGAAGACTGGCTGTTGATGTTTAAAAATGAAACCCATAACCACCCGACGGAAATTGAACCATTTGGCGGCGCGGCAACCTGTCTTGGCGGCGCGATCCGCGACCCATTATCTGGGCGTTCTTATGTATATCAGGCAATGCGCGTCACTGGCGCGGGCGATCCGACGGTGCCATTATCTGCAACATTGCCGCATAAACTGCCCCAGCGCAAGCTGTGCCAAACTGCCGCGGCAGGTTATTCCTCTTATGGCAACCAAATCGGGCTTGCCACCGGTTTAGTCCATGAATTTTATCATCCGGGTTATGTGGCAAAACGGCTGGAAATCGGTGCGGTTGTCGGCGCGGCGCCCGCGCAAAATGTCATTCGTGAAGTGCCGGAACCCGGTGATATTGTCATTTTGCTGGGCGGCAAAACCGGGCGTGACGGCTGCGGCGGCGCGACTGGTTCTTCCAAAAAGCATACCGAAGAATCGCTCGAAACCTGCGGCGCGGAAGTGCAGAAAGGCAATCCGCCGGAAGAACGAAAAATCCAGCGTTTGTTCCGCAATCCGGAAGTCACCCGTATGATTCGCCGCTGCAATGATTTTGGCGCGGGCGGCGTATCGGTTGCCATTGGTGAGCTTGCGGACGGGTTAGATATTGACCTGAATGCCGTACCCAAAAAATATGACGGGTTGGATGGCACCGAGCTTGCGATTTCCGAATCCCAGGAACGTATGGCAGTAGTCGTGCGGGAAAAAGATGCTGACCGCTTTATTGCGGAAGCCGCAAAAGAAAATCTGGAAGCGGTACGGGTTGCAGTTGTCACCGATACAAACCGATTGCGCATGACCTGGAACGGTAAAGTGATTGTCGATGTATCGCGTGATTTCCTCAATACCAACGGCTGTGCTAAGCACGCCGAAGCCCATGTGCCGCGTTTGGATGCGCCGTCTATCGAGCGCAACCCGGATGGTGATACCCTTTCCGAACAGCTCTTAAACCATGCGGCATCGTTAAATATTTGCCTGGAACGCGGTTTGGTCGAACGGTTTGACGGTTCCATTGGTGCAAGCTCTGTCTTTATGCCGTTTGGCGGCAAATATCAGCTTACCCCCGCGCAGGTGATGGCAGCGACTTTGCCTGCCCTTTCCGGTCAGGCATCGACTGCGTCGGTGATGGCATTTGGGTTTGACCCTTACCACTCCGAACAAAATCCATTCCTTGGGGCAAGTGCGGCGGTTGTAGAATCGGTTGCCAAACTGATTGCGGCAGGCTGTGATTATGAAACCGCTTATTTAACCTTCCAGGAATATTTTGAACGGCTGGGCAAAGACCCGATACGGTTTGGCAAACCGCTTGCGGCATTGCTTGGCGCGTTTACCGCACAGGAAAAACTTTGCCTTGCGGCAATCGGCGGCAAGGACTCGATGTCCGGTTCATTTGATGATATGGACGTCCCGCCCACTTTGGTATCTTTTGCAATTGCGCCACAGCAGGCAGACCGACTGATTTCGCCGGAATTCAAAGCGGCAGGGCATTCGGTTTATTTGTTTGACGCGGCATATACCACCGATGGCGCGCCGGATTATGATATGGTGCGGGATACCTGGGATGAAGTGGCGCGGTTAATTGCCGATGGCAAAGCCATTTCGGCATGGGCATTGACCACAGGCGGCGTTGCCGAGGGCATTTGTAAAATGGCACTTGGCAATAAAATCGGGTTTGCGTTTGACGCGGAATTCCCAATGGATGCCTTATTCCTTGAAAACTATGGCGGCATTTTGATAGAAGCGGCAGAGGAACTGCCTGCGTGCTGGTTAGTTGGGCGTACAACCGCGGAAACGGCGATTTCCGGCTATGGGGAAAGTGTTACCCTTGACGCATTAGAACGCGCCTTTGAAGGCACGCTGGAAGGCGTATTCCCCACCCGTGATGATGGCGGCAAACCGGATGCGGTATCTCATTTACCGATTCAGGATTATACAGAGCGGCAAATTCATGCGCCAGCGGTAAAATGTGCAAAGCCGCTTGCGGTGATCCCGGTTTTCCCGGGCAACAACTGCGAATATGATACGGCGCGTGCGGTAGAACGCGCCGGCGGCGCAGCAGAAATCATTGTCGTGCGCAACTATTCGGCTGATGCGTTGGCGCAATCTGCGGAGCAGTTGGAAACTGCAATCCGGAAAGCGCAAATGGTAATTTTGCCGGGTGGTTTTTCAGGCGGTGATGAACCGGATGGTTCTGGTAAATTTATTGCATCATTCCTGCGCGGCGCAGGCATTAAAGACAGCATCCATGAATTGCTTGGCAAGCGGGATGGTTTAATGCTTGGCATTTGCAATGGTTTCCAAGCGCTGGTCAAATTAGGGCTTGTGCCTTATGGGGAAATCCGGGACGAAATGACTGCGGATGACCCAACATTGACCTTTAACCTGATTGGGCGGCATCAAAGCCGGTATGTGACCACCCGTGTGACTTCGGTCAAAAGCCCATGGTTATCTTCATTCCAGCCAGGGGATTTGCATTCCATTGCGGTATCTCACGGGGAAGGTCGGTTTATTGCGCCAGCGCCTGTCATTCAGACTTTATTTGACCATGGACAAGTTGCGTTCCAGTATACCGATTTGGATGGCAATCCATCTTTGGATATCCAGTGGAACCCCAATGGTTCATTGGGTGCAATTGAAGGGATTACATCTCCTGATGGACGTGTCCTTGGCAAAATGGGGCATACCGAACGGTACAGCCCTTATGTTGGGCGGAATATTTACGGGGAGAAATTCCAGCCGATTTTTGAAAATGGCGTGAAATACTTTTTGTAACGCACCGCAAAGATAAAAAGCATAAAACAAAAAGGGCAGGGCAACCAGTAATGGTTTGCCCTGCCCTTTTTGTTTTCCGTAAATTCAGCCGCGTGGACGGTTGCGGTACCGGATCGCATCAATATCTTCTGTATCTGTTTCAGATTTGCTTTCATCCAGCATAGCGTGCATAAACTGCGCTTCAATGGCGCGTTTTTGGTCTGATGTATATTTATCTTCATATTCGCGCACTTCAAGGATTAAATCCCAAATCGCATCACGCCGGGTGCGTTCACTGGTCAGCCAGCTTATCAAAAGCCCACCCACAGTCAGGACACATACCACTTTTAGTACCGATGAAAGCGCTAAATCAAAAATCACCAATATTGCCAGTTCTATCAGCAGGAACTGTATTTGTTTGCCAAGTGCTGCAATGCGGTATCCTTTGAAACGAATCAGTGAAATGATAAAATCCAAAAATAACCCCGTTGAAAATAAGCCCAGGAATGCTTCCGCAAAATCACTGGAATCCCAGGAATATTGCCGGAAAGCATGAATCAGTTCTCTTGCTGATAAAAATTCTCCGCCGCCAAGTTCCCGCAAAATCATAAAATTCAGAAAAAACAAGGGGATTGCGCCAAATATCATAAAATGCCAGTTTAACACAGGCGGTTTGTATTTCGTTTCTTTCATGGATTCGCTTCCCTCTCCGCTGCAAATTAACAGCGCATCAGCCGACGAAATTGGTCAATCTGCCGATTTTTTCAATGGTACACGTCACCACATCCCCTTTTTGCAGGAAACGCGGTGGGTCAAACCCCATGCCAACGCCCGCAGGCGTACCGGTTGCAATAATTGTTCCAGCTTTCAGCGTCATGCCCTGGGATAATTCCGCGATAATATGCCCAATGCCATGGATCAGCAAACTGGTATTGCTGTCCTGCCGCAGTTCTCCATTCACAGTACAGCTAATGCGCAGCCGCGGTGGATAAGCGATTTCATCCGCTGTCACAATCGCAGGGCCAATTGGCGTAAAGCCATCCAGGCTTTTGCCAAAATACCATTGCTTGTGTGCGGTCTGCAAATTCCTTGCGGATACATCATTGAGCACCGTATAACCGAAAATATACTCCCCTGCCTTACCTTCGGGTACGTTTTTTGCGTCTTTGCCGATAATCACAGCAAGTTCCGCTTCATAATCCAGCCCATCCACCAGGTTTTCATAAACCGGGATCATATCGCCATGCCCGATGGCATCCGTTGCCCGCTTGGAAAAATAAATCGGTTTAGGGCGTTCGCCGCCAAAGGCATCCGCATGGAACCGCGCAGCTTCTTCCGCATGGGCATGATAGTTAATCCCCAAACAAATGACATCTTGTGCCGGGTGCGGGATTGGTGCGCATAATTTTAACCCTTTGCGTGCAATGGGCTGACTTTTTGCGTTGTTTGGGTTGGATAAAATCCGCCATTTTTCGGGCGTCATCTGCCGGATGAGCGTCAGCATATCGGTTTCAGTAAGCCCAAACGCGGACAATGGATAAAGCGTTTCATCGTCATATCCAACGCCGGCGCATTCCCGGTTTTTCTGTAAAAAAGTATAAAATCTCATGATTTCGCCCCCATCAGGTGCGGGAAAAGACACGCCCTTTCTGCACCACAGTAATGCCGATATCCAGCCCTAATTCAACCAGCCGTTTCATCGCGTTCAGCCGGATGGTAGACACAATCTGCGGCGCGTCTGACGCGACAGAACACCATAACTTGATCTCATTTTTTGCAATGACATCCCGCAGCGGCGCACCTTCATAACAATACATATTCAAAAATTCAATGATAATATCATTCACCGGGTCGTCATGGTCGCTATTATATTCCATCCGCGCCTGAAAATATGCGGCTGTCCGTTTGCGGGCGCGCTTTTCCCCATCGGCTTCATAGGTATAATACGTTTCCCCAACCGGCGCGCCAAAACAACTGCATTTGGCAAATAAACTGTAAAGCGGTTCAATATCCAGTTCCGCGCCTTCCAGTTCGATATAAAGATAAACCGTTTGATTTTTCATACCAGAAAAACACCTCAATTAACGTCCAAAGTAAGAAAAGTGCATATAATCCCGTTTGCTTGTCCAAGCGTCGCCGCCCCAGGCAAACCCATGGTTTTTAAATGCACGCACCACATCGCCATCGGCTGGAATAGAATAGGGGTTTTCCCCAGGTTCCCAGCAGGAACCTGTTGTAATCCGTGTAACATTGCCATTTTTATCAATGTTGCATTCCATATTTTCATCCCAGTTGATATCAATTGCAGTACCCCAGCGATGTTCTGACCGTGAATTAGACCGCCAGGAATAACTGCCCGCGTCTTTAATCGGGAATTGTTCCGGTCCTTCAAAAATTTCCTCAAAAATGGCTTCATATAGCTCCGCAAGCGCTGCATTGACGGTTAAATGGGCGGTTCCCGCAACTTTTGTGCCGTCTTTTTGCAGCCGCCATACCGGGACTGTGATATCTGCCATGGCAGCTTCTGCCTGCGCTTGGGTATTGTAACCGCGTCCGCTGCTGCCAAATACCAACGCTTCTTTGCCCTCATCAATCAGGGCTTTTGCTTCGGAAGGGGTAATCGGGGATAAGAACAATTCCGGGTCATAAGAACCGTCTAATAATTCATCCTGCGGCAAAGGGATATCTTTTTCATCGGCTAAAACCGCATCCTGCATAGCATCATCGGATGGTTCATCCGGCGTATTGCTGTCCGCCGGAACGGATGCTTCGGGAGTTTCAGGTTCGCTGATAGGTTCATCTGTCTGCGGCTTTGCCGCCGCATCCGTTTTTCCGTTATTTACGGGAACCTGCGGCGTAATCGCGCCGCTTTCCGGGTCAACTACGCCATAAACATCACGCAAACCACAATTTTCAAGGAAACGCACTGCCATCATCAGCGATTGTTCCCGGGAAGCGGTTGCCTGCGGCAATAATTTCATGGTGCCGTCCTGCTGTGCCGCGCCGGTAATCACTCCATGTCCTGCCATATATGCCATATCTTTTGCTGCCCAATCGTCAACGGCATATTTATCCTGATATAAATCCAACGCGCCGTTTAAAGAAACTTCGCCGCCATCTGCCAGCACACGCCGGACATTGCCCAGCATCACACACATTTCCTGCCGTGTGACCGGGCTGTTTGGCGCAAATGTGCCATTGCCTTTGCCGCTGACCAGCCCAAGCGCATTGGCGGCGGCAACTTGTTGATCCGCGCAGTCGGAAAATGGCTGTTTTTCCGGCTGCGGCGCGGTTTTGCCGGTGCTGCTTTCATAAAGCCGCACGGCAACCGCGCAAAATTCCGCGCGGGTGATATCCCCACCCGCGGAAAGCGCGGCAAAAGCTTCTGGGATCAGCCCGGCAGTTTGGGCGCGTTCCACTTCGACCTGTGCCCAATCAGAGATGTTATTTAACGCGCTGGCAGCTGGCAGCGCCGCTGTCATAGCGGCGGCAGCCAATGCCGCACAGCAATACCGCTTCAAAGATGTCATGGTCTGCAAAATATTCTTCCTCCCAAATGGCAGGCAGTTTGATGCCTGCGGTTTCTTTTCACTTCTTCTGTTTTTTTGACTTACTGGTATGGATAATACCGCAATACGTGCGGGATATACTGTGGGTCGCCATAAATGCGCACGCCAAGCTGTTCTTTCATATTTTCAGAAAATTCTTTTGCGTTTTCTGCTGAATATGTACCATAATTGCGTTTTGCCCACCGGATATAGCCTGAACCATAGTTATAACCCTGCAATGCCATGCGGATATTCTGCATATCGGTTGGACTTTGCACCCCGGCGGCTTTGAGGCAGTCTGCCAGTTCATGCACACCGCAGTCAATGGAATATTCCGGATCTGGAATGGCGTTGGTGCGGCGCGGATACAAGGTGTTATATCCACAGCTGCCCGCCTGCATGGGGTCTGTGCCTTCGCCGCCGGATTCCTGCATCATAACGGCTTCAATCAGCCGCACATAATCTGAAATGCCATATTGCGCGGCATATTTCTGGATGGTTGGACGGTAAGCTGTCACCTTGCTGCTGACTGGTTTTGCCGATTGCGGCCCATCATCCACCGATGGGTAATCATCTGGGTCTGGCTGCCAGGTATCCCAGTTTTCATCGTCTTTGGGGTCGGCGGAAAGTTCAGGGTCTTCAGAGGATGGCGGCGCCTCGCCCGGCTGCACCGGTGTAATGATGGAAGTGGTTTTGTCGTCTGTACCGGTTGCGCCATAGGCTTCCCGTAAGCCGCAGTTTTCCAGAAAACGCATTGCCATAATCACTGCCTGTTCGCGGGAAGCGGTATCAGTCGGGGCAAGCAGGGTTGTCCCATTTGCCAGCGATGTGCCGCTGATGACCTTTGCGCTCACCATATCTGCCATATCTTTTGCCGCCCATGACGCGACTTTGTCAGCATCACTGTAAGCGGATAAACCGCCGGCGGATAAATTCCCATTTTCGCCGGATACCACCCGGCGCACATTGCCCAGCATCACGCATAGTTCCTGCCGGGTAACAAACGCATCCGGGTCAAAAGTGCCGTCCCCTCGTCCGCTGACCAGTCCCAGGCTGCTTGCAATCACAACATGGATATCATCGGTATCGGTGAATGGGTCTTCATCGGTAACTCTTGCGGCTTTGTTGGTGCCGCTTTCATAAAGCCGCACAGCAACCGCGCAAAATTCCGCACGGGTCACATCACTGCGTGCGTTCAGCGCGCTGAACGATGTGGGTTCCACGCCAGCGGCAGCAGCTTTCCAAACCTCATTTTGTGCCCAGATGGATACATCCCGCAAGGCATATGCCTGCGGCGCCATGGCGGCAAGTGCCGCGGCGATAAATGCCGTGCAGCAAAGTCGTTTGAGTTTCATATTTTTTCTTTCCTTTTCTTTTTTTATTTCAAGTTGCGCTTTGATGCGCCTCTTACCGGGGACAGATCGCCTTCCTCCGTGAAATTATCTAAATCCATGATAGGGTTTTTAGTGATTTTGACACTTAACCCCCTCGAAAAAATGGGGTTTTTGTCGATGATGATGAGTTTTCCACACCATCCACAAGGTTTTCCACAATGTTATACACACCATCCACAAGTTTATCCCGAAATCCCCAACCGGTCAAGCTGGCGGTATTGAATGGTTTCCGCGATCTGCTCGCTTCCGATGGTATCCACGCCTGCCAAATCCGCAATGGTTCGCGCGACCCGCAAAATCCGGTCATATGCCCGCGCGGTAAGCCCCATGCGTTCAAATGCGGATTCCAGCATTTTCTCCGCATTCGGGCTTAAAGGACAGTCCTGCGCAATTCTGCTCACTGGCAAATCAGCATTGCAGGCAATATCTGTTCCGACATAGCGGTTAAGCTGGCGCTGACGTGCCGCCGCAACCCTTGCGCGGATGCTGGCAGAAGGTTCCTCCTGTACTGTGCCGCGGGCGGCAAGCGCTTCATATTTGACTGGCTGCACTTCCACTTGCAAATCAATCCGATCCATCAGCGGGCCGGACAGCCGCCGCAAATATTTGCGCACCGCTTCGGGCGCACAGGTACAGCGGTTTGTACCATACCAGCCGCATTTACAGGGATTCATAGCAGCCAAAAGCTGGAACCGCGCCGGATAAACCGCTTTACCTGCTGTGCGGGAAATGCTGACAAATCCATCTTCCATCGGCTGGCGCAGCACTTCCAGCACATCGGTATGGAACTCGGGCAGCTCATCAAGAAAGAGCACGCCCCGGTGTGCCAGCGACACTTCGCCAGGGGCAAGGCGGGCGGCGGAGCCGCCGCCTGCCATCGCGGCAGCCGATATGGTATGGTGCGGGGCGCGGAACGGGCGCCCCGCCATGTGGGCGGCTTCCGCGCCCATGCCAAGGGCAGACCATATCCGGATGACCTCCAAGCGCTCCGCGCTTGTCATGGGCGGCATAATGGTGGGGAAACAGCGTGCTGAAAGGCTTTTGCCTGAACCGGGCACGCCGCATAAAAGCACATTATGCCCACCCGCGGCAGCGATTTCCAGCGCGCGGCGCACGCCGCTTTGTCCCAGCACGTGTTCAAAATATCCCTTCCCAGTCAGCCCCGCCGCAGGCGGCGGCTGGCAGGGCGCAAGTGCCTTGCGCCCTGCCAGGTGGTCGACCACCTGCTGCAAATGGCTTGCCGGATAAACGGCAATGCCCTCGGCAAAAGCCGCTTCAGCGGCGTTGCCCGCGGGCAGGAACACCTGTTTCATCCCCGCGTCGCGGGCGGCAAGCGCCATACTGATTGCCCCGGAAACCGAGCGCAGTTCGCCGGAAAGCGAAAGTTCGCCAAAAAATGCGGCGTCCTCTGGCAGCGGGCGGATGATTTCCGCTGCTGCCAGCACAGCAAGCAAAATGGGCAAATCATAAATCGCGCCTTCTTTACGGGTATCTGCCGGGGCGAGGTTGATGGTCAGCCGGGCGGATGGCCATGCCAGCGCGCAGCAAGCCGCCGCTGACCGGATGCGTTCTGCCGATTCGCTGACCGCTTTGCCAGGCAGCCCGACAATATCCAGCCGGGGCAGCCCGGAAGCAATGGAACATTCCACGGCAACCGGATAGCCGTCAATGCCCCGCAGTCCAGCGCAATGGCAGATGGAAACCATAACTTGCCCTCCACTTGTAAAGAATTCTCCCTCATTATAATACAAACTCACCATTTTGACAACGCTTTTACAGGCGGGCGGATAAAAAAGCAAAAGTTTTCACAGAATACGGTTTACATATGCGCCTTTCCTGTGCTAAAATAGACAAGGCATCGGGCGCTTTGACCTGTGCGCAGATGCTGTTTGTTGTTTGTTTTTTGTTTTGCTTATATTATTTCCCACGTTGGTTTAGATTGAAGGAGGAATAAACAAATATGGCAAGAAAAATGAAATCCATGGATGGCAATACGGCTGCGGCTCATGTGTCGTATGCGTTCACAGAAGTTGCGGGGATTTATCCCATTACCCCATCAAGCCCCATGGCGGACAGCGTTGACCAATGGGCTGCCCAAGGCCAAAAAAATATTTTTGGCACAACAGTCAAAGTGGTTGAAATGCAGTCTGAAGCTGGCGCGGCTGGCACCGTGCATGGTTCGCTTGCTGCCGGCGCACTGACCACCACTTATACCGCTTCTCAGGGCTTGCTGCTGATGATCCCGAATATGTATAAAATCGCGGGCGAACTGCTGCCCTGCGTTTTCCATGTTTCGGCGCGTACCGTCGCTTCTCATGCGCTGAACATTTTCGGCGACCATTCTGACGTTATGGCTTGCCGCCAAACCGGTTTTGCCATGCTGGCAGAAACCAACCCACAGGAAGTTATGGATCTGTCGGCTGTCGCCCATTTGGCAACCCTCAAATCCCGCGTGCCGTTTATTAACTTCTTTGACGGCTTCCGCACTTCCCATGAAATCCAGAAGATTGAAGTTTGGGATTATGCTGACCTTGCGGAAATGTGCGATATGGATGCAGTCAAGGCATTCCGTGACCGCGCGCTCAATCCGGAACGCCCTGTCATGCGTGGTTCCCATGAAAATGGCGACGTATTCTTCCAGCACCGCGAAGCTTCCAACCCATATTATGAAGCGGTTCCGGCAATTGTCGAAGAATATATGGGCAAAGTCAATGCCAAACTGGGCACAGACTATCAGTTATTTAACTATTACGGCGCGCCTGACGCTGACCGTGTCATTGTCGCCATGGGTTCCATCTGCGACGTGGCAGAAGAAGTCATCGACTACCTGACCGCCAAGGGCGAAAAAGTCGGTCTGGTCAAGGTACGCCTGTACCGTCCGTTTGCGGCGGATAAATTGGTTGCCGCTATCCCGGTATCCGCAAAGAAAATTGCTGTGCTTGACCGCACCAAGGAACCTGGCAGCCAAGGCGAACCGCTTTATATGGACGTTGTCACCGCACTGGCAAACGCTGGCGTCACTGACAAGGTCATCACTGGCGGCCGTTATGGCTTAGGCTCCAAGGATACTCCACCGGCTTCTGTTTTTGCTGTTTATGAAGAGCTGGCAAAGGATAAGCCGAAGGCACAGTTTACCATTGGTATTGTCGACGACGTGACCAATATGTCACTGGAAGAAAAGCCATCCCCGAACACCGCGGCAGAAGGCACCACCGAATGCAAATTCTGGGGTCTTGGCGGCGACGGCACCGTTGGCGCAAACAAAAACTCCATCAAGATTATCGGCGACCATACCGACAAATATGTCCAGGCATATTTCCAGTATGACTCCAAAAAGACCGGCGGCGTTACCGTATCCCATCTGCGTTTTGGTGACCACCCGATCAAATCCCCTTATTATATCAACAAGGCGGATTTTGTTGCCTGCCATAACCCGTCTTATATTACCAAGGGCTTCCCGATTGTCCGCGACGTAAAGCCGGGCGGCGTATTCCTCATCAACTGCCAATGGAGCCCAGAAGAACTGGATAAGCACCTTGCCGCTTCTGAAAAGCGTTATATCGCGGCAAACAATATCCAGCTTTACACCATCAACGCGATTGACCTCGCGATTGAAATCGGCATGGGCAAACGCACCAACACCATTTTGCAGTCCGCGTTCTTTGCGCTGGCAAAGGTCATGCCGTCTGAACAGGCAATCCAGTTTATGAAGGATGCCGCAACCAAGTCCTACCTGAAGAAAGGTCAGGATGTGGTTGATATGAACCATAAAGCGATTGACGCTGGCGCAAATGCGTTTGTCAAGATTGATATCCCGGCTGCTTGGGCTGACGCTGTGGATGACAAGCCGTCTGCTGACCTTGGCGGCCGTGAAAAGACCGTTAAACTGGTACGCGACCTGCTTGACCCAATCGGCCGTATGGATGGCGATTCCCTGCCTGTATCCGCGTTCTCTGACTATGTTGACGGTACCTTTGAACTGGGCGCTGCCGCTTATGAAAAACGCGGTGTCGCGGTTTCTGTGCCGACTTGGAACCCAGATACCTGTGTACAGTGTAACCAGTGTTCTTATGTCTGCCCACATGCAACCATCCGCCCATTTGCGCTGACTGAAGAAGAAGCAGCAGCCGCACCAGCTTCCGCAAAGATTGTGGATATCAAGGCTGGCAAGGGCAAGGGCGTTTACAAATATTCTGTTGCCATTTCCGCGCTGGACTGCATGGGCTGCGGCGTTTGTGTTGGCGTCTGCCCGACAGATTCCCTCAAGATGGTGCCCCAGGCAGAAGAACCCCAAGACCCATTCACCTACATGGTTGCCAATGTATCCGAAAAAGCCGATATGGTTGGCACTAGTTCGGTCAAGGATTCCCAGTTCAAAGCACCGCTGCTTGAGTTCTCCGGCTCTTGCGCAGGCTGTGCAGAAACCGCTTATGCGCGCCTCATTACCCAGGTTTGCGGCGACCGTATGTATATTTCCAACGCAACTGGCTGTTCGTCCATTTGGGGCGGCCCGGCTGCAACTTCCCCATATACCGTTACCAGCGAAGGCAAAGGCCCGGCATGGGCAAACTCCCTGTTCGAGGACAATGCTGAACATGGTCTTGGTATGTACTTTGGTCAGAAGGCAATCCGTGAACGCATGATGGATAAAACCCGTGCATTGATTGCTGTACCGCACACTTATCAGCCGCTGAAAGACGCTGCACAGGCTTGGCTGGATACCGCGGAAGACGGCAAGGCAAATGCGGAAGCAACCAAGAAATATGTTGCGCTGCTGGAAGAAAGCCTGCTGAAAGTTGATGATGTTGTTGCATTCACCAGCTCCCCGGCTGCAAAGGATGTCTTTGGCGATCAGCTGCCGCAGTTCCAGGCACATGCACAGGAACTCAAGGCTTCCGGCGCAGAATATTGCGACTGCGACGCCTGCAAGCTGGCAAAAGAAATCCTGGACAACAAGGATTACCTGTCCAAGAAGTCCGTCTGGATTTTCGGCGGCGACGGCTGGGCATATGACATTGGTTTCGGCGGTCTTGACCATGTACTGGCATCCGGCGAAGATATCAATGTGATGGTATTTGATACCGAAGTTTATTCCAACACCGGCGGTCAGGCTTCCAAGGCAACCCAAATTGGCGCGGTTGCACAGTTTGCCGCGGCAGGCAAGTCCATCGGCAAGAAATCCCTTGCGGAAATTGCAATGAGCTATGGCTATGTTTATGTCGCACAGGTTGCCATGGGTGCAAACCCGGCACAAACCCTCAAGGCGATTGCAGAAGCTGAAGCATATCCGGGCCCATCCCTGATTATCGGCTATTCACCATGCGAAATGCACTCCATCAAGGGCGGCATGGTCAATTGCCAGAAGGAAATGAAACGTGCTGTGGAATGCGGTTACTGGAGCATGTTCCGTTACAACCCGGCACTCAAGGCAGAAGGCAAGAACCCATTCATTCTGGAATCCAAGGAGCCAAAGACCGAGGATTACCGTGGCTTCATCATGAACGAAGCACGTTATTCCGCGCTGACTCGTTCCTTCCCAGAACGTGCAGAAATGCTGTTTGACAAGGCTGAAAAGGCTTCTGTAGAACGCTATGCACATCTGAAGAAACTGCTTGCGCTGTACAGCACTGAAGGCTAATTTGCCGCTTCACGGCGAAAAATTGCAAAGCCCCGGTTCCATCAGGAACCGGGGCTTTTTGCGGCAAAAAAAGAGGGGCAAAGCCCCTCCCCGGCAAACGCCTTGTGTTTGTTTTTTTCAGCCGTCCGGGTGGTAAATAGACTGATATTCTGCGGAATAGCTGCCGTCCTCCCCGCAGATGAGCAACGGCGGTTCCACCGTTAAGCCTTCGGGCGAACTGCCTTTGCGGCATTCCACCAGCACAGCGGAAGGCGCTTTCCATGCCGCCTGATGCACAAACCGCAGCCGTTTGGGCACTAACCGCACCCGCTGCAATGCCGCAAATAAACTGAGCAGCCGTTCCGGGCGGAATACCATCGCGCATTTGCCGCCGCTGCCCAAAACATAAGCCATTGCAACGGCAATATCTTCGATGCTGGCTTGCCCATCCGCACGCGCCATGGCATGGGCGTCCAGCGGTGATACCTTGCCCGCTGAGCGCTTAAAATATGGCGGGTTGCATAAAACATAATCCATGCACCCATGGGGCAATAGATTGCGGATTTTCCGCAAATCCCCTTCTAACACCGTGACATTTTCCAGCTTATTGGCTTCTATCGACTGCCGGAAAAGCTGTGCGGCTTCCGGCTGGATTTCCAGCCCGGTAATTTGTAAATCTGCCCGCCAGCACAGCAGTGAAAGCGCGCCTGTGCCCGCGCCTAAATCCAGTACCTTTGCAAATCGCCGCGGGTGGGCAAACGCGGATAATAAGACAGAATCCTGCCCCAGTTTAAAACAATCATCATGCTGCAAAAGTGTTAATCCATTGGGCAATTGTTCGGCTAACTGCATTATATCTCCTCCTGGTTTTAATATCGCGCAAAGGCTGCCCCGTAATTCTCATAATTGTTACTGAAAGCCTTTGACAAACTTATCCGCATACCGTACAATAAATACATACTGCGTTTATGGGATTGCACATCCCGTACCTGCCCGCATATGCTATAAAGGGCAATTAAGGGAGGGTTTTTCCTAAGATTATGTTTTTGAAAGATTTAATTGCAGACGCACGATCCATCCGTGACCGTGACCCTGCCGCACGTACCACCGCGGAAGTATTTTTATTATATCCGGGCTTTCATGCGGTCATTTATCATCGCCTGACCCATTGGCTTTATTTGCATAAACGTTTTTTCTTAGCACGTATGATTTCCCAATTTGCCCGCACCATGACTGGTGTGGAAATCCATCCGGGCGCTACCATTGGACGCGGATTATTTATTGACCATGGCATGGGGATTGTCATTGGCGAAACCGCCGAAGTCGGCGATTACTGCACCATTTATCATGGTGTGACGCTTGGCGGCACCGGCAAAGATACCGGCAAGCGCCATCCGACCATTGGCAATAATGTACTGATTGCGGCTGGCGCAAAGGTGCTTGGGCCGTTTACCGTTGGGGATAATTCCCGTATCGGCGCGAATGCGGTGGTATTGCAGGAAGTGCCGCCGGATTCTACGGTTGTTGGCGTCAAAGCGCGGATTGTCAAAATCGGCGGACACCGTGTGCCGTCGTTCGATTTGGATCAGGTCAATGTGCCTGACCCGTTGGCACAGGAACTTTGCCGGCTGGAACACCGTGTTTATGCCAATGAACAAAAGCTGGGCAATGTCCATCCTGCACCACCGCAAAAAAATGAAGATGATGAATAAACCATCTGCATATTTCCCAGAAAATTTCCATTTACAAAGACCACAAAATTCGATATAATACGCTTGACAGATACCGCTGCCAATCATGAAAGGAGGCGTTTATTTTGGTATTTACCAAACAACGGCAATTGATTTTAGACGCTGTCATGGCAAGTACAACCCATCCAACCGCAAATGAGTTATTTCAAACCATCCATCCGAAAATGCCTACCATCAGCCTTGCAACGGTTTACCGCAATTTGAATCTCCTTTCGGAAAATGGGCAGATCCGCAAAATTGAAATGCCCGGTATGCCAGACCGTTATGACTGGCGTATGGAAACACATGACCATTTATGGTGTGAAAAATGCGGGCAGGTGTTTGATTTTGCCTTACCACAGGCGCTGGACGCTCAAATTGAGCAAGTTTCCGGCATGAAAGTGCGGCAATATACTTTGGTCGCACGCGGGTTATGCTGTGACTGCCAAAAGCAGCAATCCTAAAATCTATGAATATATGCGGGAGGGGAGCAACCCCTCCCGCGTTTTTTTGTTATTTTTTGCAGGACGCTTCAAATTGTTCTGCCCGCACCCTGAATACTTCGGTTACCGATAAATGGGCGTCGCCATATTCCCAGCCGCCGCGCCCGGTTTGGTGCTGCATGATGATATCAAACCATGCGCGTTTTTCGGTGTTGTCCTGCGCAAATTCCACATTGCCTTCGCCAACAATGGACGAAAACGCAAAGCTATACCGGCACGCGGTTTCCCCGGTGCCAATCAATCCGCCTTGGAGATCCATTTCAAAGCAAACCAGTGGATTTGCGCGCATAGCATCTATTTTTTTGCCTTTTAACCCGCTGTGGAAATATAAAGTCAGCCCAGTTGTATCCCAGGTATATCCAAAATTCATGGGGATCACATAAGGTTTGCCGTCGCTGAGCATACCAAGGCGGCAAACTTTGCATGACTGCAAAATCGGTTCAATATTTTCCCGCCCGGTGACTTCCCGGTCTTTTCTGCGCATGAAAACCGCTTCCTTTCTATGCCATCAGGTGTTATGGTCGGAAACATGGAACTGTTTCAGATTGCCGATTTTTGCGGCGCGGATATCCATTTCTTTGCATACATCGTCGAGAGTAACGCCGCATTCGTTCATCATCACCATCATATGATAAAATACATCGTTAATTTCACCGATAAGCTCGGTTTTATCGCCATTTTTTGCGGCAATAATGGTTTCGGCGCATTCTTCGCCAACCTTTTTCAGGATTTTATCCAGCCCTTTTTCAAAAAGGTAACAGGTGTAAGAACCTTCCATCGGTTCGGTTCGGCGCTGCGCAATCACAGCTTCCATTTGTTCAAATGAATTCATAATGTTTCAGTTTCCTTTCGGTTTAGTCGTGTTTGATGAACAGTATCGCAATCACAGCCAAGGCAACAAATATTGGCACGATGATTGTCAAAATGCCCATGAGCGAAAATGACATCAGCATATGGGGTTCCTTTCTCCTAATTCGCGTTTGCCACCAAAATCACAATGCCTGCAATGGCAAATAAGCCAACCGTCACAACCAGAATAAAACCAAGATATAATTTGTGGTATTTTTTGAACCGTTCCAGCTCCTGCGGGAATGCGGCAACCCTTGCGGCAATAAGAACCGCAACAAGAATACATGGCAAAATCAGGCGAAAAAAGTTTTCGGTACTCATGATTGCTCCGCTTCCCACAAAGTGGTAAAGAAACAAGTCCGGTTGCCGGTATGGCATACCGGGCCTTTTGGTATGCCCTGATAAATCAAAGTATCATCATCACAGTCGGAAAAAATCCGTTTGATAAAGATAAAATTGCCGGAAGTTTCCCCTTTGTTCCAGAGTTTTTGCCGGGAACGCGAATAAAACCATGCCGTGCCGGTTTGCATGGTCAGCCGTAAGGCTTCTTCATTGGCATAACCAAGCATTAACACTTCGCCATTGCGTTCATCCTGACAAATGACAGGGATAAGTGTATCTTTTACAAAAAATTTTGATAAATCCATGATTATCGCACCGGAATCCCTTTCTGTTTCAAATAATCTTTCACTTCGGCAATGCGCAGTTCCCCATAATGGAATAAACTTGCCGCGAGTGCGGCGGTTGCGTCGGTTTTTTGAAATGCTTCCGCAAAATGTTCCAGTGTACCACATCCGCCTGAAGCAATGACAGGAATTGGCGCAACATCACACACTTGCTGGGTCAGCTCCAAATCAAAGCCGGATTTTGTGCCGTCTTTGTCCATGGAAGTCAGCAGGATTTCACCCGCACCGCGCTGATAAGCTTCTTTTGCCCAGGCAATCGCGTCAATGCCGGTCGGCGTGCGCCCGCCTGCCACATACACTTCAAACCCGGATGGCGTTTTGTCACTGCGCCGCCCATCAATCGCAACCACAACACATTGACTGCCATAGCGTTTCGCCGCCGCATTGATGAGATCCGGATTTTTGACCGCGGCGGAATTGACTGAAATTTTATCCGCGCCTGCCCGTAAAATATCCCGGAAATCGTCTACCGTGCGGATGCCGCCGCCAACCGTCACCGGCACAAACACTTCGCGGCAGGTGCGCCGAATGACATCGGCAATGGTTGCCCGGTTGTCACTGGTAGCAGTAATATCCAGGAACACAATTTCATCCGCGCCTTCCTGGGAATATAATTTGGCAAGTTCTACCGGGTCGCCCGCGTCGCGCAGTCCGACAAAATTGACCCCTTTGACCACCCGTCCATCTTTGACATCCAAACAAGGGATAATCCGTTTTGCAAGCATTTATGATTCCGCCTCCCCAAGTTTGATTGCCGCTGGCAAATCCAATGTGCCGGTATAAACCGCTTTGCCGGCAATTGCCGCATTGATACCAGCGTCACGCAGGCGGCGGATATCGTCAAGGGTAGTGACTCCGCCGGAGGCGACAATTTCACAACCCACCGTTTGACGAAGCTGGGCAAGCTGGTCAAAGTTGGGGCCTTCCAGCATCCCATCTTTATCAATGTCGGTAAAAATAATGGTCTTAACGCCGTAGGATTCCATGCGCCCGGCAAACAACAGGAAATCTTCACCGGAATCCTCTAACCAGCCACGGGTACGCACAGTGCCGCCTAATGCGTCAATGCCAACCGCAATTTTTGCGCCATATTTTTGTACGGCTTCTTTGACAAGGTTTGGGTTTTCCACTGCGGCAGAACCGATAATCACCCGGGAAACGCCAAGCGCAAGCACAGCGTCAATATCATCCATGGTACGAATGCCGCCGCCCAGTTCTACTGCCGCGCCGGTTTGGGCAATCACCTGTTTTACCACATCATAATTGGCATGGGTGCCATCTTTTGCGCCGTCTAAATCCACCATATGGATAAGTTCCGCACCGGCAGCTAAAAAGCCTTTGGCGGTTTGTACCGCATCTTCTGCCACTTTATGCGCGGTGCCATAATCGCCCCGTTTGAGCCGGACACATTGCCCGCCTTTTAAGTCTATCGCAGGTAATATTTTCATTGTTTTTCCTCCGTCAGGCGTACAAAATTTTTGAGAATGGATAAGCCAATTTTCCCACTTTTTTCAGGATGAAACTGACAGCCATACACATTGTCACGCGCTACCATGGCAGGCACTTTTGTGCCATAATCCGTCCAGCAGGCTAAATCCTTCCAATATGCTGGCACTGCCGCATAAGAATGCACAAAATAGACATAATCGCCCTCTTGTAAATCTGCGGTCAAGGCATTTGGGTGCGCAATATGCAGGGCATTCCAGCCGATTTGCGGCAATTTCTCCTTTGTTTCAATCCGACGGATCACGCCGGGCAATAAGCCAAGCCCCTTACAGGGGCGGATTTCGTCCGATTCATCAAACAGCATTTGCATCCCAAGGCAAATGCCGAGGAATGGTTTTTCTGCGGCAGCTTGCTTGACGGCATCCAGCAAGCCAGAGTTTTCCAGCGCCGCCATGGCATCCGGAAATGCGCCGACACCAGGTAAAATGACAGCAGCCGCATTTTGGATAATCTCTGAGGTATCGGCAATTTGGTTTGCATAACCAAGATAATCCAAACTGTTATGCACACTCATCAAATTGCCCGCGCCATAGTCAACAATTGCAATATATCCCATATGCTTTATAATACCCCTTTTGCGCTGAGTGTGCCGCCGCCGGTTTCCTGTACCGCTTGTTTCAGTGCGTGTGCCAGCGCTTTGAATAATGCTTCAGTGATATGATGGCTGTTATCACCATACATGGCTTTCAGATGCAGGGTAATGCCTGCATTCATGGCAAATGCCCGCATAAATTCTACGGTTAAGCAGGTGTCATAGCTGCCGCACATGGGCTGCGGCATGGGTGCGTCAAACACCAGATAAGGCCGCCCGGAAATATCCACCGCGCAAAACCCTAATGCTTCATCCATCGGCACATAAGCTGATCCAAAACGGGCAATGCCGGAACGGTCGCCCAAAATATTGGCAAATGCTTGCCCTAAAACAATACCGATATCTTCAACGGTGTGGTGTCCATCTACTTCTAAATCGCCCGTGCATTTGACAATCAAAGCAAATCCGCTGTGAACCGCAAAGGAATTTAACATATGGTCAAAAAAACCGATACCGGTTTCAATTTTGGTTTCACCTTCATCCAAATTCAGATATAGCGCGATTTGGGTTTCTTTGGTTTCCCGGCATTTGGTGCATTGCCGGAGTTCTGTCCTAATTTTCGGCATAATTACTCTTCCTCCTCTGGTTCAGCAAAGCGGACGGCAATGCTGTTGGCATGAGCATCTAATTTTTCCGCTTGCGCCAATGCGATAATATCTTCGGATACCGCTTGCAGTTCATCGCGGGAATATTCGATAATGCTGGTTTTTTTCAGAAATGTATCGGTGGAAAGCGGCGAGAAAAAGCGTGCTGTGCCTGAGGTCGGCAGCACATGGCAGGGACCTGCCATATAATCGCCAAGCGGTTCCGGGGCATATTGCCCAAGGAACACAGCGCCTGCATTATGAATAAGCGGCAATAATTCACGCGGCGCAGCCGTGCAAATTTCCAGATGTTCAGGCGCAATGGTATTTGCCATCGCGCAGGCATCGGTTAATTCTTCAAACACAACCGCACAGCCATAATTTGCAACACTTTCGCGGATGATCTCCTGCCGGGGCAGCAATGCGGCTTGCCGTTCCATTTCACAGGAAACAGCTTGCGCCTGCGCCATGGAATCGGTCAGCAGCACGGCGGACGCCATGCGGTCATGTTCTGCCTGACTGAGCAAATCAGCGGCAACATACGTTGGGTTTGCGGTATGGTCAGCAATGACCAGCACTTCACTGGGTCCGGCAATCATATCGATATCCACCGTGCCAAATGCAAGTTTTTTTGCGGCGGCAACATAAGCGTTGCCCGGGCCGACGATTTTATCCACCTGCGGAATACTGCCCGCGCCATAAGTCAGCGCGGCAATTGCCTGCACACCGCCAACCGCAATGACCGTATCCACACCGGCGATATAAGCCGCCGCAAGCACTTCCGGAGATAGGTTTTTGGTTGGCGGTGTGGTCATGATGAGCTGTTCAACGCCTGCCACTTTGGCAGGAATCGCATTCATCAGCACAGAGGACGGATAAGCGGCTGTGCCGCCTGGGACATATAAACCAACCCGATGCAGCCCGCGCACTTGCTGACCAAGTACCGCGCCTTTGGCGCGGCGGTATTCCCAAGATTTCACCAGCATTTTTTCATGATAATCACGGATATTGGCTGCCGCTTTTTCCAAAGCGGCGCGCAATGCGGGTGTGCAGGAATCATAAGTACATTTTAACACGCCGGGGGCTAAGGTGCAGGGGCGTTCACCGTCAAATTGCAGCGAATATTTGGTGACCGCTTCTTCGCCATTTTGGCGCACATCCTCCATAATCTCCCGGACAGCACGTTCAATGCCGCTGCGAGTTTGCGCGGCACGGGCTTTCATTTCCGCAATGATATTTTTTTCAGCTTGCCCATTGGCAAGCACGGTTTTCAGAAACATAAATGAATTTCCTTTCTATGCGGCTGGTTATTTTTCCAAACCAGCTTCTAAGTCCGCAATGACTTTTTCAATTGCAGCTTTTTTCATTTTCGCGCTTGCCAGATTGACAATGACACGAGCGGATACCGGCGCGACATCTTCAATGACTTCCAGTCCATTTTCGCGTAAAGTGGAACCAGTTTCCACAATATCCACAATGGCGTCAGCAAGGTCAAGCAGGGGGGCAAGTTCGACAGAACCTTCAATTTTAATGGTTTCTACATCCATATTGCGGCGGGCAAAGAAATTACGGGTCACAGCGGGGTATTTGGTGGCAATGACAGGGGTTTTATACCCGCTGTAGACTTCTTTGCCCTTTTTGGTGGCAAGGGCAAAACGGCATTTGCCAAAGCCAAGGTCAACCATTTCATAGAACGAGCCGCCTTTTTCCATGATGGTATCTTTGCCTACAACGCCCATATCACAAACGCCATGTTCGACATATGTGATCACATCGGCAGCTTTGGCAAGGACAATTTCAATATTGGTATCCGGCAGGGTAAAAATCAGTTTCCGCGAACCAGCTTCCAGTTCAGAGATATCATAACCGGAAGATTTCAGCAAGGCAAGCGTTTTCTTTTCCAGTCTGCCTTTGGTCAGGGCAATGCGTACAGAATGGCGGGTTTGCGCAGGGGTTTGCTGGTCAGAGAGGTTTTCTGCCATGCTTTCAACATCAATGCCAAAGCCTCCGGCAGGCAAATCGCGCCCAAATTTGGCACAAAGGGCGTTATAACGCCCGCCAGCAAGAATCGCGCCGCCAGCGCCGCCGATATAGCCGCGGAAAATAATGCCGGTATAGTAGTCCATTTCATGGACAAGCCCTAAATCCAGCATCACAGCGCCGCCAAAGCCTGCGCTGTCCAGCGCGGCATATAAGCGGCGCAGATAGGCGACTGCGCCTAACACACGCACATTCCCGGTCAGCATTTCGACTTCGTCGAGCACTTCAATGCCGCCGAATAATTGCGGCATCGCATATAATGCTTTTGCTTCAGGTTTGGCAGAATAAGGCGCTAAGATATCGCCCAAAGCGGCAAAAGATTTATTTTCAATCAAACGGCGGATGGTTTCAGCGGTACTATCATCCACACCAAGGGTTTCGATTAGCGCTTTATAGATTTCGGCATGACCAATTTCTACACGGAAGCCTGTAGCGCCCGCGTTTTTGAGTGCTTCAAATGCGGCAGATAAAATATCCACATCGGCTTGTAAGCCATCCGCGCCGATGAGTTCGGCGCCGATCTGTAAAAATTCGCCTTTATGCCCATGGTCGCCGGACACTGAACGGAATACTTTTTGGCTGTAATACAGGCGCACGGGTAAAGCGGCATCATCCAAGCGGGTTGCGGCGATCCGGGCAATCGGCGTGGTATTATCCGGACGCGCAACACAGATTCTGCCCGATTTATCGATGATTTTCAGCATGGTATCCTGGTCAAGGGAGGGTCCAGCCTGGGCAAATACATCATAATATTCAACGGCAGGGGTAATAATTTCACTGAAGCCTTTTTGTTCTAAGGTTTCACGGATTGCATTTTCGGTTTTACGCAGGGTACGGCAGGAAGAAAATAATAAATCCCGTGTCCCTTCGGGGGTAGAAATGTGATATTTGTTCATAAGTAAGCGATAACTCCTCTAAAAAAATCAAAATATTTTATCGTGCTAAAATATTAACACACGAAACCCACTCCTGTCAAGACATTACCCATTAACCGGGCAAAAAAGAAACCCATGGTTTCCTTTCCCCTTTTGAATCCCCGCTTTGGCGCCAGCCTCACGCCTTTTTTCCCCGCAAGGAGGAAAAAAGGCTGCCCCGGCTGGATCGTTCGTGCTGGCAATATGGGAAAAAGAATTTTGGTGCAGGGGGTTTTTTTGGGGGGGGGTGATAAATGCTGCATTTGTGATATGGGTGAAAGTGATAGCTGTTCGGGTTCTGCTTCACATTGTTTCATAGCATGAAGCGCCTCACGCCGTGAGCCGTTGCCATGGTGCCTGCGAATAGGGGTTTTCTGGTCAGGGCTGGAGGGGGCGGCGGCGCCAGGCCTTTCTGCCAGCCAAGCGCCGCCGCCCCCCCTTCCGCGCCGTTTCCGCTTTCGCTTCGATGCTTCCGCGAGAAATATCTTTTTTCCATGTGTTTACACTTGCGCGAGTTTTTCTGCCATATCCGCGGCAATGAGTGCGTCAAGCACTTCATCCAAATCGCCGTCCATAAACTGATTGAGTTTATATAATGTCAATTTAATTCGGTGGTCACTGACCCGGTTTTCCGGAAAATTATACGTCCGTATCCGTTCGGCACGGTCGCCGGTACCGACTTGACTTTTCCGGTCAGCAGCAATCGCGGCATTTTGTTTTTGCAGTTCGGCTTCATAAAGCCGTGTCCGCAGCACACGCATCGCTTTGTCTTTGTTTTTATGTTGGCTGCGTTCATCTTGACATTCAACAACTGTTCCGGTTGGCAAATGGGTAATCCGAATGGCAGATTCTGTTTTATTGATATGCTGTCCGCCAGCGCCGGACGAACGGAATGTATCAATTTTTAAATCGGTTGGATTGATTTCAAAATCCACCTCATCCGCTTCCGGCAGTACCGCAACCGTAACCGTTGACGTATGCACCCTGCCTTGACTTTCGGTTTCAGGCACACGCTGTACCCGATGGACGCCGGATTCAAATTTCAGGCGGGAATAAGCGCCGCCGCCGGAAATTTGGAATACAACTTCTTTGCAGCCGCCCAGTTCGGTTTCACTGATGCTGATTTGTTCCATTTGCCAGCCGCGTTTTTCCGCGTACATGGTATACATCCGATAAAGCGAATGGGCAAATAGTGCGGATTCTTCCCCGCCTGCGCCGCCGCGGATTTCCACTAAGATATTTTTATTATCATTGGGATCTTTGGGCAGCAGCAGGATTTTTAGTTGTTCTTCCAGCCGTGGAATATCCTGCTTTGCCTGGGCAAGTTCTTCTTGTGCCAGTTCCCGCAGTTCGGGGTCGGCAAGCATTTCTTCCGCTTGCCGGCGCAAGTCTATTGCGCGACGATATGCCTGATATGCCATTACAATCGGTTCCAAATCGCCGCGTTCCCGGAGTAATTTTGCTGCCAGTGCAGGATCATCATACAAATCAGGGGCTGATAAACGGGCTTCTAATTCTTCAAACCGGTTGATTATCGCATCAAGTTTATCAAACACAAAAATACTCCTTCCACGTCCGGTTTTTTCACACTAAAAAGGGGGATTTAATTTGCGTGCCATTGCACCAATGCTTGTGCAATCCCTTCTACAATTTTATCCTGATAAGATGGATCTATCATATTGGCTTCTTCATTTGGGTTAGAAAGGAAACCCATTTCAAGCAGCACACAGTTCACCTCAGACCAGTTAAACCCGGTCATATCCCGCCGTTCTACTGTGCCGCGATTTTTCGCGCCGGTTTGTTCTGCCACCGCATTGACCATCAATTTGCCCAGCGCTGCACTTGGTTCAGCAATCGATGGGGTGCCAAGCAAACTGCCTGCCGGAATCAGGACGGATACGCCATGGACACTGCTGTCATCCACGCCGTCCGCATGAATGCGGATGCAGCAGTTTACGCCTGCCTGATTGGCAATTTGTGCCCGCTCGATGTTGGAAACCGATGCTTCATTGGTTTCACGGGTCATAACCACCGTTGCACCCATGCTTTGCAGTTTATCGCGCAGTTTGAATGCTACTTGCAGATTGAGTGCTTCTTCTGTAATTTGTTTGCCGGAAGCCCCGCTGACATAAGCGGGTTTGGTTTCGCTGGAAAGTGGGGATACCGCTTCTTGTTTATGCTGGCTGGTAATGCCATGCCCTGGGTCAATGCAATAGCTTTTGCCTGCCAAAGCGCCAGAGGCGCTTGGCAAGGCAGTTTCCGGGTCTGCCGGTGGGGTCAGGTCTGGCTGCACCTGTTCCGGTGCCACAGGTTCCGGCACAGCCGGTGTGGATACCGCTGTGGATAAATCCACTGGAATATCTGGCAGTATATCCGCGGTGTAGCCAGTCAGCAGGAATGCCAAAAGGAGTGCAAGCAGTTCCATTAGAGCCACCCCTTACCTTTTTCATAATTGACAATAGTGTCAATATTGGTTTTTTCGAGTTTGCTGAACCGTGCATCCGTAAAGGAAGCATCCGGCACATACCAAGTATAATTGGAAAAGAAATTGTTCCATTTATCTGTGGTAAAGACATAGCCATATCGTGCATAGGCTTCATTGCGGATAATATCAATTTCTTCACGGGTCAGGCGGTCAAGGTCAGCCGTAGAAATTGCATATTTATCAAGCGGCCAGAAATGCAGGGAACTATTAGAAGGCACCATACTATTGGCGGTGCGTGTGCCGGTGGACGAGGAATAATATAAATAACCGCTGTCTGTACCGGTCACGGCTGCGGGAGCAGTTGCCGCCGGGGCATTTGGTGCAGGTGCTGGCGTACTTGCTGGGGCTTTTGCGGCTGGCGCGGGCGCTGGCGTATAATCCGGCATACTGCCCGAATAACGTTCCGCTTGATAGCGGTCACCATTGACCGCAATGCGCAAACTGTCTTTGCCGCGCTGTTTGATGCGCACTGCCATGCCGCCCAAATCAAAATCAGCGCTGTCTTTTTCATCTGCCAAATCGGTAGAATCCCAATAAGATTTGCTGCCGTCTGCCATGGTAACATTTAATTCACCATCTTCAATGGTCAGTTCAAACAGGTAAGCGCCTGCCTGCCAAACACCGGTATAATCTTTCCAGTCAAGGGCAGGTTCCGCGTCACCTGCTGGCGCTTTTGCGTGATCATCGGCGTCGTCATCTTTGTCCAGATCCGCGTCGGGTTCATCCGCAACATGGCTTGTGATTGATGATGATTGACTTTGGCTGTCCTCCTGCTTGTCGGCAAGGAATACAAATTTTACAAGTGCAAAAATAATCACTGCCGCCAGCACGACAATCCCAACAATGACCGCAATCATCGCGCCTTTGCCCTTTTGTTTTGGTTCTGGCGGTATGCCATCCAAATCGTCATATTGCGGCGGCGGGGCAATTTGTTCCCGGATTGGGCTGGAAACGTCATCCGCAGCACGGGTCGGGGCGTGATAACCTTGCGGCGGTAAGTTGGAGATTGCTTCCTGTTGTTTTTGTGCAGCGATCCCTTCTAAATCTGGGAACGTATCTTGACCTGTGGGCGGCTGCCGCACAGGTTTGCCGCATTTGGTACAGAATTTTGTGCCGTCCGGCAATTCTTTACCACAATTCGTACAAAACATAATCAACTGATTTCCTTTCTGTCATACATCTTTTGTCAGCCAGCGCTTTGCCTTCTTTTGCCGCCTGGCGGCGGCAAGCGCATATGCAATCGTATAGATTATTATACAAGCTGCCGCGAGTATATGCAAGCCGCCGCCATCAAAAGCACGCAGCAGCCATGTTGGCGGCAGCGCCGCGGAAAGCGCGCCTGCCGGGGCAAAGAATTGCCCCGCGTCAAATAAAACCGGGCAGAATATCAAACAGACTGCCGGGGCAAAAGGCAATATGGCTGCCAGCCATTGGCTGGCGCCAGGCAGCCATGCCAAAACAAATGCCAGCCCTGCAAGCATGGCTGTATACAGCAAAACGGCGATAAATCCTTTGCCTGCGGCAAAAAAATATGCGGTAAAGCCATAAGCGGCAATGCTGCAAAGCCCTGCTGTGATAAACTGTGCAGCGGCAAGCCCGGCAAGCAGCCGGGGCTGCCCGGTAAATGCTGCCATGCGGGCAAACCATCCGGTTTGCCTTACCGCGTGCAAATCGGCAGCGGCAAGCAGCCCATATAAAAATAAAAAGATTGCAATCAGCCCCTGGCAAACAGAACGTGCCATTGCCATGCCAAAATGCACCCCTGTTTGTGTTTGACCATGAACGGATTCTACAATCAAGTTCATTTGCCGGTTTTCCGGCAAACCATCGGCAACTTGCTGCCGTAAAACAGCCAGCCCATTTGCGTCGGCAAGTTTATTTTGTGCCGCATAAGCAGTTGCCAGCCATGGCGCACGGATATGATATAATGCCGCAGAAAACGCTTCTTCCAAAATAGGGGATAATGTGCCGCTGCGGGAAGTGATGACTGTTGCCAGCCAACCGCAGTCCTCCTGCTGGTACCGTGTTTCAAATTCTGGATGCAGAATAAATCCACATTCCCATTTACCGGCAGCAACATTTTCTGTAATTTCGGTTTCATTTGCCATATGGAATATCACATAAGCTTGGTCGGTTTGACAAAGGGTATCCCATAATGCCGCCGCACCGGAGGAACCCTCTGGCAGGCAGATGCCCGCATGAAGCGGGCTGTCCAGCGATTGGGGCGGCAGCAGCATGCCTGCCGCAAAAATGACAGCAGGCAATAAACATAAGCCTGCCAAACGGGCAGGGCGGCGCAGCAAACGCAAAAAACCAAGCATCAAACAGCCACGCATTTTTATTCCCCTTTCCGATACCGGCGGGACATCCAAACAATAGATGCGATCCATAAAATAAGCCCGCTGCCTGCCAAGGCAGGCACGGCATAGCCGGGCGCTTCATAGCCCCATGCGGGGCAAAGCGCCAGCGCCAGCAGCCGTACCGGGCTGGCTGGCAGCAGCGCCCGCAAGGGCGCGGGCAGCAGGGCAGGCGGGATCAGCCCGCCGCCCGTGATGAGTGAAACGGTTGCAAACACAAAAAGTGCAAGCGCACAGCCATTTGCCTGACGGCAAATGGCGGCGCAGAATCCAGTTAATCCTGCCGCAAAAAATGCTCCGGCAAAAATACCGGCAAGATTATCCATCTCTGGTGCGCAGGCGGCAAAGACAGCAAGCAAAATCAGCATACATACTGTCAGCGACGCCAACCGCACGGGATAAAGGGAAATGCCTGCACTTTGCAGCCGCTGCAAAAAGCCATAACGCGCCCGCTCATCAAACAGCGGGAACAAAGCCGCACCAAACAGCAAACAGAAATAAGCGGCGGCAGATAATGCGTAATGATCGCCGGGGGCAAGTGCGCCCGTTGGGCAGACTTCTTCATGATGCAGCAAATCTGCCCGACTCAGCGCATGGCGGATGTATAATAAATTGACTTCCGCCGTAATTTTCTTTTTGGATTTTTCCGGGTGCAAACCAGCTTTTTTCTGTGCGGTATGGGCATCCAGCATTGCCCCGATACCGGTTTGGGCATCCATCAGCACACGGACAGCGCATTCCCCTGCCCAGCGTGCCAAATAGCCTTCCAGCGGACGGCTGTCATTGATAAGGACAGTGGGCGATAAGTTATCGCCCGAATAAACGCTGCCCAAAAAGCCTTTTGGGATGATTACCGCCGCGGATAATGTCCCATCTTTGAGGGCTTGCCTTGCGGCGGGTTCCTCCATGGCTTCAAATGTACAATAACTGCGGATATCTTCCATTTGCCCCGCCAAATCAGCGGCAGCTTGTGCGCCCGCGCCGGATAAGCCAATCCGCAACCCTTGGAAGCTATGGATGTTTTGTGAAAAGCTGTCTTGCAGTGCCGCGGCGGCGGCGTGTACCGCTAACACAGCAAGCAGTGCCGCAGCAGCCAGCAGGACAAGCCTGCGGCGGATGAGCCGGAAAGACAAGGCAAATGCCGCAAACCAAGTCCGTATCATCAGAACATACGCATAAGGTCTGGGTTATTGCGGATGAGGTTCATCACCGTTGCCTGTGCGTTTTTCTGGATATCATATGCAGCATCCTCCAAATCATCCATGCTCATATCGGTGATAATTTGGGCATTTGAACCATCAAACGCGAATTTATCAGCTTTGCTGATGGCATAGTCAAAAGAAATCCCGATTTGGTCGCCTGCTGCAATCAGATTGAGCCGGTCACTGGATATACTGAGTTTTTTAGAATCCACAGTCATTGTGCCGTTTTCCATTTGAACAATAATGGGGCCATCCGATGAAAACAGCATCATCATAAATTTTAAATTATCTTCTTTGGCTTTGCTGTTCCATTCCGCATTGCAGATGAATAATTGTGTATCATCCATTTTGAGTTCATTTTGCGTGCTGTAGATACCGTCCTTGCCGGTTTCATTCTTATTTGTGAAAACAAGCTGCTGGCCATCCATACGGGCAGCCAGGGTCAAAGCATTGGAAACAGCATCTTTTGTGCCGAGTTCTACGGAGATCACCAGTTCTTCGTCATCCTGCCGCATGGAAAGTTCGGCAAGGGCAATGCGCCCATCATAAATGCCCACAGATAATTCCATGATTTCGGGCAGGCTTTCCGCGATTTCATCGGCGTCCATTTCATCGAGGATATCTTCTTTCATTTCGGTGAATGGATCTTCCATATCGCCGCTTACCGCCATGGAAGGCGCCATCGCGGCTGCAAATGTTTCTTCTAAATTGGGGTCATTGAGCACGAGTTCCACACATTCTGTGAGATAATTGGCAACGTCCTCAGCTTCCAGCCCAATGGTGTACATTTTCAGGTTTAATTTGCTGCCATTCACGGTTTTATCGGCTTTGCCTGCGCTTTTGACTTCTGATTTTTTCAGCAAATCCGCGGATGCTTTGGAAAGTGCAGCATATGTTTTGGCAGAAAGGAAATCCTTTGGGTCTTTGCTCAGGCGCTCCATCATGTCAAAATAATTGAAACTCATATTTGCATCGACATCCGCCATTTTGCCCCATTCGGCTGCAAGGATATCTTTGCCAAGGGTTTCAGTATGGACGCCATAGAATTTGCTTTCGGTAAATTGTGGGGAACCAAGTGCCAGCAAATCATCTTTCATATAAAGTTGGACATTGCCAAGGGTAACATTGGCATATTCTACGCCGATATCATAAGCGGCTTCCCGTTTTTTCAGATCCATTTGAGAAGTGACGGTAAAACCAGCGCCCTCCAGTTCCTGCTGATCGGGATAATCGCGCAGTTTTACACCCATCTGCACTTGCATCCGGTCAGATTTTGCCGATTCATAAATGGCTTGCAAGCCCATATTTTTGCTGTTTTTCAGCATTTCTGTGCCATAAAGGGCAGAAGTTTTGCCCGCGCAGGCGGTGAGATATGCCCGTGGGCTGACCGCGCGCACCACGCGCGGAACAATCAGACCAAATACGAGTGCAAGCACAGCAATGCCTGCGGCAACCGCGCCAATGATGATGCCAATGCCATGGCGGCGTCCGGTTAAGATTGGGCCATCTGTGGGTTGTGCAGCGTTTGCATTTGCGCGTTCAAAGGAGCGGCGTAAAATTGGCGGTTTCGGCATTTGCCCCTCATCTGGTTTGGTTAGGTTGATGCTGCTGGTTTGGTTTTCCGTTGGCATTTGATTGTTTTCCGGTTTGGACAGGTGAACTGCCCCTGTATTTTGCATTTCTGGCTGACCAGCCGGCACAGGCGCACCGCAGTTGGCGCAGAATTTTTCATCGTCGCGGACTGGTGCGCCGCATTTCGCACAAAACATCTTTTCTCCTCCTATTTCCATTTTGAATGAGATAACCATTCGCCATCCGGCGAAAGATTCAGCCGATGATATGCCCTTCTTCCAGTGTAATGACACGGCTGCACAACCGGTGCAGTTCTTGGGGTTCATGGCTGCACCACAGCAATGCGCCGCCTTCTGCGATATAGTCATGCAGCCAGCTTTCAAGCTGCACGCGGTAATTGCGGTCAAGGGCGGCAAAAGCTTCATCCATGATAAGGTAGCGTGGTTTGCCTGCAAGTGCGAGCGCAAAACTGACCCGTTTCCGCATCCCGCCGGAAAGGCGGGAAATTTGTTTCGGCAGCAGTTCTGTAAGACCAAGCAAACCGGCAAGGGCCCTATCCTGTAAAACAGGGCGGCCAGTGAATGCCTGCCAGCAGGAGAGCTGTTGTTTGACCGTCAGTTCTGGAACAAGGCAATCTGCCTGCGGCACATAGCCGACAGCCTGCTGATAAAAGCGGCGGTTTGCGAGGACTGAGGTTTGGTTTTCCAAGATATCGCCGCCATCTGGCATTAAAGCACCTGCGAGGATAGAAAGCAATGTAGATTTGCCGGAACCATTTGCGCCAGCAATGCCAACGGCTTCACCAGCGGATAAAGTAAAGCTGGCTGGGTGCAGAACAACGCTTCCATGGTAAAGTTTTGTGAGTCCCTGAGCAGTAAGCATAGGCTAGGACTTTCCCCCTTTGCTGTGGATATCCCCATTATATCAAATCTGCGGCTATCTGGAAAGCCACAAAACAGAAAAAACCCTATGCGGGGCGCACCAAAGAGGGAAGGGAAACCAAGGTTCCCTTCCCTCTCTGGACTCTCTCATCCTTCCTTTTGGTGCAGACTGTCAGTTTTTATGTGGAAGGTGTTAAGATTGATATTGTTTTTTTGTATGTCGTTGTAATAGGCAGCATATCTGCAATACCTTGCGCCTGCGGTTTGAAGCTCTTTCCGCCGTAAATGTTGGCATGACGCCTCCTCCCCGCCGCTCCGATGTTGTTTTTTTAAGAATTGGTTGCGCTGCTTAATGGTTTTATAGATGTACCAGTATAATAATGGGTTAAAATCTCCTGATATGTTTTACCTTGTTCTGCCATATACTTTGCGCCATATTGACTAAGCCCAACGCCATGCCCATAACCAGTGGTTAAAAATGTAATGCTGTCTTTGTCCGCACGTAAGGTGAAATTTGTAGAATTTAAACCGAATGCCTGCCGTAAATCTGTTCCTGAAACTTTTACGCCGCCAACAGTTGCTGTTTTAATTCCACCTGCCGCAGACCGTTCACTGGCTGTGAACCAGGTATCCGGTGTGCCATCCAATTTGGCGGCTGGCAATGCTTTTGCCATAATTGCGCGGAATTCTTCCGCGGTAAAATGGGCTTCGCCTTTATATTTGGGACAGGCTTCCCCGCCAGGGCTGTCCACTGTCTGTAAATAAGGCACATCATTGCCCCAAACATCGGCGGAAGATTCTGTTTTTTCCGCTGCTGCGGCACTGAATACCGCAATAATTGGTTTGTCTTCATATAAAACGATTTCGCCTGCTGTACTGCGGACTGCCTCTAAAATTGCGTTTTGATAAGTTTCTGCACCATTTCCCCAACGCCCGCTTGCTTCTGCCGCCAAATCAATATAGGCTGCACAGTGATGATAATCATCACAAACATCAGCTTCACGATGGGCTTCCGGACGCCCAGATGCTAATTTATATGCGGCATAAGTTCGTGCCGCAACCGCCTGCGCTTTCAGCGCTTCCGGCGGGAATGTCGGCGGCACTTCTGCCGCGACAACGCCTGCAACATAATCTTCCAGCTCCATTTGCTGCGGCGTGCCGTCGATTTGTACCATAATCGAAGTACCGCTGCCTTGTGCTGTCACGGTAGATTCTGCATCGTCAGACCGGCTATCTTGCGCCATAGCATCTTGATAGGGGATTTCCATTTCACCGCTGACAAACGGCAAAGCATAAATAAATCCGGTTAAAACTACGCCAAGCAAGATAACTTTTCGCATTTTTCTCCTCCTTTGTTTTTATACTGACCATAATTTCAGTGCTTTTTACAGATTGACTTCTTTGCAAGAATGCTTTACAATAAATTCATTACACACAACCGAGGAAAGGAGTATACGCTATGTTTACCCAAGAGATAGACAAACAGGTGAACCCTGCTATTGTTTCTACCTTATGCGAAAACCTTGCGCCATATAACCATATCCGTACAGAGTTATTCAGCCGTTATGGTGCAAAACGCGGTTTACGCAATGCCGATGGCACTGGTGTGCTTGCTGGCATTACACGGCTTAGCAATGTCCATGGCTATTTGCTCAACGAAGGGGAACGCGAACCAATTCAAGGCAAGCTGTCTTACCGGGGCATTGATTTATATGACCTTTTATATGGGTTTGAATCTGAAAACCGCTTTGGTTTTGGGGAAACCGCATTCCTGTTGTTTTCCGGTGAACTGCCAACCCAGCAGCAGTTAACCGATTTCCGGCATACCATTGGGGAATGCCGTGAACTGCCCAATAATTTCACCGAAGATGTCATTATGCGTGCCCCAAGCCCGAATATTATGAATAAATTAGCGGCTGCAACCTTAGCGCTTTATTCCTATGACCCAAACCCTGATGATACATCAACGGAAAATTTAATGCGGCAATCAATGAGTTTGATTTCACGTTTTCCTGTGATTATTTCTCATGCGTACCAGGCAAAACGCCGTTATTTTGATGGCGGTTCCATGTATCTGCACAATCCTGATCCTGACCGTTCCACAGCAGAAAATATTCTGCATTTGATCCGTCCGGATGGGAATTATACCGATGCAGAAGCCAAACTGCTTGACCGTTGTTTGATTATCCATGCGGAACATGGCGCTGGTAACAACTCTGCGTTTGCAACCCGTGTTGCATCTTCTTCCGGCACAGATACGTATTCTGCCATTGCTGCGGCTGTTGGTGCATTAAAAGGCCCACGTCATGGCGGTGCAAACCTGAAAGTTTGTGAAATGTTTGATGATATCAAAGCACATATCAATGATTGGGAAGATGAAGACGCGATTTATGATTATTTGCTGAAAATCCTACGCAAAGAAGCAAATGACCACTCTGGGTTAATTTATGGCATGGGTCATGCGGTTTACACATTAAGTGACCCACGTGCGGTTGCATTAAAATCGGCAGCGCGTCCTGTTGCGGAAAAAACCGGGCATCTGTCGGAATTTAACCTGATTGAAACGGTAGAACGGCTGACGCCAAAGGCATTTGCAGAAGTCCGTGGTGATGATGTAAAAGTTATGTGTGCGAATGTAGATATGTATTCCGGGTTAGTTTATCAGATGCTTGGTATTCCCCGGGAAATGTTTACACCATTATTTGCGGCTGCAAGGATTGCAGGTTGGCTTGCCCATCGCATGGAAGAAGTCGCAACTGGTGGTAAGATTATCCGTCCGGCATATAAGCCGCTATCAAAAGACAGAAAATACATCCCTATTGCCAGTCGCTGACATGGGAAAACGGGTTATTCTTAGGATAGCCCGTTTTTGCTGCATTTTCTGCCGAAAAGAACCGCTTTCAGTGCATAAATCCTTTGGATTTTATATACAAAAACCGCCCAATTACAAAATCAGGCGGTTTTTTTGCATATGTTTTTACACTTGTTTTTTGTCTTTTTTGTGATATCCTGTCATATAGGAAAACACTGCTTTCAGCGCAGCCATACGGTTAGCGGTTATTCCCCCTTCTTTTACCTAGCGAATATCCCTATAGAAGGGGGTGGTTCTATGGCGATTCAATGGTCAGAACTATTCCAATTTTGCCTCGTCTTAATTGGCTTGGCGAATTTAGTTCTCCAAATCGGCAAAAAGAAATGACCGCGCCGTCCCTCAACGCTTCGGTCATTTCGTAGCTGCAGGGGGATAACCGTTAATCGGCTGCGCCCTTTTTATATCCTTATTATAACCTCATATATTTCATTTGTCAAACTTTTTTGCACCTTGTCAGACCTTTTTCCCCCTGTCAAATTTCTTTTTTGCGTCAAAACCCAGGACATTTGTACTTGTATTTTACCTGCTTTTATGATATCCTGACAAAGAAGAAATCATTGCTGGCAGCCTGTGCGCTTTTTTTATATTCTGAACTGATGATCCTAACAAGCCTCTTTTTTGAAATAACGAAAGACCAACTATCAAAAATCAAGGGGGTAAAAGAGAAAAAACAGAATGGAGTTCTGAAAAAATATGCACGACAACAAGGCATGACCAAAGACCATGCCAGAGGATTTAATTGGAAGTTTAAAGTATCTGTGGACGATAAGGATCGTTATTTTTTAAGACGGCAAACATAACATTGCAGAGTTTCCGTGCAACTGCACCGATGGCAGTCAGATGATGCTTACCCTCAGTGCGTTTCTTTTGATAAAAGGCAGAGAACACAGGATCATGAAATGCAGCGACTAAAGCAGCTTGAAACAAAGCTTTGCGAAGATAAGGTGATCCGCGTTTGCTCATATGGTTATTGGCGCTTTGAAACGCTCCAGATTGATTGACTGTGGCGTCAATGCCTGCATAAGCCGCTAGTTTGGCAGCATTAGAAAATCTGGAGATATCGCCGATTTCACCCAAAATACAAGCTCCATTAATTGGACCAATGCCAGGAATGGTGAAGATGGGAGAATGAAGTTTGTTGAGAATGACGTTTATCTCTGCTTCCACATCAGTAACCTGTCCTTCGATGAATGCAATCTGCTGAATCAGCAGATTGAGCTGCAAAGAGAAACTATCCCGGCAAAATTTCAGACCAAATGAGTCAGCTGCCAGTCCAGAGAGTTGTTCCACTTTTTTGCGAGCTGTTTTCTTGTGCGTAACCTGTTCCAGCGCCTGCTCTAATTGCTCAGCAGTAATGACCTCAAAGTCCTCCGCTGTTTGGAAATGAAGCAGCAATTGCTTAGATGTTTGACCAAAAACATTGGAAAAAGCGGATGCATACTCAGGAAATACCTGATCCAGCACACAAATCACCTTGCGCTTGAGATCGCTGATAGAGGAAACTAGATAGTTGCGGAACCGGGATAAATTACGTAAAGACATGGTATTTTCATCAACCAGAGAGGTTTCCAGAAAATCGCCATACCGTATCAGCTCTGCAATCAACACGGAGTCAATGGTATCGGTTTTCCGTTTTCGGATTTCTGTGCCTTTGCGCCAGCCGTCGGTCTGGATCGGGTTGATAACATGAACGATAAACTTATGCTCCACCAGGAAGGAATAGATGGAAAGCCAGTAGTGACCTGTTGCCTCCATGCCAACCTCCATGTTGTAAGGTGTGGCACCACAACGCTTCAACTTCTCCAGCAAGGACGTGCCGCCTTCTGTTGTATTGGAAAATGAGAATGCTTTGAATACAGTTTTCCCTTTCTCGTCCAACAAGGAAGCAATGTGATTTCTTTTGCTGATGTCAATTCCCAAATACAGCATAATAATCTCTCCTGAATTTATTTTTGGATAGATTCCTCTGAGCCAATAAACGTTACTGCCTTGTTCCAGATTCGAAGTGCAGCACTTGCTGCCAACATCCAACTAATCCGTAATCTGTCTATTGGTAGAGGCGTCAGTCTTTCGAGTACGGAGTTGCATAAGCACTTCAAGGAAAAAACGACGTCCTCTATCCAGTAGTTAGATTATACAGCACTTTGCTGAATAATCATACAGTTAATTTCGGGGTATCAGTTCCCCTCATCAACTGAAATCTATTATACAAGGAAG
>CAXHNU010000001.1:91740-168089 GCA_964017555.1 uncultured Butyricicoccus sp. | reverse complement strand
GTAACTAAACCATTTGGGTCATTACTTGGTGTTAACCGGGTAAGTGCCGTAGAACTGTTACTCATATCCCAACAAACACCAAACACATTTGCAAGTGCTGCTGTTACGCTGACAGTTTTGTTTGCTGGTGCTGTATGGTTTGTGCCCTCTGCAACCTTTACAGTAATTGTGGATGAACCGCTTCCTACCGCTGTAACGGTCACTGTTGTGCCAGATACGGTTACAGTTGCTACACTACTGTTACTGGAAGTAGCTGTAATAGCACCATCCCCTGCGCGGGTAACAGTTATATTACTTGTTAGCGTAGCGGTATTCAGTGTAACTGAGGTAGTACTCAGACTCAGGCTTCCCGCCGCCTTTGCAATACTCCATGTAACATTCTTTGCAGCAGTTGTACCATCACTCCATTTATAATTGGCAGTGGGTGTAAATGTAGCCGTATAAGTGCCTGCATTCGTCGCGGAAGAAGTCCCGCCCAGAGTCATCTTTGCGCTGTCATAGCCAGACCATACAGGGGATTTCTGATTTCCATCATAAGTAAAGCTGCTGCTGTCTGTTGGAACAGTCACTGTTGCCTTTCCGATACTCCAGCTCACAGTTTTTGCCGCAGTAGTGCCGTCAGACCACATATAGTCATCCTTCGGGGTAAAGATGGCGTTATAGCTTCCCACATTAGTTCCAGAGGTAACACCGCCAAGGGTAAGCTGTGCGCTATTATAATTGCTCCATGAGGGCGACTGTGGGTTCGTGTTATACGTCAGGCTCCCACTCTGGCTGGGTGTTGTTGAAATTGTAATTTTATTCGCAACGCCTGTTTTACGGTTAGCGGTATTTGTATTCGCGCTGCCATCCGTAGACATAGGAAATAGTGATACATAATAAGTTGTTCCATTTTTCAGTCCTGTTGCTACCAGTGGCGCAGCAGCATGACCATTGCGTGTTGTACTGGTATACGTAAAAGCAGCATCCGGATCGGTAGGGGAAACCGCATAACGCCCCTCTTTCACCACCACAACAGTCGATGCCCAAGTTGCCAGCGTTACACCATCATTTACAATCGTTGCATCAGGATCAGTCCACATAACGGACAGCTTCCCATTGCCTGCTGCTGCCAATGTAATGCCGGACACATCGCCAACCGCCACAGGGTTAGGCGTTGCGCTGAACGCATCAGCCGCACTGTCTGTATATGCGTTTGAGGTTGTATACGGGAAAAATTTGTAGAAATATTCTACGCCGTCTGTCAAACCACTGTCACAAAAATAACTGTTCTGATATGCGTTTCTGGTCTTGCTGTCTAACACAACAGTGCCATCCCTGCGGTTCATTGGCGCACTGCCAGCTTTGCGAACCAAAAGGGTACCTGCCCAGCTTGCCAAAGGGGAACCGTCAACAACGATGTCATCAGGATCTGTCCATTTGACATAGACTTTGCCTGCCGCTGCCAATGTTTGAATGTCTGAAACTGCGGGCAGGGCAATACCGCCGCCACTTGTGCCGCTTCCAGACGGGAATAATCCAATAATAGGCATAATGACCTCCTTCTTTCTTTATCCCAGAAGAATGACAATCACTGGGATATCACAATATGGCTTATCTCCATTCGCAGAAATAGTCAGCATACCATCAGTCTGACTGCCAACCATTAACTCTGCCATACAAACAGCATCAATCTGTTCAGGCGTCAGATTTTTCCCAACACCAACCATGCCATTCATATCAGGTGTAAGCCCTTCAATTTCCAAAGTTTGCGTATACTTTGAGCCAGTCCAAATCCAATCCGATGAAATCAATGAAGTCTGAATCGCCCGGCTTTTCATTGCCTTTTCAGCCAGGATATCATCAATCATCGTCATATTGGAATTGACCAGACCATTCAGCTTTTCGCGCCATTCCTTGAATTTCGTGGTATTGTCCCCTTCGAGATGAAACCCATAGTTTTTTGTTTGGCTCATATTCCTTCCTCCCTCTCGTTAATCGAGCAGGATCAAAGTGATTGGAATATCACACGTTGGTTTATCACCGCCCAGCGCGATTGTAAAAGCGCCTGTGGTCTGTCCACAGACATACATCTCAGCCGCAGCTACAGCTTCACGTTCTGCCGCAGCAATATCTTGAGATATTCCCACAACGCCATTTTGTGCAGCCGTAAGTCCATCAACTGCAACTGTCTGCTGCCAATTTGTCCACCCTGCCGCAGTCAAAACAAGGTCAATTGATTTGCTGATTTTACCACTCACGCCGCTGTTTGACCACTCAATCCATGTGCCATTGTTATATCTCCAGAGTGCGCCAGTGTCTTTTACAAAATAAAATTTGTTGACAGGTGCAATCAGCGCCTGACGCTCCTGCTCTGTATCAATCTCCAGAATGTCTGTCAATTGTATCCGTTTATCCCCTAAATCATAAAAGATACTCTTTGTATCCGTAGTCATCAGGAATTGCCCTTCTTTAATCGGGATAACCGAAGTATTTCGCGCCTTACTGTCAACAGTGGTATTGGCATCAAAAAATTTCATCATGTTATACCTCCTGTGGTTGGCAAAAAGGAAGAGGCTATCATGCCTCTCCCCAAAAGCCAGTTAATATGGACGGTGTGACTGCAATCAAAATGTACCAACAACAAGTGCCGCAACAGCCGCGTCCCACTTATCTTTATCACCAGCAACAATCTTTGCCAGTTCTTCAGCATTGGCATGATCATGCTTCTTGCCCACAGCATCAGCCAGGTTTGCTTCTGTCTGGGTGTAGGTGTCTAACAGATCTTTGTTTGTATGGGTATGCGTATCTGTTTCTAATGCGGCGACACGGGCTGTCAACGCAGTCAGGTCAGCAGCCTTGGCATAATCACCGATTTTCAGCGCAGCAACAGCGGCATCAGTATATTCCTTGACAAAGCCAACCACTGTATCAGATGTAGCATCCGCAGGCAAGGTACCCACCAAAGCAGTCAGGTCAGCAATCGCTTTGTTGATCGCAGCCGCGTCATCAGGATGTTGCTGAATCCATGCAGCCAGTTCTGCCAGCGTGTCAAGGGATTCCTTTGCATTTTCAGGGATAAGCTGTTTTGCCAGCTCTTCACCTGCAATTGTGCGGGCAGATTTGCCAGTATCGGTACCAATCAGCGTATCTACTTTTCCATCTGTAGTATCCAATGCAGTTTGATCCGCCTTGCCATTAACCTTGGTTTTCAGGGCTTCAGCAAGTTCGTCTTCACTCACTTTATCCTTGCTTGCCAGCGCACCCAATGTGCCAACTTCACCAGCAACGACATCTGCAACCTTTTGGTCAACATAATCCTTGGTGGCTTTGGTCGTGGGGACAGTCGTGTGATCCGCATTTGCGTCAATGGCAGTGGTATAAGCCTTGATCACATTCACCCATGCAGTACCATTCCACACATCACCGGCACCAGTTGTTTCATGAATATACAGCACACCTTGAGCGGGCGCGGCAGGCTTATCGCCAGTGTAAAAACGAACCGATTCCGTATAAAGATTCGCGCCGAAAAACAATTCCCGGGTATCTTCACACAGATAGAACGCGTTTGCCTCACGGGTAGTGGGCAGGTTTGCCTTATTCCCCTTGTAAATCAGTTTTGCCATAATTACTTCATCCTTTCTTTTTCAGTATTATATGTGTTATCTTTAGAATTGGATGTGCCAATGTCTAAATCAATAAAAAGTCAGAAGACACCAATCAGGTCTTCACTGGCAGGATCATCTTTTCCGCTGTCGCTGAAAGTACCAACCATATCACTTATATTTCCGCCCGCTCCTGTTTCGTCACTTTCCTTTGTAACCTTATCCTCAACAATAGAAGATGCGTTTCCATCAATTTGAGAAGAATAAGTAAAAATATCTCCTGCTGTGATCCATGTCAGCTTGCACACACCATTTTCGTTGAGGACATAAAACATATCATCCTTTCGGGTGTCACGCGGTGATTCATCGGCTGTAATAACCCATGTGCCGTCAATATTATAAACGCCGCTTGGAAGCCGACTGACAACCACCGGGCTGCCGCTTACATTCTGAATCGGACGGTTAGTCAACTGATCATAGCTTGTTACACCACCTACGCCAGATCCTCCGCCGCCACTCCGGATCACCAATGCGTCTATCCAACTCATATCGGCCATGTTTGCACCTCCTCTCTAAAACATATAGTAAATATTCACATTTACCGCGTCCGAAAATTCTAACGATGTAATATCAATCTGATTCATGCCCAATTCAAACGCACCGGTAAACAACAGGATTTCTTTCCCATTAATTTTGATAACTGTACCAGCAGGGCAGGAAATGCCGAACTTCTTCAGTACCATATCGCCATATTTCAAAATGCTGTTTGGATTATCCGCAATTTCATTCCGTTTGAATATATCCAGCATATTTATGCCAGGCGTCACAGTCCCATTAAAACTACCCAAATGTGCCTGGGACATACTGCATTCCTCCTTTTCCTCATTTCATGTAAGCCAAACATAATCCAGTTCTTCAAGGGGCATATCATCAATATCAGCCAGCTGCAAATCATCCAAATCATTCAGCAGGCGGTATCGCTTCATGCTGATATCCAAATCATTGACTTCAATGACCGCGCTATTATGATCCGGATATAATACTTTAATGAGCTTTCCTGTTGCCTTCTGCATGATATCCGCAACTATTTTTGCAGCAATAAATTTTTGCGCCCAAGATCCTGTTACTTTAGAATCAAGCGTTAATCCGTTGTACCAAACGCCCAAAGAATGACGGATTTCCGTACCCAATACCAGCGCAGCAATTTCCACGGCGGCGCTGGTATCAAAAACCAGATTATAGCAAAGGCTTTGCAGCGCAGATCCAATCACTGTTGATGTATCAGCTATGATATAATCCACTTGATTGATTTGCCTCATAACGACATCTGGTATGCCAGCGTTTTCAAGTTTGAGCAAACTGCGTTTGTGTGTATCGGTTACGCTAGCATCCACCAGTAAAGGGAAACTCCCTCTGCCAGTAGATGAAGCCGCCTGTATCGCTAATGACTCTGATGCCAGAACCAATCTGTTTTCCATCTCATTAAACACCTGCTCTAATATATCTATCACAGGTGTATCAATAACAACCGGCGTGTTTTCCAAATAGAGTTTTGCCTGCGCTTCAAAACTAGCTGAAGCATCCAAACCTGTTGCCAGACTGGATTTTTCCAAACATCGTTTTATCATCTGGTCGATGTTGGCATTTACTTCTGTTCCTATTTGCGCTGCTGCAAATTGATACAGAATATAACCATTCAGCAGCGTTTCCAAAACCAGACGGCTGGTTACAGAAATACCATCGCGATATGGGATGGAATAGACAAGCAAATCACACTCTGTCAAACGCCGCCGCAGATCGATGTCAAATTCCTTCGCCATACTCCATCACCCCTTTGGTCAGGACGGGTTCTGAACGGACAGATTGAGATAGCCAGATTTAATGGTCATAATGGTTGCAGCTTCAACACTTCTTGGCGTGGATAATGCGCCGTATTGCAGCAGATTACCGCCATTCTGGGCATCAAAGATGACAAAATGCGTTACAGTGCCCCAAGATGCCGTACTTTCGTTAAAGTCAATATTTGACGCATTGGTGACAACACCAACAGTAGGCTCACTCAGCATATCCAGCTTCATCCGTGCATATCCAGCGCTGGATGCAGGTTCGGTGACATTTGTGCCATTGATATTCGGCGCTGTCGTACTCAAGCCAATCCACATTTCAGCAGGAATAGACGGGTTCACTTTTGTTTGAAACAGATTGCCAGCGGCAAGGTTCAAAAAATACGTAGTATTCATAAAAACTGTCCTCCTTTTTTGCATAAAAAAAGCGCCATCACAGGCACTTATCTCGCGAACGATTTATTGATATTATTGATAATATGGATAATGCCCTGATTTGGGATTTCCACATCCCCTGAAATATCTTTGATGGTGATTTGATAAATGTACTTGCCTGCTGGCAAATTTACGGTATCCGCTGGTGTCAGTGTAACCCTTAATACATTTCTAATTTCGCCATCTATGCCCGGGTCTGCACCAATATCCATCTGTTTAGAAACCAGTGGTTCCCCATTTTTGTTAACAAAATTGATGATGGAGAAATTCGCCACACACGTGGAAAGATCCTGTGCTTTCCTGTTCAGATAATGATAGCAGTGAAAGACCAAATCCTGCGTAGACCCGCCGACGAAATCCATTGGCGGTAAGGTGTACGGATTAGGAATGTGCATACTGCCTCCTTATTTTTCTTCTGTTTCTTGTATCTTATCATCGGATTCCTGTTCAATATCCTGAGCGATTTGCTGCGCCAAAGCGCGAAGATCTTTAATTGTATCACCGAGCAAAATAGCACTGTCTGCATTAAGCAGTTTCATACCGCCAGAAGACAAAATACTTGCCAATCTGTTATGATCATCAGCAATGTGCTGTGCAATTTCCATTTTTGTCATATTGTTTTCCTCCACATTCGCTTTTAATGCGAAATCCAATCATTCATACAATCTGTAAGCGTTGTAAAATACCATCCATATACGATATCCCCTTTTCTCACATCCTGAATGCCAGTTGGATAATGCGATCCAATATTGTTTTTTAGGGCGTTGAACCGATCGGCAGTTAATTCTTTATCTCGTGAACTCATTTTTGTGTCATAATAAGACGCATAGCCACTATACCACGTCATACCCTTGGATTCTAAAATCTCCATTACCTTATCTACCATGTCATTCCAGACCAAATAGGAAAAATCGCTTGTGTTGCCTTGTCCGCAGACCGCATAATACGCCCTTGATGTTTGCGATGAGGATGCAGATCCATTTGATGCAGACCATGACCAGGGTGCTACTGTCGGTTTGATTTCTTCTTCGTCAGAAGTAAATGATCTTGCACCAAGCCAATTATCGCCCACTTTTACATTTGCAACATAATTTTTCCCAGGTGACAACACACCATTAAATGTTTTGTTTAGTCTACTGCCTGTTGCTGTATATATTTCATCTACAATGCCGGTGTTGCCGCTTGCAAACCGAAAGTACAGCCGGACAGAAACACCTCTTGAAAGTCCAGTCACTTTGAATGTAATCGAACTGGAATCGTATGATATTGTATAGCTAGCCATAAATCAAACCCTCTATCCAAAAGTTGCTGAAGAATTTAACCCTGTGACTTGACTCACATTGCTAAAATCAACAGTGTGCCCCTTAAATGTAAGTGTCGTAAAACTGCCGATATTGATATATGGCGTGCTGATTGTGAGGTAGTTAAATCCGGTTGTCAGCGAAGCACCACCGGTTGAATCAGCAGAAATTGTTAAAACGCTGTTGCCTCTGCCATCAAAAATTCTAATGCCGCCATCCGTCAAACCAATAATCTGCCCACCTTTATCATTTACTCCGCCGGCATAAATTTCTGCACCATAAATTTTCGCGCCATAAATCGTTGGCGCGCCAAACCTGTCAGCCGTAATAAATGTTGTTTTCGTGCCGCTTGCGCTATATAATGCACTTCTGATATTATCAAACGTGACATTGGCATCACTGCCATTTTTACCATCCGCGCCATCCGCGCCATCTGTGCCGCGGAACTGGTATGCACTTCCCCAGGAAGCGCCGCCATTGAGTGAATCCCGCCTGTATTTGTCAGACGTATACATTGTATCGTGCCACGGGCCATTAATCGAGGTTGAAAACTGATATTTTACCGGCCCGTTATTGTTCCATGTAATACTCCCAGACAATTTGATATTCCCTTTCATTGTCACATTACCGTTCGCATCCACATGGAAATTAGGTGCCGTTTTATTCGGCACACAGATTTCACATCCAACCAAAGCCGCGCTGGATTTTGCCGTTAAATCGCCGCTGATGTTTGCAGCATTCAAGGTGCCTGTAAAAGTCCCGTTTACAGCGCTGAGGCTGCCTGAAAATGTGCCTGTCGCGGCTTGCAAGGCACCTGAAAAAGTGCCGGTGGCGGCACTTAATGCGCCTTTGAATGTGCCGGTAGCAGCTTCCAGCTTGCCGCCAAACGTACCGTTTTGGGCATAAAGCGTTCCATCTTTTTTAACAGCAAAAGGTGCTTTGCCCGGATCTGCATTGCCTGCCCACACTGCATAATCCGCATACACATCCGTGCCGCCATTCAGCCCCACATAACTTGTGCCAGTGCCTGCGTGCAGGTAACTATTTTCAATCGTGTATCCGCCAATCAGTCCTGATGTTGCCCTGAGTTTGCCGCGAAAATAAGCATTGCCTGTATCAATATCCAAAAAGAAATTGGCGTTTTCAGGCATACCCTCAGCGTCAAATGTGATTTCGCCCGCATTATCCATAAATTCCGGGGTCACGGTTGTCCCATTCGTATGGAATAACAACTTTGTACCAGCCACAATGCCATACTTAGGATCAATGGCAATCATGCCGCCGGTTTTTCCATCCTGAAGCACAAACTGCGCATTATACAGCCATGCGCCGGTTTCATCCACCTGGAACATCATATAACCATCATCATTTGGGTTTTGCAAAACCAGTTTGTTGCCAATGAGAAGATTCCCTGCAAGCATTTCCGCATTCACGCCCCATTGTGTTCCCACATCTTTGGTTGCAAAAAGCCCGATTGCCAATTTCGCCGTTTTCCAGTTATCATCAGTCATTGCAATCATATTGTCTACCAAACGCATTTGATAGTTGGAATCTCCGCCAATATTGATGCCCGCACTGTTGATTAAAACCGTCTGATCTTCTTTGTTGACGATATTGTTAACCGCAGCCACCAACTGCTGCCGCATGATTTCAGAAACTTCTGTTACTTTGTCAGCAGCCCGGTTATAAATATATTTACTGGCGTTAATGGTCTTTTTTGATTGGGAAACGCTACCGAATAAATCCTTCAAAAACTTTTTCCCATTTTTCTTCTGATAACGGTTAGAAAAAATCAGTTCAAATTTGCTGATATCTTCAAAATTCAGTTTGAACCCAATGATTTTGGCATTGATTTGCCCTTCACTGCCAAGCTGCAAATGTACTGCCTTGCCAAGTTCCAGCTTATTCTTAAATGGCTCAAATTTGTCATGGTATAAGAAATTAGCGCTGTCAACATTAAATTCATAAACAGGCCATGCATAATCATCCAGCATTTCTTCACCAAAGCGGTATAAATCCATTGCAACTGAATATTTTTGATAATCGTTGGCACTGACTGTAAAACAGGAATCCGCATTTATTGTCTGAAATCCAAGCCTTGAACCCTTATATTCTGTAATATCATTCTGAAATTGAGCAGTCACATCACTGCTGAACTGTGATAAAACACCAGAAATTGTGATAAGCCCTGTCATGAAATCATGCCCGTTATATGTGGTTGTGCCAAGGTATGCCGTCATAACATATCCACTGCCTGACACCTCCAGCGTGCCACGCATCATTTCAGCCGTGAGGTTCGCCCCTGGCACCGATAAAGTCCCCCCAACCATGACATACATCGTCTTGCCGAAACCTGTCAGATTCACCTTTGTCACATCAGACCCGGTAATAGCAACATTGCCAGATACGGTTGAAACAGCCCCGGAAGCAGAAGTATCCACATCTGTCGCAACAAAAGTTTCGTCATTCACACTGGCGTCAATCATAAAACGGTTAAGCACTTCACGTTCTGCCGCTGTAAAGTAACCTTCAAAAGAAAGCTGCTGATTAACAGCCGCCATAGCATCCATATAACGCTTAATATCCGCGTCAATTGATGTGATTTTTGTTTGCTGTGACTTTATTTCTGTGGTTTTTGCAGAAATCTGTGTGTTGACATGATCCAGATTCGTTTGCTGCTTGTCCTTTCCTTCCTCTGTTGTTTCCATTGCCATTGCCTGGATAATCACGCTTTGCTGTGCGGTCAGCGTATCCAGTTCACCCTTCATCGTTGTCAAATCCACCTGAGCAGCCAGTTTCTGCGCGGTCATAGAAGCACGGGCAGCAGCAAGCCCAGTATAATAAGCCTGATTTGCCGCGATTGCAGCTTGCCACGCTTTCACTCTATCCGCTAACATGATATTACTATTATCAGTTTTGATATCCAAATCCCCATTGAAAAGAAAATAATCAAGGTTCACGATATAATCTGCGCCCATCGGGTTTACATCGCGGATTGTCAGACCATCCGAACCACTTAAATGCACTTTTGTAGCAATATCATCCGAAAGCTCCTCTATTTCGGTTGAATCCACCAGATTATGATAGCTTAAATAAATCGGCAGTGTTTCCGCGTCTTTGGCTGCATCGTAGACATTGATGCGTTTCTGATACACATCAAACACAAATACACAGTTATACTTTTCCATTGCATCGCCATAACAAAAGCTCAGCGCATCGTTATCATATTGGTCAAACGTCCGATAACAGCCAATCAGCCGTGGCGCAACATATCCCACACACCAGCCTGGATCAAGTTCAAGAATCCTGCCAAGAATGGTATCTTTGCTGTTTGCCGGGTTCCAGAAATTATAAGTTCCTTCTTCCAGGAACAAATCTTTTTTCTTAAACATCTGCTCCAGCGAATATCCCATAACCACTTTGCTTTCTTCTATCCCATTGCCGGATTTTTTGGGTGATGACAACACATAAATCCCAAATTCCTCTGTATAAATGACTTTGAAACTGGTCAGCGCGGCATACAGCGGATTCAATATACCATTTGCCTTATAGGGCGTTGTGAACTGGATTGTACTGACATCCGCATAGTTGATTTCAAATTCCAGATCGTGTACAAACGGAATGACACCCAGTTCTTTTCCAGCCAGCGTAAGCAGCCTGAGCATAGGCTGCTTTTTCTGTCCGCTTTTTATTTTTGTGTAATCCAGATACATCCACAGCCTCCTTTTCCCTTTTTATGCGCCAACATTATATAGATACCGTCCATTGATAATCACTGTCCCGCTGCCTGTTATCACAAGCTCATTGTCGCCGGAAGCAAATTCAAGAAACTGATAATTAAAATGTTCATACAAATCATACTGCCCATAAGCATCCTGCAAAATCTCATTCTCATTGTCCGCAATCATGGTGATTCCACCGCTGGGCAGCGCTGTAAACGCCATTGTTTTTCCGGTTGTCTGATTTGTAATGGAAAAATTTTTACATCCTGTATCCAATATGATTTTTAACGCAGGACGCAGGGTTTCTTTGATGGTGCTGTCATTATAAAAACGGTATGTTGTTGTCCCGTTGACAGCAATCCGTTCTTCAAAAGGATAACTATATCCATATGGGCAGTCACAGATCACCTTTGCTTCAAACGCAATGGGCAGCCATTTGATACTGATTGGCGTTAAAGACTGAATCAGGCACTTAAACTGGATATGTTCCATATCAGGCTGGTCAATCGAAAGCCATTGGTAATCCTGATAACCGGTCAGCCAGTTTGACACCTCCTGCACCTGATAACGATCCATATATTGTTCAGCACCAAAAATCAGGGTAAACGTCAGCGGCGCATCATGATATCGGACGCCATAATGCAGCGGTGTAATGCGATTGGCAATCCTTGTTTCTACAATATTGGCTTTATTTCCAAATTCATTGTCACTGTGGCTTTTGTTCCCAATGTCACACACAAACATCCCATAAATTGACGCTGGTGTGTCCGCAAATGTAAATTCATAACTTTTATACACCGCTGCACCTCCTTTGATTTGATGATGAAAAAGGTGGGAAAGTCTTTCTCCCCGCCATTACGTTACCACTTTACACCGACCATCCGCGCCAGTTCGTTTACCATTTTTTCAGTCACCTTGCTATGTGCGGCTACTGTTTCCGCGCTGGCATTGCCCTGGATCACCGTATCGCCAATACGAATTTCAATTGGGCGGGAATTGTTTGCGATATTGTTGATGGTGCTATGCCCGTCTTGGGATAATCCGCCTCCGATAACAGGAGGGATGCTAAATATAGGCGCATTTATCAAAGCATCTGCTATTGTGCTAATTCGGTCAAGCTGCCCTACAAGACTATCTTGCTGGCTGGCTGTCATCACCAATTCGCCATTTTCCGCTTTGATATACCGTTCATTTGGCTTCAATGGATCATCACCTACAAGACCGCCGGTATGATAACAATTATACAGCAATTTCCCAACATTCCCAGGGTTCAGTTTATCTTCGGTGATCACCCATGTCCCATCAGTGGCACTGAATCTGGCTTTTACTCCGTTCGCCGCAACAGTTTCATATGCTTTCTCCGCTTTTTGATGGATATCCTCTTTGTTCGGACTGTCTGCGCTCCATTGCGCTGCATATTCTTTCATCCGCCCGACAGCGGCTCTTACAATATCTTCGCTGGATGGCGAATCATGCTCGCCCCTGACGCCAACGGTTGTATTTTTATTGCCGCCAGAACTGGATGAATCATTGCCGCCAGCATCAAGATTATCCATCTTTGCGTCCAGTTCTTCAATCTGTCTGGTAATGCTGTCAATCTCGGCTGAAATGCCGCCCATAATTGCTGTGACAAAATCACCATAGCGCTGTGCTGCCGCCTGAGCGGCTTCCCATGCGGCTGTAATTTCCGTGTTGAACACGCTGCCATATTCTGTGTTCCACTCAATCAGTTCTGTATACAATGTATCCCAGTTATCACGGATATACGCAATCGCCATGTCATACAGCTTTTGTGTAGAAGAAATGGATTCCTCCAAAATCTTGATTTCTTCGTCCTTCTCGGCGTGATAATCTTCTTCCATTTTGTCCAGCGCTTCTTTTTGCGTTTCTATGGATTTATCCGCCTGGGTATCTGCCAAGTCGTCTTGCAGCTCTGCCATTTCTTCAAGCAGTTTTGCACGTTCTGCCTGGGCACTGCGGCTGTCATCCAATGACAGGGCATTGATTCTCTCCTGAAGGTTTGCCATTTCCCGCAGTTTTTTGGCAATTGATTTCTGATAATCCTGCTCATCTTTTGTCGTGTCCAGTGATTCTTTTTTCAGGTTGATCAGTTCACTATACTTATCCTTCATTTCTTCCAGAAGATCAACCTGCTGCTGAATACGATGCTTGAGCATATCCATGACATAATCAACCAGATTATCAGCGCCATCCTGCATTTCTTCCAGTTCATCCAGCGTATCTTCCAGCTGTTTGCGCATATTTTCAAGATTTTTCGCAACGGAACCGGCAGCTTTATCAATATTATTGATCACATTGTCTGCCAAATCCTGCATGGTTTGAATGTTATGCAAAGCTGCCTGATACTGTGAATCGTTCAAATCGCCCATCATGCGCATCAGTTCAAGTTCCGCATATACCAGCCCCCATGTAGCACTTGTAGCGCCATTTGTGGCAAAAACCAGACTGTTCAGATCCTCGATAGATCCTTGCTGCGCCGCCAGTTTGAGCCGTTCCACATATGCCATAGCGTTTTCAACCGCCATCTGTTGTGTTCTGGCTGCAATAACATCGTTGATCCGTTCTTCGTTGATTTGCAGCAAGCCATTTTCATCTTTCAGCATCTGCATATACTGCGGGCCAAGTTTCAGTATCGCCTGATATGTGTCAATGGTAATAAAACCATCATTTGCTGCAAATTCGTCTGCCGCCTGTTGAAGGGTATCCAAAACATCCTGAATTTCATCAACAGCGTTGTGTGCCGCCTCTGTGATATCAAGCAGATAATCAATGACCTGCTGTTTCACATCTTTGATATGATCTGCATAATCGTGCAGTGAGTCGCTAAGTTTGCTGATTTCGTCACTGGTTTCAGCATAGCCAAGCGAACGATAATAATCCGCCTCTTGCTGGATGATTTTCTGTATGTCCTGATATCCCGCAATCATAGCGGCAGAAAACTTTTTCACATCAGAAAGCATTTTGGTGCTTACGGCGTTTTCCATTCCGTTTTCTGCAAGCATAATGGCGTTTTCTTTGGCTTGCACCGCGTTTTCATACATGGAAACCGTTGTTTCAATGATGCTCCTATTCAGCTCATGCCATGTGGCAGAACCTTCACGGTTAGAATCATTCAAATCGGTAACGGATTGAATCAGTTCTTCTGTTTCTTTGCGCAAAGCATTTGTTGCTTCCTGCAAAGTGTCATATTTACCGGTGCTGTCGGCTGTCAGCTCGTTCAGGTGCTCCATATTGGAAATCCACAGGTCGTTGGTATCGGCATTATAGGAAACCTCAAACCCAAGCGCCCGCAGTGACGCGGCGCTCTGGGCAATGGTCGCATCCCGCGCATTGTTCAAAGCATGAAGCGCACCTTGTTCTTCGCGGTAAGCATCAACAAGTTCTTTTTGCAGCGCAATTTTCTTTTCATAACTTGTCGCGTTTTCAACCGCGGTTTCAATGCGTTCTGCTTCTTCCTGTGCTTTCCGTAATCGTTCTACTGCATCCCGAAATTCGTCAATTGATGCAATATACGCTTCGACCTCTTTTTTGTTTCCATCACCAGAACCTTTTCCGCTGCCCTTTCCGGAACCGCCTTTACCGGGATCCGCAAAACTTTTCAGCGGAGTATTTTTTAACGCCTGCAATGCGGCAATTTGCCCGTCAATTTGTGCGATTGCGCCCTGATAATCGGCAATATCAAGTTCAATTTGTGAAATAAAATCCTCAATATTGGTTTCTTTCGCGGTATAGGTATAATCTGTCCCCTGGAAGCTGCCGCTTGTCAGGTTGAGTGAGATTCCGCCGCCGCCAACACCGCCGCCGGAACCGCCTTGAATCTCAGCCGATCCGGCAACATCACCACCGGCAACACCAGCCATAGCTGCTGCCGCAAGCTGGCATTGCTTTGCAAAAGAAGCGACATCCATCTTAGCTCGCTTCATATTGTTGTAGATACCCTGTGCCGCAGAATATGCCGCTTTATTGAAGTTACCGTTTACATCGGTACAAACTTCCATGGCAACGCGGTCAAACTCTTCCGCATTCTGCGCCATCGCTGATGCTGCAAGCTTAAACGCGGTAGCTTCATCAATACCAGCCGCAATCAAAGCCTGTGCAACAATATTGCCGGCATTGATACGGTATTCAGCCAGTTCTTTTGTAATGCCGCCTTCTCCTTCGGCAACAGCTTTTGCAAGATCCAACTGTGCCTGGGCAGCTTCTATTTTAGCCTGGAAAGCGGCTTTGTCACCTTCCAATTCAGCTATTTTGGCATCAATCTGAGCATCAAGTTCCGCTTTTTTACCGTTAATAAAAGAGTTGACAACATCCTGATTCAGTGTAATCTGTCCATCAGCAGCAACCTGAGCATTGTTCATAATTTCCGGATAAACCTTGGCAAATTCCAAAGCTTTATCCAGTGACATGGTAAATCCATTTGCGACCTCAGCCTGCAAATTTGCAAGCGTCTGGAAAGAACCTGTCATAGAATCAATTGTGTTTGCAACTGTAGAGAAATTTTGCAAAGCAGAGGCGTATGCGTTCATATCTCCTGTGACGGAACCATACAAACTGCTGTAAATCGCCAGTTTGCCTTGATTTTCTGCAATTGCCTGACTGTTTGCTTCAATTTCTCGTGAAGCTGCTGCAATCTGGCTGGTGATGCCTGCCTGATACCAGTTATCAGAAGAGCCACTATTTGCCTGTTGTTTCAGCAAATCGACGGTTTCCCGCAGTGTTTTATTTCGCTGTTCCAGGGCACCAATTTCTTTTTGGATCTCCTCGATTTCACCCAGCATTTTGGCATTGGCATTTTCTTTCCACACCTCTGTGTTGAGTTTGACGACGCCATTTTCTTCATAAAGATAAGCAAGGTAATCTCCTTCGGCATCCGCCAGTTTTTCGATGGTTTCAGGCGAAAGCCCCTTGTTAGAAGACATATCTTCCTGTGCGGCATCAAGTGCGTCATAAGAAGATTTCAAATCGGAAATGACATCGCTTAGATTGGATAATTTTGCTGAATATAAATCATTGGTTTGCGCTGTACTGTCGGTGATAATGCCATATTCCGTTAATATGGATAATAATTCGCTTACTTCAATGCCATATTGTTCTGCATAATCCCGCAAACGGATATAGGACTGTTCCTGCTCATCTGTGCCAACATCAAGCCCAGCTGCATCAACTTTTGTCCCAACATCCAGAATTTTTGTGACATCAACCGTCCCATGATCGTCAGCAAAAGCGTTGATTTCTGTTTTCATCTTTTCCAGAATATCACTTGTGCTTTTGCTGTCGAGTTCTGCTTCAATTTGGATTTTCAGTTTTGATGACTGTGTTTCCCTATCAAAGGTATCCAGGAAATCCTGTATATACTTATTGGCTGCGTCACTGCCCCATTCCGCGTCTTGCCATTGCTGCTGAAGCGCGTCCATGGTGTCCAACGCATCCCCCATGCCCGCATAATCTTCATCTGCAAGGGCATTTCGGAAAGATTTCTGAGCAGCTTCCATTTTCGTCAGAATATTGTCATATGCACCCTCATACAGAAGCATCCCTCTGACATAAGTATCCCATGCAGGCTTGTTTTCGTTGATATGATCGTTCAGATCTGTGATTTTTTTCGAGTAGGCGTCAAGCGCATCGCCGGTATACGCCATATACTGATCTATACCAAAGTATTCTTTGCCAAGGGACTCCACAATCTGATAGAGCTTCTGATAATATTCTACATATTCTTCCGCATTTGATAAGTTAGTATCGGAAGTAAAATCGCCAGTGATACCGGAAACCGGGATTTCAATTTCAAGCCCAGCGTTTTCAATCTCTTTTTGCAGCGCATCATGAAAATCTTTTGGTGTGATATCCAGCTTCAGGTCTTTGATACCTTGCCAAAGACTACCGGCAGATGGCGCATATACATCCAGCCCATTGGTATGATCCCATCCAAGGTCAGTTTGCTGGAAGTTTGTAAAGGTTTTTATCGCGTCCTCAATCGCCCCGGTATTTTCCTGTTTGAATTGTTCCCATTTTTTCTTTGTCAGCAGATCCAAAGAATCAATTTGTTCATTCACCGCACCGGTAACAAGGTTGATTCCCTCAGCTTCTTCGCCAAATTTATCGATAAGTTCCTGCTGAATGCCTAAAAGTTCTTTGCGTTTGGCATACGCGTCACTTTCAGACAGATTTCCTGCATCAATTTCTGCACGGAGTTCGATAATTTTTTCTTTATAATCAGAAATGGAATCTGCCATTTCGTTATATGTCCCAGCCGCTTCACTTGCAGCCTGACGCGCTTCTTCCTGTTCCTGCTTATGATTGCGGAACGCCTGCACCAAACCCATCACCGCGGCAGTAGCCGCCATAACCCATGTCATGGGATTGGTTGCCATTGCTGCAAGTGCCGCTTTTGCGTTTGCACCAACCGCTCTCCACGAAAGCGCCTGTGCCTGATTCGCCGCCGTTTGTTCAAGTGTAGATAGAATAGATTGCTTTTGGGCAGCGGTCAACCTTTTAGAGTTCAGAATTTCGGCTGTCATTGCCGCGGTAAGCTGTTCAGATTTCCGCTTGCCCACAGATTTTGCCATGTTATTGGCAAGGGTTGACGCTGTATCTTTATCAGTGGACGCCGCTTTTGCCAGCTCTTTGATCGTGTACTTTTGGGAAGCCGCAAGCGCCATATTCATTGATGCCACTTGTTTTTTCTGCTCCACTGTCAAACCAAGCGCACTCATGACAGCCGCTTGTTGTGCTTTGTCAAGCCCAACCAGCTTTGAAGCGAGGAATTGTACGCTTGCCGCACTGCCATTCATCGCCATGCCAGATGCCTTGATTGCATCCACAACAGGCAGCACGGTTGTATGCAAAGATCCTATCGTTGATCTGAATTTGAAAAGCAGGGAAATTGCCGTGACAAGTCCAACTGTCCCAAATAAGCCAAGGGATTGTGTCAGGTTATCAATCGCCGCAGAAAAAGCAGACAACCCGGCAACAGCAATTTTCAAATCATCCGTCTGGAAAAGGTTCTGGGCAACCCCAACCCATGTTTCTTTGAGCGCGTTCAGTTTATATTCCAAAGACTGGGTAATTTTCTCCATTTCCGCGTCTGCGTTTCCTGTTGCGTCTGCCATCTTTTCGATTGCAGATTCAGCCGATTCAAAGTTTGAAAGAATTGCGGAACCTACCTGTCCCTGCCGTTTGCCAAACAGAACTTCCAAAAGCTGTGCCTGGTTTTTATCGGTCAGCTCATTCCAGATATCCGCAATATCATGAAGAATATCATAAGTGGAACGGTATGTTTCCGGGTCGTCAGCTTCAAACAGGCTGACGCCAACATTGCCGTTGCTTGCCACTTTTGTAAGATCCGCAACTTCCCCGGTCAGTTCCGCGACGCTTTCAGAATATTCTTCGGTTTCCTCATCATAACTTAATATTTATTGTGGGTCGCTACGCCACAATGCTTTGCAAATTTTTGATCGTTAAATCTATTTTACGCATCCATTCATCTGATTTGAAAAGATAATACGGTAAGCGTAATAATTTAATTCCATGATTCTCACAATAGTGAGTTTTAATCATGTCCCTCTCTTTTATCCCATAGAAGGATTTTTGAGGGTCTTGCTGCCCAAACGAAACCGGATTGAAGTGTTGTTCGCCATCAACTTCAATTAAAAACAGATTTGTTTCAGAAAGAAAAACAGCAAAATCGAATGGCAGGGGTTTTATATTAACACAATCTTGAAAAGAATATTGAAACACATATCTTAACCCCACACTTTTGAGATAATCCCTAACCATGGATTCAAACCGTGAACACGATAACTTGTAAGTAGAATATCCATCTTTGTTGCGTTGTGCAAGAGCACGATATGTGAGTTCAAAATAATTTCCATCTTCATCTATACACGGAAGTTTATCATCACACCCAGTGTATTTCGTAAATATAGGAGTTAAACCGCTTTTCAAAAACTCATCAACGACCACATCACACGAAACGCGATGCCGAACTCCCTTTGCCATTAGACTACATTTAGGGCAAGTTATCTGCTTGCGGGAAATTACATGGTTTGCATTTGCACGATATTCACTTCCACACGCACCGCACCGAAAAAGAAGTGGTTCGTGTGAATTGATATATTCATTGGACAACAAGACTGTTTTAGAACCCTGCAATTCAATATAATGTTGAATATTCCACAAAGAATACTTATTTGTTTTACGATACCTCTCTGGTCTTCTACCACTAACGAAGTTACCAAGCTCCACGTTATACAAGTATCCATCGTTATCTTCAATATCCAACTTTGTCCTCATATCTATATACTCTTTTGAGATTAACTTAAAACCCATGCTGGAAACAGCATGGGCGACTTCATCATATGTCCATTTTCTTGCCATACTCCCTCCAACTAAAAATTTACAAAGCCTCATACTTTCATATGAGAATAGACTATTTCTTCACCTTCGCCATAACGCGGTAAGGGTATGCCTTTTCCATTTAAGGGGTTCTCACCCACCCTTAGCTTGGGCCGTACTCCTGTTGCGATTCGATCGCCATCAATGGGATAGTCGTTGAAGTTTCTCCATGCCGAAATGGTTTAGGAGCTTACCTGCATGAACATCCATTATCACGACACTTAGGCTTTTGACCATATGCCATCCTTGCGTTGTTTCTACTTTCGTCCCTTCATATAGTGGTTTCCCCTATATTGTGGTGCAAGGCTTTAGGAATTACCTGCAATTAAACATATACAATTATGCACATTTCTGTACACATGGGGCATTTGAAGATTTACCCCTGATTCTCATGCTCAAAGTTTTCAAAGCTGTGCCTACGGTTGCAGAATCTCTTACAATTTCTGTTGCCGCTGTTGCCAGTGCAATGGTTTCTTCAAAACTATTGTTGGCGGCGCTCATTGCTGCTGAACTGCGGGTCATGACTTCAACAATATCTTTGTTTGAAACAGCCATTTCATTGCCAATTTTATTGATTTTAGAAATGACACCTTCCAGCATTTCATCTGCTTCCATGTCATAGGCTTTCATAATGCTTACAAGCCCGTCTGTTGCTTCTTCTGCCGATAAATTTGGAGAAATCGCAGAAAAGATTGCAGAGTTTTCCGCCATTTTTGCAGCGTCCTGCATACTCATTCCAAGCCTTGCCCATTCAGCAGTTTGTGAAATGATTGCTTCTGTTGTAACGCCCAGTGCCTTTGCCGTATCATTTGCGGCGGCATAGAAACGCCGGTATTCCGTTTCGGTAGCAACGGTAACTTTGCGCAGGTCAATCATAGCTGTATCCAGTTCGACAATTGTCGAAAGAGCAGAACGCAATAAACGGAACGCCCTGAACAGCAAAGTGGTCGCCGAAACCCACTGTAATACTTTGCTGACATTGTTTTTCAGAACATCGCCAAGGGACTGCATATTTTTGCCCGCAGCTTTCACCTGTGCCTTGAATGCGCTAAATTGCGCCGTCCATTTGGTCAAACCTGCCTGATTATTGACCCGTTTGAGATTCGCTTCTAATTGCTGGAACTGTGCGTTTAAGCCCGGATCTTGCTTCAACGCGCTCCATGTTCTTCCGACAGTTGCCAGATCCACTTTCGCCTTTTCCAGGTTTTGTGTAAATCTGAAATCGTTGACCTCGCCGCGCTGAACACGCATGAGTTCAGACATTTCTTTTTTGCAAGATCCGATTAGCTGTTGCAGCCGCTCATATGTCTGCACTTTTTCCCGTGCGCCCATATCAGCGCTGTATTGTGCTGCCAACTCCCGAAGCTGCCGCATATTCCGCGTCACAGTTTCTGTGGGCTGTACCAACTGATTGTATTTTGTCTGCAAATCTGCAATGGTACTGGGAATGCGCTGCATTGCGGCATCATATTCCCGCGCCTTATCCGCAATTTCCATTTGGGTATATACCAATTGGGAACCATGCAAAAGACGGCTCTGTTCAAGCGCTGCCGCCTGCTGTGCATATTGGACGATATCCGCATAAGGAACAAGCTGCCCTTCCAGAGAAATCCGCTGATTTTGCAGCACCGCAAGCTGTCCCTGCAATGCAGTCAGCTTATTTTGGTCAGCCTGGGGATCTAATTTCGCCATTTTACCCTGAACCGCAGTGATTTGCTTGTCCAGACCAATCATCTGGGTATAAATTGCATTAACGCCGCGTAACCGTTCCTGAAAGACAGATACATCATTGTTCAGTTGGTCAAAGCTGTTCAGAAATGTCACAAGCCCATCCTTGGTGCCGACATCCTGCAAAGAGGCTTTTAACCCGTTGATTCTTGTTTTAAACGTTTCGGTTAGTATACCTGCGGCTTCCAGCCGATTTTCCAATGCAGCCAGCCCTGAAAACTGATCATCCTTGATAGAACCAATATCCTTTGTTCTTAGCTTAGTCGCCACATATTCGGCATTCTGATATGCTTTTACAAGCCGTTGAAGATTCGCAATTTGTGATTCTAGACTGGAACGCTGCATATTATCCAAACGTCCCTCAGCAGAAATCATATTCTGAATTTGTGTATTCAGTGCGGTATATGCACTGTTCAGGGTTTCCAGGTGAGAACTGTCTTTTACTGGTTTTACAGAAGTAGCGCCCGTATACGCAGACTGAATATCAGCTAAAATGGTTAACTGCCGATTGAGATACGCAATCCTTGATTCATTGTCTTTTGCATCCTGCGCGGCACGTCTGGCTTCTGCCTGTGCCGTCTTTTCAATATTTTGCTTATAAGTAACAAGATCCTTATTCAGTACATCAATGACTTCGCCAGTATTTTCATCGACTTTAAGCTGAATCCCCTGCGTTTGCCGGACAACATCTCCGAATTTATTTACGCCAGTGACAACAGCGGTTACAGTTCTGTTCACATCATCAAATGATGTTTTAATATCTGTTACGCTGATATTTGCCTCTCGGATATTGTTCTTAAAAGTTTCAATTGCGCTGTCAGGGAGCTTTAATGATCTTAATCTGTCAACCATTTCAGAAATTTTGCCTGAATCAATATTCGCGCTCATTTTTATTTGAGATTTTGCCGACAACTGATCGATTTGACTCGAAATCTTTTGGATCTGTGACTGAGCGCTTTGCGCGTTTACATCTACGCCGATTTTTACAGGATTATTTTTCCCAATTGAATTTGAAACCAATCGGTTGACATTTTGTACATCAGCCTGAATTTTCGCGCTGTCCAGGGACACGCTAATTTTAATGCCGCCTTTTGAATTGACCAGATTCGCAATACCGGGAAGCTGTGCGGAAATCCGTTGTGCTGAAGCCTGTTCATCAGCCTCCAGTTCGGTTTTCAATACAATTTTCAAATCCTCGCCCATCTGTCCTCACCTCCCTTTATCTCCAAATTTATTTCACTTTGATGCCTTGCCTTTGCAGTCCCGCTTTCAAAGCAGCGATATGCGCCTTGCTGCTTTTCAGGTGTGCAATTGTTTTTGCGGTAAACGGGCGCGGATACATATACCTATAACGACTCGGAAAATCATATAGATACCCTTTGTATCCATGACCAAACGTAATCAGCTCGGGAAGATTTTTATCTGTTGTTACTGCCCAATTATCTATACATCCGCCTGGGTTTGGTTCCGTAACATTCACCACAGCCATAACGCCGCCATGTGCCGTCCCGCCCGCAATTGTAATGTTATCAGGATCAGCCATACCGCCATATTCATATCTTCTTTGATATATGGCAGGAGAATAAACCTTATAAACAGCCTCATCAATGGCAGCGATTTCTTCATCCTGCACTGCCTTAAACATTTCATTGTTCATGGCGTTGTCTACCCTGCGCATTAGGCTTTTATTTGCTGCCGCAAGCGCTTGACGGATTGTCATGCCCACGCTGTCACCTCTTTCTTTTACGGTTTCTTCCCTTCGTGAAGTTTCAGCAATCCATTCAAAATACCACCCTCATCCAATCCTTTTGTTGCGGCGGACAAGTCACCGGCAAACTGCATCAGGCTGCTCATATCCATACTGTTCACCTTTTCTGTCAACGTCAGGATAAAATCACGCAAAGTATTTTCCATTGTATTGCCATGCAGCATACAGTTCTTTTTCCAATCAATCGCCTGTCCACAGAGATGAACCATTTCACCTATCATCGCTTGATAATCAGGGTCTTGCAGATGATCCAAATCCATTGCTAAATACAATTCATTCATGCCGTTTAAATCCAACGCAGCAACGCCGTTTTCATCCATTTCGTTTTTAAGCGTCAGTGGAGGGATATTGGTACACATCTGAATAATCGTAGCCCGCAGCATAGGAGAAACATATTCCGGACGGAATTTGCCGGAAGCATCAAAGCAGCCGGAAACCACCCGGTGAATAAAGGTGCTTTTTTCATCCACAGACAATGCTGTATGAAACATCACATCAAAAGAACTATCCCCCACATTGAATGTTGCAGCATAAGCATCCTCGCGCTTATGCTCTTTCAAAAAGGTTTTGATTGTATTTACCGCAATTTTCTTCATGGTTGTTATCCTCCAATTATTTCATTTTCATAGCGCAGTTATATGTCAAGTTGTCCGCGTGCTGGCTGATCCATCCGCGATAATTCTTTTCCAGCTTACAAATTGCCGTCCGATCATCACCGTTAAACCACGCCATATAAGGAACAAACCCGGAATGATTCGGGTTAGAAATGAGATCGTTCTGTCCATCGTGTCCAATGACAATGACCTTGCAGCTATCATGTACACGCGTCAGCACTTTTTTTAATTCGTCAAAATAGAAGTTTTGCGCTTCATCGATAATAACAACTTTGTTCTCGAAATTTGTGCCGCGAAGAAACGTGTGTGTCAAACATTCGATATAAGCGCTCTGATACTTTTCATTGACAGATCCGTCATAAAATGCGGTATTACGGTTTACTCCGATTTTCTGAAGCGCTTCATAAAACGGCTCAAAATATGGTTCGGACTTCTCTTCAATCGTTCCTTTCAAATAACCTTGCTTCTGCTCCTGGGTGGGAGAAGCAATGTACACAATACCGCGGTTTTGCCCATATTCGTAAAGAAGATTGGCGGTTGCGGTGGCAATCAATGTCTTGCCTGTACCGGCTTTGGCATTGCAAAATACGATTGATTTTTCTTTGCACCAAATCGCATCTCGAAATGCCTTTTGCTGTTCATCCAGTGTCAGTCCATAGAATGGGTGCTCTGCGAGCGTAGCGGGCATCTCATAAATATCCCTGTTTTTCCGCGCCATATTTTTCACCTCTTAAAGAATGGTATCAATATCTGTCACGATTTCATCTGCAACGCCGAAATCAATCATTTCATCACTAAAAAGGAACCAATCTCGTCTGTAATTCTGGTCATATATCTCCTGCGTAATGCGTGTGCGTGTCAGGATATACTGCTTCATTTTTTCTTCTAGCCGCTTGGTAAACTCCAGATTATCCAGCAGCTTACCGATACTGCCGATTGCGCCGGAAGAACCATCATGAATAAGACAACTGGTATGAGAAAAGATATATCGCTTATGCCCCGCCATCAGCAAAAGACCTCCGGCACTGTACACTTTGCCCATGCCAATCGTGATAACCGGCGTTTTTGATAATAGAATCATATCAATCACGTGCATAACTGCATCCACGCTGCCGCCATCTGAATTGATAAAGATTTTGATAGGCTTGCGGTCTTTCGGATCTGTCCCCTTGTCCTCTTCATTCCATTTCCTGATATACAGCGCAATATCAACGGTTTCATCACTGATTTCGTCATTCCAGAGAATTTCACGCTTTTTCAGGCGGCGATAATACTCCAGCAGGCAAGGATCAGGAAGGGTTTCATCCATCAGCCCTTGAACATCCTCGAAATCAGTTTCAAATTCCCTGCAATTATGATTCTTCATGCCTGTTCTCCTTTTGAAATTTCAAGATTGTTGACTGCATAATGTCCGATACAGATTGCATCTGACAGATTATCATTATCGGTTTCAATTCCATATTTGTCCTGCACAAACTGCAAAGAAAGTATTTTGGAACCTTTCTTTGCGGCAGACGGTGCTTCTTTCAGCTTGGATTTCACTTCATTTGCAGTCCTGCCGCGTGCTTTGCAATAATTTTGCCATTGTGTCGGTGCAATCAGTTTGTATAAAAGATTCGTTTTCTCACATAGATTCACGAGTACGCCTTGTAACTGTGCGAGTTTCTTAAAACTCTGTACATTTTTCCGCAGTTGGATATCTTCGATAAAAACCGCGTCAATATTATGCGTTTTGATAACATCGCCAACCAGCATTTCAATTTGCAGGATTGCCTGTTCAAATGTATAATCTTTGCCTTCAAAAGCCCATGTTCCATAGTCAGTCATTGTTTTTTTATCAGAATCAAAAATAGCCCATGCCCCATGCCTTGCCTGGTCAAGCGCCAGGATATTCATAAAATCCACCTCCAAACCGGAAAAAGAGGCGCTGCATTTCGCCGTAGCGCCTCTTTTTTTCTCGTGTTTATTCTGTTTTATCTGCCGCGTCTTTCATCTCCCGGCTGGCTGCTGCTTTTTTTTGCACAGCAGCCCTATGTGGCAATGGCACAGTTTTCTTTTTATCCACTGCTTTTACCGCACAGGCGATTTCATCCAGCAGCGTTTGCACATTCGGTAAAAATCCCACTGTGTCATGAATATCAATGCTGCGCCTGCAAAACGCTTGATAGGCTTTCATTGCATCATGGTCAACCTGATATTCCATCAGAACATTCAGGACATAATAATGATCGGCAGTGTCGGTCAGCGCACGCCAGCTATGAACCTTTTCACAGGAATAACAATATTCGTACACTGCACCGCATACCCGGCATCGGCGTTTCATTGTTTACACACCCACGCCGACTGCCTTGCCGATCAGAATGTAACACAGTTCTTCTTCCTCGGAGCAGTAATCCTTCATCGCGGAAATACTGAATGGGTGTGTCCCCTCAGTGGTCAGGTTCAGGCTAAAGTTGTTATCCAGCTTGCCTTTTGGAACCACAATCGTGACAGCAGCAGTCACACCACATACATCCTCAGCCAGAATCTTGGCGATATACTTGGCATTTTTATTGAAAGTTTCAGAGCTGTCAGTCACACGGACAGCCTCATCTGTTTCATACTGATACAGCACGCCAACACGGGTACCGGTATAATCAGCAGGCAATGTGATAACATTTCCAGTGATTTTGGCGTTCTCATCAGCCGTGCCAACCTCAATCGGTTCACCCAAAGACTTGTCCTTATTGATTGCATAAACGACACTGGGCGTAACCATTGGTGTATAAGCCATCGTTGCTTTCTTTTCGCCGGCATCTTCCACAATCGTGATGATCTCAAAGTCCTCACCCTTGATTTTCTTATCAGCGGCTGCCACCTGGACTTTTGTCCCCAACTGAGAAGCCATCAGACCAAGTTCCAGTTTGGAGCTTTCGCCAGACAGTGTAAACCCTTTCGCGGTATCAAAACGGGAAATCAGAATCCCACGTTCATCGGTTTTATCTACAGACTCGCCGGTGAACTCAGCCTGCGGGCTTTCAATATTTCTAAGTACCCAGTTTACTACACCGGATTCCAAATCAACTTCGGTCAGGCGAAGAAATCTGTTAATAACAGCGCTTTTGATGTCAAAATTAGGCATACTCTACCATCCTTTCTTGTTAGCCATGGACGTCATCAGACATCCATTCGAGTTCTTTTTTATTGATTTTCTTTATGTCAACGCATCCGCTATAAATACCAATCATCGTAAAGAAGTAGCGGTCACGCTTTTGCATACGCATAATACTGTCCATAAATACGCCAATAGGAGCATCCCAAACGGTATCCCATCGGAATTGTGAGCCGGGCAAATTGATTGCCGAAGAAACAAGCGGTTTCAAGATTGACCTGAACGATTTGTTCGCTGCATCTTCCCGATCATCTCGGTCGGCTTCAATCATAATTTCCCTGGTATAATCATCATACGGCTTTACCACATTCTTTTTGAACATATGAATATGCCGCAGATAATCGGTCAGCAGTTTGTAAACCGCACGATCAATCACAGCACCATCACGGTTTACCAGCACGAAATCTTTCAGGTTTTTTGAGGGCATAGGCTGAAACGAAGCGATATCCAAATCGCCGAATAATATCTTTGTATCATGCTGCTGAACAGCTCTAAAGGTTGACAAAAACAGTTCATACTCATCTACCTTATCCCAATAAACGCCCATCGCGTCCCAAATTTCCACCTTACGGTCAGCAGGCGCTGCACAAATCGTTTGTGTCAGTCCAAAATACTGTTGTTCTCCATATTTGTAAATCTCCCGCAAAGTCGGATTCCGCACAGCTATTTGGGGTGTAATTTGATATGCTTCACCCGTCAGCGCGGTTAGACAATCCATCATAGCAGTTCTGCGCTCCTGTTACGCTCATGGGTGACATATGGAATCTGCCATCCGGAATATCCTTCATTAAACTGCACCTCATCCGCTGTACCCAAAACAATCCCACCTAAGCCAAACAGCGGTTTTTCCCCGTTATTCAAAATACGGTCAACCGCATCCGCCAGTAAATCCGCCCTGGAACCCTGCAATAAATCAATTTGGTGTTCGTTGCAAATGATATAGATGGTGATACCCGTTTCTTTCACCACATTTGAATCGGCATATATCACACGGCTGCGCATGGTAATAAAGTTTTTATCAACTGTTTGTGTATCAGGTACATAAAAGTGTGTCTTAATGAGAGATGCCGCAGGACTCTTGCTTCCTGTTTTGATATCATCAAATTTCGCGACATTGTTGCCCGTATTGCACAGCAAATTCACCACTGCCTGGCTTTTTAATAATTTTTGTTTTAATGAAATCTTTTGCTGAATCATTGCGTCAAAATGCGGCATATTTCACACTCCTCTCTACCAGTTTACAATTTGAATTGTAATAACAGCTTCACACATCAGCGTATCATTGACTGCCTTAATTTGAATTTGTTTTCCGACAAAGGCTGGATCATCAGACGCCTGCAATGTAACAATTCCATTCGCTTCATCAATGATACTGACTGCTCCGCCTGCCAAATCGCTTTCAAGCCGATACTGAGGCGGTGTTATTGCATTCCCATTGATATCGGTACAGCAAATTTGAATCTGTTTTGTTTCACCAATTGCCAGCTTAAAATCCCCGTCCAAATCAGATATTGCAAGAGAGGCGGACACACCCGGCAACGCCTCTGTATTGCCAGAAGAAGCAGGGAAATAATCCGCAATCATCAGTTCGATATTGTCTGCCGCAAGGTTAAGTTGAGTTTGCAATACCGACCACTGGATAAGCCCATCCTGTTCATGCTCACCGCCCACCGCGTAAGAAACGGGATCGACTCTTGTGATACGATAAACGCTTGGCTTATCGTGCCTTTTATCCATAATGAAACGAAAATGATCATCGAGCAGGATGGTTTCCTGATTGAACGGCAAATAAATCAAATGCTGGTCATCCCCAACATTCATATGTGTTTTTTCTGATTCACCTGTGCCATATTGCGTACTGTTTGTACTGAACACAGGATAATTCACAATTTTACCGGTCAGCGGTGAGATAAAACGGATGGAATGTTTACATTTCCACAACACCGCCTTTTCATAAATACGGTTGTTGTCCGGCAATGTACTGACAAGCCAAAACTCCCCGTCGCAATTCACATACTGACCACATTTCAAAATGCCAATATTGCAAAGTATTTGCCGCACGGTTGTGCTATTGTATACATCGCTGGTCTTGTTTTGAACAATTGCCCTCACACGCTGCGGCTCTGTATCCATCGTCTTGTCATAGATCAGGACGTCAGATCCAATAAAGGAATCCAGCACTTCCTGAAAACCATCCTGTCCATACGCCCAAAACTCATCATCTTCAAAGCCGCTGTTAAAGAGGGGACGCGTCATCTGATACCAGCTTTTTGATTCATCAGACATATCGCCCTCCTTATCCATATGCGTGATCCTTTTGCCGGTGCAGCAAGGTTTCAACCAAAGCAATCTGGCTGTCAAGTTCCTGTTTTGTGACACGCTTGGTCGCGTCTTGCCCGGTTAGCTGTACGTCCTTGCCGTAAATCCCATTCAGCGCCATAACCCGGCTCAATTCTCGCTGCAAATACGACACATACATCATCTGTGCCAACGTGCGGCAAATAATTTTGCTCAGTTTTCCGGCAAACTGTCTTTCATTTTCGTCATACTGTAAATCACAGCTCAAATTCAGTTCATAATCGGCAACCGCTGTAGCAAGCCATTCAGCCTCTAACGCTTCCGGGATTTCAAACTTCGTCAAAGGCATGGAATGAAAGGTTCTTTCAATTTCCTCGAATGTTGTTTTTTCTGTATCAGGCATATCCCACACCCCCTTTTTCAGGCTTAAATGACAGCCGTGTCAGCCAGTTTGCGCAGTACGTCAACTTTCCAGGTTTCAGCTTCATCAGAACCAGCCTGCTTTGCCAACTCCACCAGCATCTTCTTTTCCGCGTCAGTTGTTACCATCGCCTGAAGCTGCTCATGGAATTTCGCTTTGCTTCGGATTGCCAGCAGTTTGCTGACTTCCTCCAGATTCAGCAGTGCGGGAGCATTTGTTTCTACACTTTCCAGACCAAAAAGCTGTTTGCGCTGCGTATCATCCACAATCTGAATCCGCGCATGATTGCCCATGCCGTCTGTACCGGTAAACATCCTGTTGCCAGTTTGAATTTGCGCCTGAATTTCCTCAAACGACAGCAATGGCCAATTCTTAGCGTTTGCAGGGATTTCAATATCACCCTGTCCAGCCTTGCGCCAAAATGAGAGTGGCCAGGAACACAAGTTATTCACCAGAACATTGTTATTCGTCACCATAACGATTCTCCTTGTCATTAAAATTAGGGGCTGTAAAAAAACAGCCCCTGTTAATTTCATTCGTCACTTATACAGCAGGCGCTTCAAAGTTGGTATCAGAAATCAAACCGATTTGATCTTCCATCCCCTCAGCAACGCCAGCGCCCAGTTCCATATCAAAACGGGTCAGGTGCTGACGGGTCACAATATCGTCACCAGTCATCGTGGTCAAACCACCGCGCAAAAATACCTGCAGCGGAGAAACAACGCCGTGAGGCAGGAAGAACAGCAGACCCTGCGGCATATATAAATCATAATCGGTGCCCGCAGCGTTCAGCTTCGTCCAATTGATTGCGTTGGGCAGTTCGGTTACAACCGCGCCATTATACATATTCACAAGCCCGGTTTTGCGGATTTCTTCCGCAATAATGCGGTTTGCATATCGCACATCATCAGCAGCCAGCGTCTTAAATCCGGCAAAGTCGTTAAACTGGCTGACCACAGAATAGTCACCGGCAATATTAACCTTGCCATACCGGCGCATGGACTTGAGCATATTATCAACACCGGTCTTGGTGATACCAGTAGATTCCGCAAAATGTTTCACGCCTTTGGCGTTCTTCAGCGCCTGATACAAAACAGTCATTACATAGTAGACAGCCTTGTTTTGCATATCAATTTGTACCTGATTCATACCTTCGGCAATGCTGCCATCAAAGTTGCCGCTCTGAATCTCGCGATAGTCAACCGCAAAGCCACCAGAAATCGTCTGGGTGCCAATGGGATATTCGCGGAAATTCCAGGCGGCAAAAGGCACGTCAGAACTGGAAGCCTGAAAACGAGAATCCACGCTTTCATATTTATAGGTTTTCATCATAGGCGCTTCGTGATATCCAATCCGGCGATAAGTACCCATAAAATCAAACAACCGCACAGCCTCCAGCAGTTTTGGCTCAATGGCAAACCGGATAATGGTATTGATTTCACTCTGTGCGACAGGATCACCTGCCAACGCTTTGGAAGATAACTCTTTTAAGGTTGCCACAGATTTATCCTGCACTTTCGCATCCACATTGGGCTTTTGACCCGCCGAGAGCGCAGAAAACACCTCCACAACAGGAGAGTTTTGTTTTACACGCCCGGTGTCCATATTAACCCGGGCATTATTCATATTGATTTCATAAATCGGGTTCATTGTTTTATCCCTCCTTGTATTACTGTACACGGACAACAGCAAGAATGCCTTTGCCCATATATGCAGTCTTTTCAATCACTTCAAAATACACTTGATAACCAGTCACTGCATCGGACTTTACAATCAGACCGTCAGTGCCAAACACCAATGTATCACCCACAGCAACACTGTCAACGCCGCCGTTAATCTCATCGTCAGCAAACTCCATCTCCATATTTGCGGCAGTAAGCAGATCATCCGCACGGACATATTCATCCTTTTTCACAACAACAGCTTCGCTGAAATTGTGCATTTCAGGCTTATCATTGATATTGCTCACAATGCGGTGACATTTCTTTGCATCGTCCGCACTGGCAGGCAGATTTGCTGTTTTTGTGGCACGATCCAGCATGACGCCCATGCCAACCTTCAAGTCAGCCGCAGCTTTGCAGTAACCGACATTCTGAATATTTTTGAAATAACCAATCGTTTTAGCTTTCATCTTCGTTCACTTTCCTTTCTTAGAATACTTCGACTTCGCTGTCATCAGCTTCCGGCTTAAAGCCGTCAGTCATAGCGAAAACATCAATTTCGCTGGCGGCATTGATTTCCGTGACTGTCTTTTCACGGGACGCACGCACCATCTCGGTGCAGATTTTGCCTACAATCGCATTGATCTCTACACTTCCTGGATTTTCATTGAAAGCATCAATTTCTTCTTTGGCAATCGCCTGCTGCTCCTCGGTATAAGGCGCTAACGCGGCGTTTAGTTCAGCCTTTGCGGCTTCTCCTTCAAGTTTGGCAATCTTTGCATTCGCTTCGCTCAGACTGGATTCCGCAGCCGCTTTCGCGTCATTCGCATCGGTCAGACCAACTTCAGCAGCAGTCTTGGCAGCCCTTTCCGCTTCAAGATCCGCCCACAGCTGGGCAATCTCCGCTTCTTTCAGCTTAATATCCGCCTGGAGCTGGGCAATCTCAGCATCTTTTGCTTCAACCTTTGCCCAATATTCATCCCACTTGGAATTGGACTCAGAAACAGCACTTGATACAACTGCCGTCAGTTCATTTTTCAGTTTTTCATCCATGTTGCTTTCCTCCTTTTGTTGCTTTTTATTGTTTAGTTCCATCACAATAGCGGCTTCATCAGCCGGATTCACACTAAGAATTGCATAACCGCTGTAATCATAAATTTGCGGAATACGCCCCTTCTCTTTCCAGCCGCCATCGTAAATAATGTGTCCGTCATGCTCAGCCCTGCCCACAATTTCAACAGAACCCTGAATAACAGACTCCGCCATATGTTCACGCAGCCAGGCGACAAACTTTGGATAACGCATTTCATCCAACGTACCTTCGGCAATCAAAACCCGTTTTGTCACACCTTTAATTTCAACATCATCAATATACGCCTTGTCAAAGTGCCCTACCATCGTTGCATCCTCAAACAAAGGCAGATTGTCTTGTGTGCGAATTTCCGTCATGCCATGCCCATAAGGGATATCCCGGTCATCCGTTAAAAACTCAACAGTAATTGACATCCCCACAACAGAATGCAGATTCGCCTGTACATATTTTTCAATCCATGAGATTCCATTTTCCTGCCATACAGAGCTGTTCGGGAAAATTTCATGCAAAATAACTTTAATCGGTCGTCTGCCTGCAATCCTGCTTTCACTGGAAATCTCATAACAGATTGGATAAAAAAATCTTTCAGCCATATTTCCTCACCTCCCTTTTACGTGTCAGAAGGGGATGGGCTTGCATTCCCGTTATTCGCCATCGTAGATGCAGTGCTTGCATTTGCTGGTGCATCGCTGTTGCTGATGTTCTGATCTGCATCATCATTACCTGTCATCGTAAACGATGTTTTATGAACTGGATAGCGGTTTTCAAAATCCTCTTCCAGTTCATAATCCATCAGGGAAAGATAATCGTCAGCATTCATCCCTGTTGCCGCAATCCATGCAATCAGGCTTCCTTTTCCCCGCGCATACAAATCCGAAAAATATTTCACTTGTTTTTCCCGATTGGCAAACGTAATCGGAAGCACACGAAATTCTACACGATAGTTACTGTCACGAATGACATTGTAATTCAGGCATTTGTTGAGTTCTTCCACAATTGCCTCAATCCATGTGAATACGTTATTTGCTACAATCTCCAAATTCAGCATTGCCGTAGCATAGTTGCTTGTAGAACTGCTGCCGCTCAGCGCCGCCGCGCCAACACCAATCGCATTGTTCACATCTTCCTTCATTGCATTTTCGTTTTCCTCATCCAGCAAATCAATGTTGACTGGCAGACTGTCCATTTTGGTGCCTGCCGCCAAAGAGAAAAACGCAATGCCGCTGGAATTGGTTCTCTGCGTCAATGCCTGTTTTACTGTATTATGCTGATTCTCCTGCTGTTTTTTGGACAGTGCAGAAGTGCCTTTATCTTTCCCTTCGGGAAAAGTTTCATAGTAAATCTGGTTATTCACCTTATCCAATACCATCCGTTTCGTATTGATAAAGTACTTGGCATAATCAATATCATCCAGTGCAGCCACTGCAAATGGCACGCCATAAGGATCATTCTGACTGCTTTTTATTTTGGTTACAATGGTTCTCCGCCAGTCCAAACGCAGCCATGTTGCACCATTGTCAAACTTGCCATTATGATATTTTTCCCAACCCTCCTGGATTTGTCGCGGAAAACCGCGTAGTTTACGCTTGCGCTCATCATCCATCATTCCATCAAAATACCGCAGGTCAAATGCTGCTTCATAGCAGTTATTCCTGCGGCCAATAATGCGTACATAATCAATGGGAAGCGGAATGACTACCGTGTTAATACCAGCAGAGTTGATTTCTGTAATACCTAAAATATCTGTATCTGTCAGCGCCGGTTTTCTCTCTACAGGCACAGTACGTGTTTCCATATAGCCCACATACATTCCTTCATTTGCATTATGAAAAACAGCATCGCGGATGATTTCTTTATAACGCATGGAACGAAGAACACTGTGCATTCGATCAGCACTGGGGCGATATCCTTTGCGTTGCGTCCCGGCTTTTTTCGGTCTTGCTGTAACGACATAATCCAAAGCGTGCAGACTTGTCAGCGCGTCAATTGCAGTGCCAACTGTACCACTGGAATAATATGCCCACCGCGCCCATTGGCGCAGCTGAGAAATATAACGCATCGGTTCTTGTGCCATTCTAAGAATCTGTTCTGTAGAATACGGGGATGTTCTTTTGCTTCCCTGACTGATCATATTCAAATAAGATGCACCCAACTGTGTATTAAACTCGTGTAAAACTGCTTCCGCTGTCGGCATCATCGCATTCTGGTTTGACATTTCCTGTGTAGGATTGTCTGCGCCTGCTACTTTATTTAGCCATGCACGGAATTTTGACTCACCTGCCATCAACCCTCACCTCCCATCTTTTTTCAGTTAAACAATGTTAGATATTCATATTCTGCATTATCAGAGAATAGATCCTGCTCCAAAAGACTGATGAAGTAATTCCCATAAGATACCGAAGTATACCGGTCTTTTCTTGCGCCGGGACGTTCTTCAATTTTGATCAGCCCAGTTTGGTTTTGTATGGTATATTCCAAGCCAATCATTTCATTAATCAGCGCAACAGTTTCCAGGAATGGTCGTTCATAAAAAAGCTGTGTTTCAACATCTGCCGCATCATACGCCGGCACAATTCGATGCAGTTCCTCCATCCCTTCCTGATTTGATACCATCAGTTCTATCATTTTGCTGTTCAGCGTATTTCGCATACATACAGCAATCTTACTATTCGTTTCCAGTTGTGCTTTAATGGAATAGACAACCTCTTTTTGCCCGGAAATCACAATCCGGGATTTCAACCCTTCATCATTCATACACGTCCACGGCTCATATTCTACATTGCGTTCCACATCATAGAGTACCTTTGCCAAGGCGTCATAAATCATAACGCCGCCATTTCTGCCATCAAGAACGCAATAATCCGCGTCGAAATCAGTGAATAGCTGCTTGATACGAATTGCTTGTTTGGTTGTTTCAAACTCTGTTTGCGGTTCCATATATACCACCTGTCGGCGGTAGCCCTGTTTGACTTCAATATGTTCCCCATTGACATCAGAAGTCTTATACTCCATGCTTTCGGGCAATGCGCGAATGCAGGAAAAAATAGAGTTATCGTTATTTTCACCGCCCTCGGTCGCGATATCGCAGGAAATGATACGGATTTCACCCTTTTGCCGAGGAATCGCGTAAGGATTCTTTACCCGCATCAAAACATCTTCATTTTTCCTGGGATAAAACGGGCGTTTTAAGCAGCGGTTTTTGTTCAGCATTTCATAAGAAAAATAAGCGTGCGCATTTTCTGCAATCATTTGGTTTTCATATTCAATCGCCCAAGCAACGCTGTCCAATTTATTCCTTTCCTTAATCAGGAATGCTCTTGGTTTAATGGCGTGCCGCAAGGAAATACTGTAATCCATACCAATCAGGATTGCCGATCCTTTTTTTAGCATATCCCTTACGATAATTTTCATTTGATCCCACATCCAGTGGGATTTATACCATGCGGAACTGATATAAACTTCTTTTGGTTCCTCAATCAAATGACTGTATTCTTCATACTTTAAAATGCACGGGATCTGCCGCACATACAGAAAAGGGGAAAGAACAGTATCTATGATATTTTTCACAATCATACGAAATTCTTCATAAATCATCACTGTCGCACGATGTCCGCGGGCATTATCGCTTGCCGGGACAACAATAATGGAACTTCCGTTATGAAAGAATACCTCAATTTCATTTTGATTGTCACGAATGCGCTCAATTTCAGCCTGTAACAAAGGGGAACGCGGCAAAATTTCTTTTTGGATTTTTTCAGATACAATCAGTTTTGCCTGACCCTTCGTCGCGGAAGCGACAACGATTTTCGCCCCTGGGCGCAAAATTGCTTCTTTACAGGCATAGATCGCAATAATAAAGGATTTTGATGCGCTTCGCGCCGCAACAATACAAATGCTTGGAAAAATGTCCATCAGAAACAAAATAATATGCTGATAGAGGTGGAGTGTAATTCCCAAATAATACTGCACAAAACGGCTTGGATTTCTGCGCCAGAATGTGATCCAGTCCATGAGCTTTTGCACTTTATGCGGATCACACAGGTAATTCGATGATGAAAAGTGTTCATGCAAACGGCTTTGCCGCGTATCCATAACCTTTCTGTAATCCATATTTACTCCTCCGTTCCAGACAAATTAAATTCCTTGTCCATTTCTTTGGAGCCAGTCAGCAGATTATTAAGGGGACGCAGCATAAAGCGCTGAATATATTCTTTCAGATGATCAAAATCAGCATAAAGAGATTTATCCTTGTAAAAATCAGCAGGGCAGTGTTCCTCAATATCACGAATCATTACCCCCAGCGGGCTAAGCTGCATTTCTGCTTCTGCTTTCTTCTTGCGGTCTTCAATTTCGGTTGTCGCCGCTTCGATAAACGCTTTATAAGAATTGGCAAGAGCGCCAACACCTGCCGCATTATTTTTCACACTGTTCTGTAAATTCAGTTTCAAATAGCAAATCGAAACATAAAGTTCATCCTGCCGTTTATCTGCCGGGGCACCACAGCGATGCACCCAACTGTCATATTCGCTTTGCATTGTATTATAATCGCTGTCAGAAAAACCCAATCCAAACCTGCGGATCACTTCAATATCGGTAGTAATATCGTCATTCTCTTCTATCTCCTGTTCTGTTTCGGCGTTTTCAACCTCAGCCTTAAAACGCCTGATCAGCGTATCTGCATATGTAGATTCTTCACGGCTTTGTCTAAGGTTCAGCTTGGAGATATATCCGCTCATCCGGTTACGGTTTACACTAATCTTTCGTGCGGCTGCCCATGCTGTATCATCCACACATAAATCAATAATCTGGCATACACGTTCCATTGCAGCATCCTCGTCTTTATCAAAAAAAGGGATATTTTCCTCAAACATTTCCGCAACACATTTTCGGCAGTAAACCACATAGCCATTATTCCCCTTGAAAAGCGGGGATTTTGACGGAGAAAAATTCCCTTCCTGTTTGACATATTCATGCCCACAGCGCGGACAACGATAGACTCTGTTTGGGACAACACGCGGTTCAACTTCACTTGGTTTGGCATCCTTATTTACTTTTAACGGGACAGGTTTTTTTAATAATTTCTTTGCCGCCATATTTCACCCCACCTCCTTCCGTTCCATATAAAAAAAGCACACGGTTTATCGTGTGCTTAAAACAATATCATTTATGATAAATTATCAAGTCCTGCCTGTACATTGGTTAGATGAATCCTTTCAATGGTTTGTAAACTGCCAGCAAGAGGGTTTATCCAGCATATTAAGATGCAGAAAGCAAATCCAGACTTTCTCCCTTATCTCGTTCACTCCAACGTATTACTTTTGCATCATAATTCATAAAGGCATCCTCAACACCACGGACTACATTGTTTTGATCATTAAGTATTACGATTAACTGGCTGTCATTTTTACGCGATGGCTTGGTATCTTCCCACGAAAAAATGATATTTCCTACACTTGATTTATTCGGATGATTTACAGCTTGGCATAAACGTTCCGGTTTTGTACGGCTGCGTTGTAATAGGAAATCATAATTATGAGAAAAACCAGATATTCCGGTAAACTGAACATTATCTGAATAGAAAATTTCTTTTTCTTCAAAAAACGCTTGAATATCATCAAGGAATAAGGATGATACTTTCGATTTGGAAATTGAAAACATATCATCTATCCGTAGCATAGCTTGAATAAATAGATGCTTTTTTTGAGCAAAGCCGTTTGCTGGTGCTTTTGCAATAAGCTCATCACCGGCAAGTTTTATTCCATACTGATTTAATATTCGCTGGAGATGAGCTTTCCGATTCGGTGTAAACTGGAAACCACTCATTTCTAATTTGCGAATTGTCATACTATCGTCGGTAAAATAAAAACCATCTCCGTCTTGACGAACATATATCTGCAAATAGTCATTATCAATATCTAAATACGGGGTAGTAATCTCGTAATATTCTCCAAACTTTTCAAATGCAATTTCACTTTTTAGCCACGCAGCATATTCGTCAATTAACGCTTGAATATCCAAGATTATCCCCCTTTCATTAATGCAACTCTAATTGAAATAGTACATTTGGTTGTTCGACTACATTGAATTTAGTTAAAAAAGAAATTGTATTATCCACAAATTCATCAGCCGATATATCTTCAGCAGGGAAAGCAAATGCACGTCCATATTCTTCTGTATATACATGCCAGTGATTTCCCACTATTTTTTGCCCATCTGGATTGATATGGACATTAGATGGACTAATATGTAATTGTAAAAGCATAATCCCATTTTTCTTGATTAAAGCGCCCATATCATATTTGTAGGGATTGATTTTTCCTCTATAAATATCTATGGTAAAAGCGTCCTTTTTAGTATCTCCAATAACATCAAACTTTATTTTCCCACCACAATTCGGGAAATTGACCTCAGCGACCAGCGAGTGTTTTATCATTTCCATTAATTTTCTCGCTTCATCAGTAGTCAATTTTGTATCGCTCACCCGATCACTCCCTTTTATTTTATGATAGCATCTCCTATCGTTCATTTCAAGGATTATTTCTGTGAGCATCCTTGTGGGACTCCTGCACCAGGGCTTAAACCCGGATTATCTTCTAATCTGGAGGCATTATTGGACATAAACCGACTGTTTTACCATGAAACGATGCTGGAATATTTTTTTTGCATCTATCAAGCGATGTATTTTTACAGGGCACATGGTTTGGGTTATCAGTTACAAATTGATTCCAGAATAAAAAATTGCTGTTTGTGCCCTTGGTTTTACTGGCAAGAGGTAAAGGATTTGAACCTTTATCGTGCACTTTTGGAGAGTGCTGTGTTGCCAATTACACTAACCCCTTATTAAAATAAATATATGAATTGATACACGCTTCCGAATTACAAATAATAGGATTCACAAGACGCAATCATAAAAGTTATGGAGTGGTTCAATATAGCCGCATTACTTACACTTAAAGATTTGCTGTGTGCGTCTTTCTATAAAACTCATATCAATAAAATGTAGCTGTCTTACAGGATTTTAGATGAAATCTTGCACTTCTTCCATATCCGGTGCATCAGCACTTCCTTTCACAATCCCTTCTAAACATTTGAATGCAAAGTTTTTATGCTTATAAGCAGTAAATTGGGGACGGTTTACAATTCTGCAAACCACACCTTCACGGATATGGGATATGCCCACAGGATCAGCACCATCATAAAACTGCTCAGCTAAGGCTTTGATATACAGTCCGGGATCAACATCATTGTAATCTGAACCGATAATCGGTTTTCCATCTTCGATTTGCACAGGGATAAAACCACGCCAAAATACAAGCACAGACTTTACACCCATCTGCTGACAACGGTAACGCATAAAATCAGGTGAATATTCTATGACATCGCCATCTTCATTGGTCATCGTCATACGGTAAACATATAAATCTGACTGCGGTGCATGAATGCCATCCATATCACATCCATAAGAAAATACGGTTGTATTCCCATATTGTTTCACGAATGCTTTGTCATTCAGCTTTTTATTCTTGCCAGGTGCCATAATTGGCGTTTTTGTATCGGTAAAGCCAACAACTTCATAATAAACCGTTTCACCTTTATGAAGTTTGCCTGCAAACTGATCTGTATGTTGTTTGCGGAATTGATTGCTGCCATAATAGCCACCATCAAACCCATCCAAAATGACCCGCCGTGTACCGGTCACATAGCCATAATCATAAACAGGCTTACGTTTGATATGCGCTTTTATCCATTTTGGTACCTTGGCGCTTTCAAACAGTTTCTTTGCCAAAACATTTGCATATTGATACCCTTGTAACATGGGTAAATAAGCGGTGCGTTGACTGGTGCCGTGCATTTTCAGGGTGATTTCTACCAAATCACCGGTGCGAAAATCATTGAGATGATACGCAAGTTGTTCTGTGTCTGTGTGCTCCATAAAAAGTGGTGCAATCGGATCATGGTTATTGCGCATATGATTGTTGCCAATTGGCTGCGCATGACGATTTACATTTGGTACATACTTTTCACAAATTGTGATGCTATTCAAAACAGTAATTGTATCGCCATCTTTAAGGCTGGAAATGTCCGTAAATCCATCCAGGCTGGCAAGCGGCAGGAATAATCCGTCACTCTTTTCCCCACGGAGTTTTAACGCTTTGATATTGCGTTTTTCCGGGTCAAGATATCCGCCAGCAGGATTGCCATTTTCATCTTTGCGCCGCAATAAATCATTCTTGACTGCAAATTCCGCGCCGATTTTCCCATCTGTAGGGAAATATATCCCCATTTGATTTTCTGTGATATCTGTTCCGACAATCACTGTATTGCCAAAACATTCGCCGCACAAAAGCCGGTCTGCATTGGTATGTTTTCGTAAATGCTGAATCCGTGTAATATAAGCACAATACATAATTTATCACACTTTCTGGTTTGATGATAATGCAGATACAGGATGATACACTACATTTTGAAGCAGCCAGCATTTTAACTGTTTTGCATCATCCGTCAAACGTGCGTCATCCTCGGCGGCATATTCCTGCCAAAGAAATGCAATATTCTCTGCAAGGTCTTTCAGTGCAGCTTGAATATCTGCTCCAATACCACTGATTTCAACCGATTGTCCTGCAATTTCTTTGCCAACCTCAATATATCCTTCGCCAAGGTCTGATACTTGCAATGGAACGAATTTGCGGAAAGAAAATTCATCGGAAATCACACGAACCCAAATATAATATGATTTATTCTCCATATAACCCCGCACGGTCATTGACCACAAAGATTTTGAGCGCATCCTCGCTGAGATTATGTGCGCCGTTGCCGTCGCCCAATAATAAGCCTTTCCTGACCAGTTTCGCGATCGTCGGTTTCGCCCAATCGGGCATATCATCATAATATTTGTACCGCAATTCAGGTTCCTCCTTTATTTTATGCAAAACCTGCATGGTATCTTTTATGCGGGGCAACAGATTTTTAGCAAAAGCATCCCTAGTATTTCCACCAAAGAAAGCTGTCCCCGGACAGGTCTTTGCACTCTTTGCCGGATGATAATCGCCCAGCGATCGCCCATTTGCTGTCCACCATGCGTGATAAGTAATTGCTGTTTCCGGATTCAATCCAAACACCTTGCATAATGCAGCAGTCAGTGTTTCAATCGCTTCGGATTGTTCTGTTGTCATAACATCCCAACCGGCATCGAAATTCCCGAAATTTTCAATGCAGACAGCACCTTTATTTGCCCCAACAATCCCAGCAGGGTCTTTCTCCAGGTTTCTGCCAGTCACAATCAGCCCATCCGGGAACACAGTAAAATGCTGTGCAATGTCAGCGAAACCACGTGCCAAATGACTTTGCCGCATAGCCGCCTGTCTGGTAAAATGGTTTCTGCCGTCAAAATGCTTATATTCCGGTGACCAGGTATGATGCAGCTGCACGAGTTTTATTTCGCGTCCCGGTCGGTTTGCATCCAAATAGGTTTGGATTTCATCCGGCAGGAACATCAAAAAGCCGTTATTTTCTATCATCAGCTTTCAACCCTTTCGTATGTCTGCTCGAAAATATCAGGTTTGCAGGGATAAAATTCACCCTGGATACCTTTGATAATGTAATCTCCTTCACTGGCAAACATATTTCCTTCCAGTGTTGAAATTCTGCAAGTGCATTTCCCTTTAGGACTTTTTTCAATGGTTAGACAATCTACCATTGCATCTGTAAAAGCAACAATTTCTTTCCAATTATCGCGCCTAAATTGCATAGCTTCAATTTCAACAGGTTTCTTTCGATATTTCATCGTTCCTCCAATTTAATCCCATGCACCGCAGTTTGCAGCAGGAATCCAAGCAGCATCCAAACCTTATCCTTGATATGCTTCATGCAAATTTGTGCGCCCAATGCTTCGTCATAGTTCTCCGCGCTGACGCAGGACGAACTTTCTACAATCTCGAACCCATTTGCCAGCACAGCACGTACAACGGTTGTTTTTTCGCCCATGGTCACTACCTGTGTTTCACGGATGAACGCATCCACCATCTGCTGGCTAATGCTCGGCTTGTCCGTTTTCAAGTTGCTGTTTGGCGTGACTTTCATATAAGCCGCTTCGAATACATCTTTGTAAAACCAGCGTTCATAACCATCAGGATAGACGACCCTGTAACCATCATCCCAAGGTTCTGCCTGCACAAGTTTTATTCCCATGTAATAATTCATTTTCCGTCCTCCTGATTTTTTCCCTGAAGTTGCTTTGCCACCTGATGCACACCCGTTGCAGCCAACCCAGACACAATCCCAACCGCCACAGCAGAAATATAATCTGTCGCTGCAAAGTCCGGCATGATATACATCGCGGCAACACCCAGCACCGCACCTGCAATACCGCATACAATGGGCAGCCATTTATTATCCACCGCAGTTGCCTTTACAATCTGTGCAATCAGATAACAGATAACTGTAATTGCCGGAATTGCTATAAACCCTAAATTCTCCATACGCATCATATTCCTTTCGTTCACGCTGTTGCTATCTGAACGGTTTGTCAACATAAATTTACAAGACACAAAAAGATTAAATCATTCGCCTTTGCAAGGCTTAAAAACATATTGTATATCATAATTTCCAATCAATTGCTGCACGTGTCTTGCGGGACATATTTTTCTTTTATCTTAAAAAAATTTATCAACTGCTGTTAATGTCCCTATATATGGTGGAGCCGAGGAGAATTGAACTCCTGTCCGAAATTTTTACATATCCAAAACATTTTTACGCAATAGACGTAGTTTCAGTATTGCCTTTGCAGGCGGGTACTTGCGATACCGTCAAATCTTTCCCAGGACGTACCGAATCGGTACATCTCCACCACCTTGTCTTTTTTTCACAGAAGCACAAGGAAAAACTGCAATTCACCGGATGATTCTTTTACCGCAGACGTTTACCCATATCCGGTTGGTACGCCGTTTTGGAAATCCTGCCGTCAGCCTCAGGCGGCAACCCTTTCAGCCATTAATGCGGCAAATGCAGGGTGGATCATTACAATAGATTCTGTATTGTCATTTCATTTTTTGGTTAAGCCTTGAGGCGGCTTATTCCTGCGTGTTTTGGACTTTCAAAACCCCGTCGAAACCTTTACGACCCCATATAAAGTTTTCAAAGTGCCGGAAGAAATATAGCGCTGTTCCTTAATTTTATTCGCTACTATTGATCGCGAACATACCAATAATTGTAGCTATAAGTTTTTGCTGTGTGTAATCAGCCTGATAGAATGATTACACCCTTTGGTATCATTAATTTTATTCGTTGCTATAATCATAGTATACCAGCACTTTATCACCATGTCAATAGAAATGGACAAAATATTTTATTTTTTCTCAGCCCCACATAACAGGCGAAGTTTTCCGGGATCGTTGGATTTTACAGCATCTTTCAAATTATCACCCGGTCGAAAGACAACCACCTGATAATCATCCATCTGTTTCTGTTCTCTGGTGTGGATATCCCGCACAAGACAGCCCTTTCTGGTTTTCACTTCAAATGTGCCAAATCCTCTGATTGTTACCTTTTCACCCTGCGCCAATGCCTCTGCAATGACGCGAAACACATCGTTGATCACTGCACCAGCCTGATTTTTATAGTAATCCATTTCAGACAGGGCATCAATAAGATCATTCTTAATCACATAATCACTCCTCTTTTGATGCGTAAATACTCTTACAGCATATGGTTAACATCTGCATATCCATCATTTGCACTTCAAATGATATGCGGCATCAACACCATCCTCACGGGAAACAATCAACATCGTTTGTTCTGGATCTGCATAAAGCCGCCTGTCATTTGCGTAATCATCTACGCCGCATAACGCGCCGCAAATCATCGCTGTGACGCCAAGTTGTTCAAAACTCTCACGATGGTGCTTATCCCCAAGCAAAATATAATCCACATCATGCCCACATTTTTTATGTAGTAGGGTTGAAAGCAGCGTCGGTGATTTTTTCACGCCATCCAAATCTCCATGTGAAGCGCAGAATCCATATCCAAGAACATCAAACAGCAAAAACTCATGCTCAAAATCGTTTACAATAAAGATATTCTCATATGTACCAAGCCTTTGTTTCAGCCACCACGGAATAATACGCTCCATATTATCAGCATGAATACTGTCTTTTTTGCTTTGCACTGACCGGGCATGATTTCCATATGTCATATATACATATGTCTGCTCGACAGAACTGCTCAGATATTCAATCATCTGTGCCAAAATCTCAGCGGACTGCATAATCTGATCACATACAAGCTCTTCAGAGGCAACCCGTGCGCTTATGTGTGTACAGCCATGAATCAGATCGCCGAGCACAACAATATGAAGTTTTGCGCACTGATGAAACGCAATCCGTTTTGCCGCATTTTCTGCGATATGACGCACACGCGCTTTACAGATTTCTGTGTTGTATCGATTCCAGATATTATCTGTTGTCATGCCATAGTGCCAATCTGTTAAAACAAGGATTGCTTCATGATCCGTCAGGGCAGCAGCAGCAGATTTCTCATATTCAATCCTGCCAACTGTGTCAGATAACCGCTCTGCTGCGTCAACAAGACGATTTTCCAGATTTTCTGTCCGTCCAATGTGGTCAACCAGTTTATTGAACTCGCGCCGCTGATCGGAAAACCGTTTGGCTTCTTTTCTTGCTTCAGCAATTTTAATATCAAGCTCTCCCAGATATTTTTCTTTTTTGTCCTCTGCCGCATATTTCCGTTTGTAATACTGTGCAACAGCATAACCGGAGTACGGCGTAACAGATGCTGCTTTTCGCAGGCTGTCCCGGTGACAATCTAATTGGGTTGCTTCTACAATATCTTCCCAATCCAAATCGCCCGGTCGCTGTTCTATCTTTGTTTCAATCAGACGAAGCCCATATTCATAAAGGGCTTCACCTTCTTTTCTCTCATACTTGGGATTCAAAGAAACGCTTCACCTCTCTTCCAGCGGCGGCAGGCTGGTTTGCCGCTCAATGGTCAGTGTGACATTGGATACACCTGACCATCGGTTTAAAATCTCATAGATGTTGTAAGTATTCACGCTGTTTTCATGGAACTCTGTTATCGTTCCATCATCTATATCAATTGTCGCGTTGGAATATCGTTCACATATCATGTTAGACGCCATGACACACCGCCAGTCTGTCCGTGTTCCTCAATGACATGACGTGTTCGGATATCTTTCAGCGCACAAATGATTTCTGCTGACTCCACACAAAAGTAATGTTTTCTTTTGGAATCCTGACGCATCGTCCGCGGATAACAGTAATAATGTGGGTATTCATGCGGTGGGAACTGTTTGGCAAGCAGATCTTTTTCCTGCCGGGTAATTTGAATCACAAAACCTCATCCTTTTTTCTATCAATTTGGGGATTGATTTTATCCGTCACTTCCCCTTCATAATTAGACCACAAAAGCCAAGCCTGTAACCGCCGAATTTGCCCGGCGGTTAATCATGGTCAAATCAGAATTTTTCTGCCGAAAAGCAGTCATTTATGTTTGTATTTGCTGGGTTCGTCATCTCTTTGCGAAACCTGAATCCATAAATTTCAATGTTTCCCGCTATATTCTCACCCTCCACCAGCAATGGAATCGGCGTCCGGCTCTGTTCAATCAAATCCAGAAAATCTTGATTGGGCAAAGAGAACAGCGCATAAAACAGCGTCCGTGAAATATCCCTGTTTGCCGGGTCTTCAATTGCCAGCAAAAGGCGATACGCGGTATGACGGTTCAGTCTGAGCTTTTCAATATAGCGAAGATATTCCTGCCGAATCTCGTTGACCAGGATTGCCTTGCCATAATCATCAAGACCGTCATCTGTTCCATTCCAAACCATCTGAATCTTTGACCGCATATCCCGCACAATCCCCAAAATGCGGTCTACCTGTGGATATTTTACCGAACGAATAGAATGTTCTTCTTTTGGAAGCAGCAGTGCGGAAAACGGCATATATCCCCGACGCGCATGATTCATACGGAATGTGTTAAGACTATGCTGCAAATAGTCCATTGTGGTATCATGAAACTGATAATTTTTCTTTTTACTGTCATAATACCCTTTCATTCTGGCAATCCTCCCAAAGAAGTTAGGCTTAATCTGCCGGTCATTCTGATCCCTTGTTTCATATTTTTTTCGCAGCCTTTTGATTTCTGCCACGCTGTCTACCGCATATTCCCGCTTGGCTTTGTCGATTTCGAGATTAGAAAGAACATCCAACTGAGCGATTTCACAGTATAATTCCTCCACCTCAGAGAAATTTGCACCATTGTTCAGCGCATCCCAAAGTTTTGTATTCAATTCCTGCGAAAGATTTACGATTTCACCAATTTTATTCACTGACGTTTTGATATCTAAATCAGCCTGATCCGCGCAGGTATAATGCCGGACAATCTTTTGGGCATCAACCAAGCTGGTCGGCACAAAAAAACGACAATAATTTCTTTTTGCAGCTTCAATTAAAATAGGGTTGTCAGTTAAAAGTACAGTATCGCTATCAAACCTTCATACCCTCGGTTTCCCGATATTTATTAGGGGAGTAGATCATCTCATTTGTCCTTCACACAAAAAGGGCAGACTGGCGCTTCCCATACCGAAGTTTCATCGGTATAGTACCTGGTCTAAGCATATCACGATGTGGGTTAGCTCTTTTCCAGTGATCGTTACACCTTCCATTGACTTTCGCCAATGGCTTGGCACGGTATTTTCATGCAAACAACAAGATCTGAATTTAAATTCTTTTGAAACGGAATCCTTTATACGGCTTATTTAATGTGCAACAATCGCAATACGTTCACATAGACTGCGGATTTTCTGCACAAATCCATACTTATCCTTTAGATACACAGCGCAATCTTTTATACAGGAAAATTTCTTAATCAGGCACATATTGCTATCATATAATTCAATAGCCACAGCCCTGCCATTTTTGCCGCCATGTCTTGCTAATAACTCCAACGCCTTTTCTGGATGGGTGCAATAGTAATCATGTAAAGCCGTATTCCCATAGTTGGGATTGTTTTTACCCAATAAATTGCGCGTACAAAAATGACGACCTTCTCTTATTGCCTGATAAACATTTTCCCTGTGATTGATCCATTCTAAATTTTCAACACAGTTATTTTCTCTATTTGAATCAATATGGTTTACTTCATCGTAGCCATATGGATTATCAATAAATGCTTCTGCAACAATCCGATGTACACGCTTTGTTGAATGTTTCCCATTTCTGCACAATTTGCACTGCCTGTATCCATCTTCATTAAGAACTGGACAAATCATCTTTGCCCGAATGTGTGTAACCACACCATCAGATCGTACAATATTTCTTTCAAGGCTTCTTATGTTTCCAAGAGAACTCACTTCATATAATCCTTCATATCCAACAACAGGTTTCCATTCTTCCACAATCTCACCCCCTTTCTCATATTAAGATATAGATCGTGTTGTTTGTTTAGATTTCTTCCGTTAGCCCGACTGCATCGGACACCCTGCATTTACAGGTTCACCAATCTTTTGTCATAAACATTACTGTTTAAGGCGGACTTTGTTTTGGTCAATCCGCACCTGATAAGCGAAACAGATTATTTTCCTGAATACTGTTGATACAAACAATCTCATTGGAAAGGTTGAAAAAACGCTCAATTTCAGGATTCTCACGGTTTTTTGTTAACAAGATATTCCCCATGGTAATATGTGGACTGCGTGAACCAAGAATGGTCTGATTGAAACGAAAACGCTTGCTGTAAATATAACCTATTCCAATTTGGCTTGTGTCATCAAATCTTCCAATAGATGCATACAACATTTCCATTGGATTGCCCAACAAAGTGGAATAGTTGCCATCAACCAGGATATGACCGCGGCGAATGTCTTTTTTGAACGCTTTGCTTACATCACGCCTGAAATCCTCATACAGCCGGGTTTTTGCAAATTTATCTGTAACCCCCAACATCTGATACACAATATCTTTTGTCGTCGGTGCGGCATGGACAGGTTTGTCAGCGCCGCAATAACGAATATGATAACGGAGCACCGCCGGATCAGTCTGAATCATCCGCAGATAATCCAGTGATGGTTTTACCAAAGAATCAACCTCCTGCTGTGTCATCTGCAAAGTGTTCAGCAATTGGTAATGGGTCTGTACCATACGACCGCCAAAAAAGTCTGTAGGCTTTTCATATTTCACCACGCCGAAATCGCCATCTTCCTCCAGCAGCTTCAACCATGTTTCCAGCGAGCCGAACTTCATATACTTAATGCTGCTTGGCGTTGTAATGATTTTGATATCACGGATGGATTTTGCAAGCGTGAATCCATTTAACTGGTTCACTTCTGTAATCCCATGTTCTGCGAAAAACGCCTGCATATTGCAGTTAAAACAAGCTGACTTGAAAAAACGCCCTCGCAGCAAAATCATTCCATGTTCGTCATATGCCGCCATAGCGTCTTTGTCAATCAGCGACTGCCCATCCCAAATGCTGTTTTCCACAATGGCATCTTCCGGCTTTGAATGCAGCCATCCATCATCTCCGGCACGGGTAGCAATCACACGATCGCGAAATTTGCTGGTATAATCATCAATCACCAGAAAGTTTTCCGGGCGCAGGGAGATTGTACCGATAATGCTGCTTAATGTTAAAGCGATATATGCTTCAAACCCTGCCAAATCCAGTTCCTGCCCGTCACGGATGCGCAGTCCACATAATTCCCATTTGTGCATACGGGGATAAAGCCGTTCATCAATAAACAAGCATTTGCCTGTCCGACCGCTGCCAGCCGAACGCTTGAACCGCCGAAAATGTATACCGTCACATACAAATCCATCCTGATATAGCCGTTCCCGCAACTGCGCCGCTGTAAAAATCACTTTCATATTTTTACACGGCTTGTATACGCCGTCCTCAAATATAAACAATCCCTCTAAAACCGCAGGTTCTACAGGCCGTTCCACTGGATGATCAATCCGAACCGCAATCAGTTTACCGTTTTTGATACAAATATTGTCTGTCAGATCGACATCATCCGGCAAATAACCATATCGGATATACGTCTTGTCAAAAAATCGATTGAACTGTTTAATATTGTATTTGAATGTTACATTGATCACACACCGGCAATATTCTTTCCCCCGTTTTGAGAATGTAAAATCCATCCTGCGGTAAACTTTTTCATACACCTCACGCATTTTGATGAGATCCAAACTATAATCCAGCGTGTTGACAAACCGCTTTGTATTGAACTCGCCGCGATGATCACCACGGCAATATCGTACCGTATATCCTGTGCAATGGTCATTTGAATTGTTGGATAAAAACAAATCTTTCGCGTCTGTTGACACGATATACACTGCGTTATTGATAAGGCTTCCCTCCAGTCTTCACGCGAATCAAATCGTCATACCAGAAAAGCCATTTGGGTTGTTCTGCCAATTCAATCATAGCTGAAAAGCCGTCTTTACACTTCCGATGCAAGTGAACCGTAAACGTCTTTCCTCTGGATGATTCTACAAATGAACGATATTCCTCTGTCAAACGGGTATAATCTTTACGATTCATGATACGGTCAACATTTAGCTGTACACGCTCACCTTCATGAAGCGGATTTTGTGTATCCTGCATCAGTTTGTATGCGACATGACTTCGTATCCTTTTTTTGCATTTCTCCAATGTTCTGCGTTGTTCACGATTCATGGATCACCGTCCTCCTTATCATCATAATCATCAATCATTTTTTGATATGCCTGTACATTTTCGATTAAAACACAGGTATAAAATCGTTCATTCTCTTCTGATCCATCAGCGGGCGTATAGTCCGGGCAATGCCCGGCGCATTCACTGCCGCACTGGTCTTCCCAAATACATTTTTTTGTGTCCATATTCCACCTCCTTTTTTTTGCACTATCGCCGCCGCGCCATTTACGCTTAAATCTTCCAAACGTTTCTGTCCTGCTGGTTCAAGTTATATGTTTGATGCTGCGTTCTTCTCATTAATTTTATTCGTTATTATTGAAAAAGAAAGATTTGCCAAATGGCAGATGATTTTTTCTCCACGCGGCAAGGTCACTTCTTACAGTAAGATATTTCCTAATAATATCAAGCCCACAGCAGACCAAATCGCAATACGGTTTTGAACCATCATCATAGTGAGTAATTGCCGTCAGAACATCGTTTGCTGTCAGGATTTTCGGCACATACGCAAACATATTCGGTATATCTCCCATTTTTTTCCATCAGGCGAATGTTGTCCGCACAGGTTTTTATCTGGCTCTTTGCCAGCGTCAGCATGGTCATTGGATCAATGCCATACAGCGCGGCAGCATCATGATAAATTTGAACTTCCGCTTTCAGTTGTTCACATCGGTCTTTCAGCTCTTTCACAGCATTATTATTTTCAGTCATACGCACCATTTCTTTCTTTTCTAATTTCATCTCTTGTCTGCCGGCGCAATTTTCGTTTCGCCTCCCGCTTGTCACTGTTCAACCGAACCTGCCCAATATACGCACTTCATTATGTCTGCTGCCGCCATAGTACACTTCCGGATTGATAAACAGACAATTGTGTTTGCCGCCGATCTCTGCACATGGCACATAATGAACCGCATTTGAAATTCCATTCGCGGTTTCAAATACCGGGTCAAGTAAAAGTGATTTCAGTCTGTATGCCTGTGAACGTCCATACCCGATCATTTCAGACAAGTCGCTTAAAGATATTGGGTTTATTTTCGTCAAGTTTCTCTCGCAAGGATTAAAACATACAATGTTATACTCCCGATTGACAAACGGCATAATTCTGAAAAGATAACTGCGTTTGTTCGCTGATACGCCATCTGAAAAATTGCACAGCGCTCTTATCCCGTTCCGATACAGCCTGGTGATTATTTTGTTTTCCTGGGACAGCATCGCTTGCTCTACACGATTCTGGCGTCCACGAAATGCGATTTTAGGATTTATCCTGATATCCTTCCCAAATGTCATAACATCGGCAGACTTCAACTCTTTTATTATCATACGCAACGTACCATATCCGACATGAAGGATATCCTGCATCATAGCCGTTGTCATTCTATCCCCGTTATCACAGACCAACACACCCTCATAGTCCATATAAGCAGACAGCAGGATCAGCCTGGTCAGCGTCGCACATTTTAACCCCTGAAGCATAAGTTCCGACGTGCCGCACACAATCCAGGTGAAATCACCATAATCCCTGAAGTTTTCATGTATGTCCGCATCGTCATATTTCGTATCGTCATACAGGCATATACTGGCGGTTGTCGCATCAACAAAGTCCTGTTCCTTGTTCTCTGCCGCATCTTTTACGACAGACGAAACATAAAGCAAATTTTCCGCTCTTGTCATTGCGACATACAGCAACCTCTTTTCTTCACTGGTATTTTTATTGTTTGGGTTTGGGAACAGACCGTTATTCAAGCCAACAACAAAGATAACTGGAAATTCCAATCCTTTCGCCTTGTGGATCGTCAAAAGATGCACCGTATTTTCCACATCCTGATGATGCTCTATCGTTGACTGCACATCATCCAGGAACTGGTTGATACCCGAATAATCAGATGCCATATGCTCAAGACGATCTAAATTTTCAATTGCATCTGCATCATAGTCCACACTGTCAGTCACAAACTGATCGATTCCATATGATTTCCGCAAATCGCCAATCAAAGCGCCTACTGAACGATAATGCGTATTTCCGCACACCTCTATCAGGGTACGAAGTTTTTTCGCGTGAGGCGGGAATTGTGGATGCACCAGCGCGGCTTCTTCTATCGCCTCAAAGAAAGATATATGCTTGCTGGCTGCAATTTCCTTTGTTTTGGTCAAAAAATACGCGCCTAAATTTCGCCGTGGTCGGCAGTATATATATGCAAACGCGTCATCATCCTTATGATCATCAATCAGGCGCAGATAACAAATCATCAATATTGCTTCTGGTTTCGTAAAAGAGGATATGCCATAAGCTGTAGTATATGGGATATGACTGGCAGACAAGGCGCTGCTGACAGTCTGAATGTACTCGTTTGTTCTGGCAAGGATTGCGATATCTCTATAAGCATACCCTTCATCAATCAGTCTGGTAATTTCATCCCTCACAAATTCAGCCTCGTCCGTTTCTGACGCACATGGTCGATACACCGCGTCTTGTGACAGCGGTCTGTCCGCTTCACTTTTTACGCAGTATTTGCGGTCTTCCGCGGGGATACATTCTGCAAAACGATTTGCCGCATCGACAATATTCTGGCTGCATCTGTAATTTGTATGAAGGTGCATGACTACGGCACCAGACCAGTCATCTGCAAAATTCATCATGAATCTACTGTCGCCGCCCCGCCACTGATAGATATTTTGCAGCGGGTCGCCAACAACAAATAGATTTTTATGTTTTTGGCAAATCATCCGTAAAAGCGCATACTGCAAGGCGCTGATATCCTGCATTTCATCCACCAGGACAAATTCATACTTATCCTGCCAAATCTCGCGGGCATGGCTGTCATTTTGCAGGATTTTAAGTGCATTAATTAATAAATCGTCAAAATCAAAGCAGTGAGAAGCGCCTTTATACCGCTCATAAGCATAGTATACAGCCCCCTCCACAGTATTGGGATCTGGTGTATCCATCCTGTTTTTGAAAGCCGAGATCTGCTGGAAATAGTAAGACGCGTCATATCCGTTGTCTTTCCTGATTTGAGGGAACCCGGACAAAACGTGATTGATGATTTTCATCCTTTCCGCGTCATCTTTCAAAAGACGATATTTCTTTCCCCCGCAGTCCCGTATGATTTTCCATCCAAGCGCATGAAACGTCGTAACCTCCACATCCGTGCCATGCCACGACATTCGCCGCACAAGGCGGCTTTGCAATTCCTCCTTGGTCTTGCGGCTGAATGTAACCACCAAGATTTTCTCCGGCGGAATACCGCGATTCCGAATCAGGTTTTCAACGCGGTTTACAATGACTGTTGTCTTCCCACTGCCGGCAGAAGCGACTACTTCACAGCATCCTTTGTAGAACCGCACAGCTTCCTCCTGCTCCTTGCTGAGATTGATTTGCACCACATTGGCTCCTTTCTATATGATAACATTTTTATATGATATTTTCTTGATTTTCACAGATCCTTACAGCGTTTTTCAGCAAACCTTTTAAAAATCGGGGGTTCAAAAGTGACCCTAACCCACGAGGATATTCAAGTTGTGTATTAACTCTTAATACCAGTAACTAACAATCTAGAACAGTCTTATCTGTAACAAACTACCTTTGCCGCAAGTTCCTCAGACCTTTGACCGTACAGAAAAAAACTGATAGTTTATCACCAGAACCCGGTTGGCTAGCCGTACACGTTGTACGCCATGGTGAAAGAAAAAAAGAAAAGGAAAAAGCGTTTCCATCTATTTCCGTTCCAGCGTTTCCAGCAGGTCAATCGAAACCGCATGATAGGCTTTCTTTTCCTCTTCATCAGCAATACCAATGTAACGCATAGTAATGAGAGCTGACGAATGACCAAAAAGCCTTTGAAGAAATACAATATCATGGTTATTCTGGTAGTGGAAATATCCAAAGGTTTTACGCAGCGTATGTGTCCCAATGTTCTGCCTTAAACCGCAGGCTTTGGCAGCTTTTTTGAGTACCTTACGAAATGTATCCACCTGAATATGTCCGCCCTCACGTGAGGAAAAAAGAAATTTATCTGGACAAATCGCAAAGGACTTGACAGGGAAAAACCAATTAAGCGCCTTAAAACAAGCCGCATTAAGGTATAGCCCACGATGTTTATGCACTTTCTGCTGATAGACAGCCATCTTATCTGTCGTATCAGTGAAATCATCAGCAATATATCTGATCTGCCCATCCGGGAAAAAGACATCAGAATACCGCAGCGTCAGAAGCTCGTTTGCCCGAAGCCCAAGGTTAATGCCAAGAATAAATCCTAAAAGATATTTTGGATCTGCATTTTGGTAAAGCCAGCAAGCCATAGCATCCAAATCTTCCTGACGCTTAATCGGAAATACAGTTTGTTCGCCGCCAGCACGGTAATTGGGTTTTCGTTGGGGATCGTCTGGAAAAAGCTGAATTATCTTTGTGTCAGACTGAACGGGTGTAAGTGCAGTGAAATCCCGCTCGAAGAGAGATAATTGCGTGTTCATCAAAATGCCTCCATTTTATTCGTCATTATATCGAAGAAATACGTGCTTTTCACACTATTATTATACCTTATCTACGGCAAAAAGTCAATGCAAACTTTCATTTTATCGCTTATGATTCGACGAGAACAGCGAATTTATTCCTTGCTTAAAAAGATGAATATGGGAGATTGAACGCTGGATATGTTGGCTATCCCAATATAAAATGCTGTCTGGTTTTGTCTAAAGGGCAGGTTTTTACGGCTGTAAGACCGAGTGATGAACCGAATGGATTAGAGGGGTTTTGTGTTGGGGTGAGGGTACTCCTGTCATAAAATAGAATAAGCGGTGATCGGAAATGTAGAGGCTCCCCCTATGCTGCATATGGCTGGCAGTTGATGGCGTTATCCCGTGCAAATACGGGGTTAATTCCGCTTACTCTCCAAAAGCAGAATTGCAGCCGCCGCCGCAAATGACGGCTATGGGCTGATAAAATGGCAGCAGGTACACAGATGATACGGGGACGACCAGCAGCAGGGCGGGCAGCCGCTGACCGGGGCAGGGTTCGACGAATTATGACTTCGGGCAGTAAAACGGTGTGAATCCAATTTATTCCTTACCCTTCTGCTCCGTTTTCCTTTCCCCTTTCTTTTTCTTCTTTTTTATTTTGTCGGCGCACTCGCTGCAAACAGCGGACAAAATGCAGATGGTCAGACCGCGGGACTGATAGCCCATACGAGGGCTTGTGCGGCTTGCTGCGGGCTGCTTTGCGCTATGGGCAAGGGATTGCATAGGGCAGGGTTGCGGCTGTCCTGCGGCGGCATGGCGGTTCTTTTGGCTGCTGGTGCTTGCGATTCCGTTTTGCTTTCCGTTGGTGCGGGCTGCACTTGCTCTTTCTCCCTGCTTTGGGTTATGCGTGGGGTTGTTGCTTTTACGCTTCCTGCTTCCCTCTTTGTGTCGGGGTTAGTCTTGCGGGGCTTCTGCGACACTGCAAGGGCTGTTGCATCATTAGGGCTATCCTTTATGGGTGCGGTTCTCCGTGGCTGTGCGGTGCGGCTGGCAGGTCTGCTGATGGCTGATTATGCGAGCCGGTCAGCAGGTCGCGGTATCCGCTAATCGCAAGCGGCGACGATCGCAGGCGATGCCGTATGATGTAATATGCAATCATGGTATCCGTGCCTATATCGGGGCTGTAATGCCCTGTGTGCGGCTTTGGTGTTGCACATAAGAAATAATAGCCTTGTGGCGTTGTGTACCGTGTGTGGCTTGTATGCGGGCGTATGGGCGTATTCCTTGCTGGGCGTATTCCTTGCTTTGCCTGTCGTTTCCCCTTGTCCATCTTGACAGGCAAACAAATATTTGATATCATACAGTTAGCAACGCATAAAATTAATTTGCAGGGCTTGCGCTGTCTATTCCTGCGCTATGTCTTTTTACGGCGGCTGAGGGGTATTCTGCGTCTTTTGCGGTCAAGGGTATAAATATACCCTCAGAGGCTTTGCAAGGCTTCTGAGGGCTTAAAAACGGTTAGCGGCGAATAAAATTAATACATCAATTGTCAGGGTTGTACGCGGTGGTATCCCGCTGTATTGCATCCCTGATGAGTTGCCGAATGAATCCCGCCTTGCTTAGTTTGTGAGCGGTACAATACATCTCTAAGGCTTCCGCCTCAGCGTTGGGCATCGAGAGCTTGACTTGTTTGTAGTTCTCTTTTATATACTTATCATTTGCTTTTCTTTGTGAAGCAGACAAAGCCATATGAATACCTCCAAATACATTTGTATTGACATAATAGCATGATGCAGACATGATGTCAATATTAAATTAGTACCAATATACAAACTGCATATATTAGTGTCAATATATTTGTGTATGCTGTACATTGCTATATTAGTACTAATATGATATAATAAGACCATAGAAAAGAGCACGGCACCTTGAAAACTGAATAGGGTTTACACTCACTTCCCTACCTGCTATAATTACCTTAGTACCATCCGATACCAGTGGGAAGGAGGTAGCACCATGAATGAAACCGAATTGAAAGATCAGGTTATCAAGGAGTTTGTCAATCTCCAGCGTATTAAAGCCGCACAGGACAAGGCAACAGAGATCGAGTATCAGGAAAGCGTGTTGAAAGTCCGGATGCAGGCTCTGGGGATTCCAACGGATGATTTAGAAATCAAGTAACCAAACATTAACTGCAAAGAGTGTAAACCCTATCGAGTTTTCAAGGGTCTACACTCTTTTTTATTGTTTATATTCATTCGGTTGATGTTTCATCTGTGCTATCTGGTACCCATTTAATATAACTTAGATAATTTGGCTATATTTTCTAGCATTTTCTTTGTTTCTGGTTCTTCTTTATGATCTGTAAGTATTGTTGCCAAAACTGAAGATAAAATATCAAAAATCCGTGATTCCCATTGTGTATGTACCAAAACAGAAAAAATAACGCTTCTCATATCTTGTTCTGTTTCACAAATAGACAATGCGCCCTCTTTTATTTTATCAGGCGTTATCAGGCATTCTTCGGCTTTTGTGTTTAAAAGATTAGAAATCCAATATTCTATATCATTTTGATCCCCGCGCTTGTTTAAGATGCAATTTATCACTGATGACACACCGTGTAATAATTCCTTATCATCACAAGATGCTGCATATCTGGCAACTTTAAAAATCTCAATTTCTCTGTCAGACATTTTAAGATTATCAAACATTTCTATCAACGATTCATCTGTTTCGGGATCTTCCATCTTTCTTGTTATCATTTCAAGATAAATACTTTTTTCCGAATCAAATGGGAGTCTGTCAATGTCCATTATATTAATCCCCCCTTATTCCTCATCTGGCACATACTCCATCAAATCCCCTGGCTGACAGTTCAGCAGGCGGCAAATAGCATTGATATTCTTTGAATTGATATTTCCACCGTTCCGCATAGCAGTTAAAGCATTTTCGCCAATTATTTTTTCTTGCCTGATGCGATAAGTTGTATAGCCTTTTTGTTTCAAAAGTTCAAACATTTTATCAAATTTTAGCATAAAATCACCATTAAAAACAATGTATAAAATGACTAACAACATACATTAAATTTAATGCACATTGCGCATAGACAGTACATTAAAAATAATGTATAATAGTATTAACAAATAAAGAGTACCACACCAAAGACAAGAAGTCAACCACCATTTGAGAGGCTGAAAGCCGGAAAGGATTAAAGAAAATGAAAGCAACCGAAAATTTTACAGTCACACTCAAGGGCAGCGAGTTACTTTGGCTCATTCAGGCAGCTAAAAAAGGACATGATGAAGCCGTATCTGAAGAGTTCGGCGAAAATTACGTTAGCACCAAATGGGCAACAATTCACAAAAAACTTTCCGTCGCATGGGAAAGCAAGTTTCAACCCGAAAATTAACATCATTTGAAAGGCTTGGAAAAGCCGGAAAGGAAAACACCATGAACTACCAAAGAGAAGTCAGAATCAAAGAGCTGCATTTTCCGATTGACTGCTACCACTATGACGCCCAAATCTGGAGCAGTGTTGACGGAGGGAAAAGTTGGTATCACTGCGGGCATGGAAAATATTTTCGCACATTGGAAGAAGCAAACGCATACAAAGCGGAGCAGGAAGCCCGCTAAAAGGCGAAAACCGGAAAGGAAAACAATATGAATGATATCATTTTTAGGAATTGTGCAGATTACGCCGATGAATATAAATGTTCTATCCTGCGGGCGTTTGAAATCCTCTATAGCGGGGATGACAGCATATCAGACGAAGAATATGAAAAGATTTTCGATTATGTCGAATTAAACCAAGACAATTTTTAATACATATATCCCCCGTCTGATGATGGTTTGATGGTCACAAGCCGAAACGCTCCTTTTGGAGCGTCACGGGAAACCAAATACATATACCCAAAATATCATATCATACATAAAGGAGAAAATCAAATGAAAGCGATTTACAATTTAGGAGCGATTATGCGCCGCGCCTGGGCGATCCGCAAAAGTGAAGCTGAAAAAGCAGGCTGTAAGGTAATGGAAATCAATATGAGCCAGTGCATGAAAAAAGCATGGACTGAGGCGAAAGATTCAGCGTATGCAGTTGTAAGAGAGTGGAAAGCCGTTTCCCCTGAAAAACAGGTCGAGTGGCTCAAGAAATGTATTGTCCGCGCTGCAAAGGATGTTATCGGTTATTCCACAGCATCCCATTATCATCAATTCAACGAACGCGCCGCCTGGGGGCTGCATGGGCATAATTTTGATGAGTTTGTGAGTCAGGCGTGGATCGCTTTGCAGGATGCCTTTAAACGGCTTCCGGTCGTCAACGAACGCCGTGCCGCAAAGGGTTTACCGCCTCGTTCCCTGGTATCTCTCGTATATAACGCCGCAAAGGCGGCGATTATGAAAATCTGGGAATCCGACAAAAAGCACGGGCAAGCCATACAAGATCCAGAAGTTGTAAACGATAACGGTAATATAGAAAGCTGGACAGAAACGAGAGTTGCGGCGGCTGGCTATAACACGGAAGCCAGCGCCATTATCCGGGCTGATCTGGAACGGTTTACAGCTGGGCGGGATGAAACAGACCGCAAAATCATCTATGCGCTGGCAGAAGGATATACAGAGCGACAGATTGGAAAGTCTGTTGGTATTTCCGGTGTAGCTGTTCACAAGAGAATTGTAAAAATCAGGGCGGCGCTTCTGGATGCCGGTGCTGCATAAAAATTTTTAAAAATAGTTAGCGACGAAGTAAATTACTGCTGTAATAAGAACAGGAGCCGGTAGAAATCACCGTCACCGGCTCCAAAGGAAAATTTAGAAAAGGGGTTACATATCATGACAATTAACAATGCGAAACTGAAAGCCTGCATCAAGCTGTCCCACAAAGTCACTGTTTACGTGCCAGCGACCAGCGGCGTTGATACCGCCGCCGACAATACAGAACAGGTCAAGCGTACTGCCGCGCTGATGGCTGATTGCTTTGGCGGTTCGACTTCTACCGCCGCGCTGGGTTATTGGCTGTCGCCTGCCGTTGGTTTGGTTGCGGAGAATACAACTGTAGTATTTGCCTATGCCAGCGACAAAGATTTACAGGCACATATCGGGCGCGTGGTTGACCATTGCGAAGAAATCAAAAGGGAAATGCAGCAGGAAGCCGTTGCATTAGAAATCAATGGGGAGATGTATTTCATTTGATAAAGCTAGTCCGCCGGGGTTTGACCGGCTCCGGCGGATTCTAAAAATTTGAGTAAATGGTTAGCAAGTCCGGCTTTAAAAGCGTAACAAAATAAAAGGAGATTGCAAAAAAAAATGAATAACAGAATCACAGTACAATTTACGGAGGAAGCCGCTTTTCAGCTTCTCGCCGCACCGCACAACCTGCAATTCGTATCCGCCGAGCGTCACACTGGATTTTGCTTTAAGGTCGTACATACGCCCTACAAGCGGATTCTGGAGGCCATCACAGCGCCGAATCTGCATCACTTTTGCCTTGTCCCATGGACGGACGCCAACGAAAGCGGACGCCGGATGCCGGACGAGCCGCACGATGTCGGGGTTATGTTATTCGCCAACATCGGAGAGAAAGAAACGCGGATGATCGTAGAAATCTGTTACAGCACGAAAACATGGACTTCCCCCACGTCCTACCAGGTAGAGCAGCACAAGATCCAGTTTTTCGACGTGAGCGCGGAGCGGGAACAAATCGCAATCATTGTAGAGCCGTATTTGTCTGAGGCATACCGGTTCAACAAGTCGAAAGTAACAGCGGCTAACATGATTCGGTATTTCAAAGAGTGGGCGCACCCGCCGAAGCTGGAGGACGTGATCGCCTCTCTGACAGAAGAGCAGAAGGAAGCCGCCGCGAAGTTATTAAAAAAGCGGTTCGCCGCTTGAATCAATATAATCAATACAAAATTATGGAGGTTATTAAAATGAAGGTTTACACACTGATGCGCAACATCGTTGAAGATGACAATATTCTGGGCTGTAACCCGCCCGTATCTGTTTATGGAACGAAGGAAGAAGCCCGCGCCGCTATGGAAGATGAGATCAAAGCGGCTGCCGCATGGTTGCGCGAGCAGTATAAAGACCAGCCCGCCGCGCTGGAATGCGTCAGATATGAGATCAATGACGATTGGGGCGAGTTCGGCGATGGGGTTTTATATCAGCAATGGACGATTAAAGCGCACGAGATCGCAGTTGGGAGCGCCGCATAAGGGAACTGGGGCGCAGGCGGATACCGTTGGAGTGTCCGCCTGCTGTACGCTATGACATACAAAAGATGGAGCCTTAAAAATTAGGCATTTTCTTAAAATAGTTAGCAAACCGAGCAAACAGGCTGTAATAAGAATAGAGGAACCACACCTTATATCAAACTTTTGGAGGGCTTAAACATGGCAAGAAATCTTAAACCGGATTACATAAACAAAATCCGGAAGCTGGAAGCGCCGAACGGGTATCAATTCGACATCGCAAATTACCTGTACAATCCCGCCTTTGGAAACGACTATCCCGCATTTCAAAAGGTGATTGCGGAAACTGACACCACACAAACGATCCGCCGGGTGTACTACATGAAATATTACGGCGGAAACGGTGAGTATATCGCGGAAACGTTCACACGGCAAAAGAACGGCGACGCATGGCAGGTTGTTGGAAATCGGACGGAAGAAAAGCTGGAAACTGCAAGCCGATATAACGTTAAAAAGCTGTTGACATTCTGTGTATAAGCAGAGGCGTATAAGGCATAAGCGCGGCGGGAAAAATCCCGCCGCTGCAATGATAAAAACAAAAGGAGTTGCAAAAATGCTGGATTATAAAGCAATGCGGGCAATGCTGAAAGCAAACCCGGAACCGATAAACATGGAATATTTCACAAACGGGTTTTATAAAACCTTTTGTGATGCCTGGAAGCGAAAATCATGGACTGTGGTTTATACCACAGATTTTTATAATCTGGATAGCTGCGGATATTGTGCGTTTCTAGGACTGTTTAACGCCTCACTGCCCCGCTGGCGGATGACATTTGGCAAAATGGATGCAGGCTTTCCGGTGGATCTTTGTCAGGAATATATCCATGAAGACACAGAAGCAGCTGCCAAGGCACAGGGAAACTGGATGCTGCGGCATTTGGGCGCGGATTATGTGGACGTGATAGCGGTAAAATGAGTAAAAAAAACGAAGCGGCAGGAATAAACGCCCCGCCACTTTTTCTATTGATTTGGTTGGCACTGCCGATTTTTCCTGATAGAAAAAGCCCCATAAAAATCATTTATTCTTCATAACATTTTCTCCTTTGACATCTGCCGGAAGCCGTGGTATACTATCCATGGTAGTTATTTAAGTCCCATGGAGCGGCAAGCCAGCCAAATTTTCCCGATCCAAAAATCTGTAACAGTTGGTTTCACGCCGCGGATGGACTGGAACGCACAGAAGATGCGGAACAGCCAGAAGCAGCAGGCATAACAGATATAACAAAAGCAGGAAGGATACTAGTTGTGAAGAAACGGATTATTTTAGTTCTGATAAGTTTGTTGATTTTTTGTTTTTCAGCGTGCGGATCTGATGGAAATTCCAACACAGCAAGCAATATGGATAGCACCAGCCCTTTAAGCCAAAATCCATTATATAACAAGGAATACGATGCGTTTTCCTTTCAGGAAGGGGATAATTTCGAAGATTTTTTCATGCGTTTATCCCAAGAATACGCTGGACATATCACAGATTTTTCAGATTATTTCCAAAAGCATCAATCGGATATTGAAGTAAACAATATGGGTTTTTGTGACTTTGACGACTATGAAAAATCATTGGATGGCTTTTATAGATTTCTCTATGGCGTTACTTATTGCGAAAGCGACAATATCCCTGCTGAATATTTTAGCGCATGGTCATTATTCAAAACAACAATTGCTTTGAATAAATCAGATTTAGACGGGCTGTATTTGTTGCGTGGGCAGGAGTTGTTAGACAGCGCTTCAAACATGATTACATCTGTTACTGCGGGCGCGGAACAAGTTACTGCTGCAATGCCTGCAAAGAAAGCAATTCCTGTAAACATTGGCGATACCATTACCCTTGATTTTGTGGAAATCGGCATAGAAGATCATTCTATTTCTGATACGATTCTTCCGGTTGATACAAGCAGAATGTATTCTTATATATCAGATGTGGAAAATGAGAAGTATTTTTATATTTCCGGAACACTGAAAAATACAAGTGGAAATTCTTATAGTGTAGAAGATGTCCTGGTTGAAATGGCGTTTGATAATAAATATAACTACAGAGGTTATTTAGCAGCAAGCAGCGGCAATGATTTCTATGCAGATACTGTAAAACCGCTTGGAACAGTGAAATATTATATTTATTCATCGGTTCCGGATGAGTTGATAAACAGTTACAAAACTTGCGTGATTACCTTTGGATTTTCGGATAGCTTTAACACTTCAAAATATTCTATAACAAAGGAAGATTGTAACAATCAATATAGCATAACAATAGAAAAATGACAGCGCGGGCTAATACATACCGAGGCAGGAAATTTCCTGCCTCTTTTCATTTGTATCATATATTTTCTGTGCTGGTTAGCAAGATTAAAATTCAGATTGTTATGATAACAGATACCAATCTGGAATGCAGCGGAAAGAAAAAATGATTGCTGCTATGATTCTGGATTGCACAATTTTGGACGATAAAGGAGGTCTAAACATGGATCGGAAAGAAATTTTGGAACTGCTGGACAGGCTGGATAAATTCAGGCGGGCGCATCAGGATGACCGGCAACATCCGTCAGACTGGTGTATGCGCATGATGGAAGCGATTGTTGCGCAAGCGGGCGGATACCAAAGTCGGAACGGCTGGATGGCAGCATTAAAAGCGGATGACACGACGGCTTACAGTAATGATATGGAAAACGGTATGCTTTTTTGACGGCCGGAACAGTCTGGATGGGCTGCATATGTTGGAAGGTATGATATCTGAACGGCGGGAGAAATCCTGCCATTATTTTTTTGTCGGAGTGATTAGCAAATCCTGATTTGGGACTGTAATTATAATAGAAGCGCACTTGACAACTACGATATTTTCGTATATACTAACAAGGAAGGAGGCGGAGAACGTGACAAGAAAGTTTGTGTATTGGAGCCCGTTTCTTTCTGCCTGTAAGATCATGGGACTGAATGACACCGCGCTACAAACAATGGAAAACGCCCTTCTTATAAATCCAACTGCCGGAGCCATAGTAGAGGGGACGGGCGGCGCGTGTAAAGTCCGTATCAAATTAGCTGGACGTGGAAAGAGCGCTGGAGGGCGTGTGATCTATTTTGATACAGGGACAGAGATTCATTTTCTTATGATTTACCCCAAGAGCGCACAATCGGATTTGACGCCAGCACAAAAAGAACTTTTGCACAATGCTACACGGAATATCAGGAAGGAGCATTGATATGGATGAATTGATTTTAGAAACCTCTTTGACTCCCGAGGAGATCGAGGAAAATTTCAAGGGTTTTGATCTGACTGCCGCTCTTCAGGATGCGGTAGAGGACATTAGAGCATGGAATCGCGGCGAGGAAGTCCCCGGCATGGTTATCCATGAACGGACATTTCCAGATGTGGATGCTGCGGAGGTGCGAAAATCCCTTTCCCTCACGCAACGGGCATTTGCCGCCGTGCTGGGCGTGTCCTGTCGAACAGTGGAGTCATGGGAGTCTGGGCGGAGCAGTCCGACGCTTATGGCGCGGAAACTGATGTATTTGATTCAGGAAGATCACAGTCTAATCCAAAAACTGCAATAGAAGATTTCCCCGCTGGATAATTCCAGCGGGATTTTTTTTCGTTAAGGACGGTTAGCAGAACAGGAAATGCGCCTGTTATAAGAATAGGACGGACGATAAGTCCAAAAACAGGGAGGAAAACAGTTATGTTGGATACAAATGGATTTCATAAATGGGTAGCCGAAAACGGAACAGGTCATGTGACCCGCAGGCACTTCAACGGGATTGATTATGCGTTTGCTGTGATGAATGATGGATGGATTGCCATTTTCGAGGTGGATGACGGGATGTATATCCCTAAAACGCAGGCGGCAAATGAGGCGCACGCGAATAGCTGGTGCAACATGATTGAGCGGCCACGGGTTCAATTTAACGTGATTTAAGGAGGGATACATCATGGAAATCAAACGCGGCGAAATCTACATAGCGGATTTAACAGCCTCGGCAGGCAGCGAACAGAGCGGCGTCAGACCGGTGCTGGTCATCCAGAACAACACAGGGAACATTTATGCGCCTACTGTGATTATCGCGCCAATCAGCAGCCGGATGCACAAGGCACAATTCCCAACGCACGTCAATTTATATTGCCTCCGGCAGCCGTCTTTTGTGGCGCTGGAACAAATTCGGACAATTGATAAACGCCGTCTGGGGCGGCAAGTGGGGCGGATTGATATGGATACGCAGGAACAAGTCAATCAGGCAATTCGGGTCAGTCTGGCAATCTGACGAATAAAATCAAGGAAATTCCCCCGGCATGGTTAGCAAATCCCTATTTCATCCTGTTATTGTAATGGAGGTGAACAGTTGAAACGATACCTCATTGGTGACAAAGAAATCACAGAGGCAGAAGCTAAAACAATTGAAGCAAAAAATCAGGAGGTTCTGAGAAACGGAACAATTGAAGATCTTTTGAAAATTCAAATGGTAACTTGCAAGGAGGTTTTTACAAATGAAATTATACACGATTGAAACGATTGAATCCTTAACGGAATCGGATGCCGCTTCTATCGCGTTGGAAACGCTGGATGTAAAGGGGCACACTGTTTATCTGGTGGACTTTGGTGGCTACTTTGGTTATAGCTGTCTGGTATTCAAAAACGGGCACCATATCTATTACGCAAATGATTATGAACTGCACCACAAGTGGAAGAACGCAACACAGCAGCAACTGCGGGAAATCTACCTGCAAAAAATGCGGGCAATCCTCTTTACACCGGAGGAAATCGCTGCGCCGCTGTCAGACTACACCGACTATAACCGCCGGGAATACTACCTACGCAATTATTATGGAATGCAGGAGGATAACGTTTCTGCATTTTACATTGGCAACACGGAACAGGCAGAACGGGAACAGGCGCAAAAGACCGCTGGAATGATTTTCAACCCAATCAGCTTTGCCTATTATCGAAACGCGGCATTTGTACGGGAACACGTTGCGCTTTTCAGGCAGTTGGAAGCAGCACAAAATGCAACAAAAGATAATTTTGAATATTGGCAATCTGCGTTTCGTCAGGAGATGGCGAACCATGAATATGCCATCAACTGGCAGGCGGATTGTGATACGTTAAGTGCATTTGGGGTTCTCCCGTGTTACATGACGGACGATATCGAATCGTATTTTGACGCGCTGGACTTTACAAGGACGCAAAAGGAAGCCTATTTTGCCGCGAAACAGGCATATCTACAGGGTTCCTGCTGCTGACAGCTTTTTCTATGAAACAGCGCGGATTTATTCGCCTGTAAATAAAAATGGGAGTCATCCCAATAAAACAAAACGGAGGAAAATGACATGAAAAAGTACATGATTGGTGAGCAAAACGGGCAGAAGTTTGTTGCCCATGGGACACGGCTGGACATTCTGGATGACGCGGTGGAAATCACCAAGGCTGAATATCGCGCACATCGTGCGGCGGGTATCCCCTCTTTGGGTGAGGTTCAGACCGCTGCCGCCAAAGCGAAAGCACGCAATCCCAAACGTGCGGCGCGGTGGGCAGCAAAGGCTGTAACCAGCCGCAAAATGGCGTAAAGCAGATAACGGGGAGCGGGGTAAAACCTTCTCCCCGTTTTTTTTGTTTGTTTTTCAGCGTTAGCAAATACGCAAATCCGGCTGTTATTATCAATGGGAGGTATCAATATGAATACAAATATTATCCGTGAAGAAATGAGTCGTTTGGATGAAATCACTGGTATGGATACAGCCAGGGTTCCAGTTCGCATATCGTCCAGAATGACAAGGACATGGGGCAAATGCTGCTGGCAAAGGAGCGGCGAAAATTATTACATCAAGGAACTTGTATTTGCAAAACGGCTGATAGATCATGGAACAATGGAACACATTATCAATGTTATCCGGCATGAATATGCTCATCTTTATGTCACGTGGACATATAACGAAATCCATGGGCATGATGGCGTTTGGAAGCGGGTGGCGCTGTGGTTGGGCTGTAATGCCAGACGTTGTGAGAATTTTGAGGAAATTGATGAACTGGATATCGGCATTCAATATAAGGTGATTTGCCAGGGATGCGGTTGTGTTTTCCGCTATCGCCGGAAGTCAAACATCGTGAAGGAACTGGAATGCAACCCTAATTCCACCATGTTCTTTTGTCGCAGGTGCGGATGTCACAATTTTGTTTTGAACGCAGTTAGCAAACGGATGAATCAGGCTGTTATATGAACAGGAGGTGATTTTATCACATGGGAAAACGTTACATGACCAAAAAACAGCGCCGGATATATCGGCGAAAGATGGTTATGCAAAAGCTGATGGGGCTGGGATTGCTGGTCTGCTGTGTCCTGATTTTGTGCCTGTGTTCTGCCAGTGCAATGCCGAAAGATCAGGACGCTACAGCGCTGGTATTGCTGTTTCCTTTAGCGCTGTATATGCTGCTGACTAAAAAGATTGTCATTTATTGAGGAGGTTATAACAATGGGTTGGACAAGTTATCATGCGACTTACTACAAGCGCAATGGGTCGATTGATCGGAAAGCGGAGCTTGATCATGAGCTTTTCTGTTCAGAAGGAGTATATGGTCATAAACTAGTAAAATCATCAATGATAGGCAGTGTGTATTATGCGGCGGTGCTGCATCCGCAAGGGCACACCTACGGGCTGGTAGTCCTGACGCAGACGGACATGAGAGATTATCATAACTTCCGATACAAAGATATGTCCGAGGATATGGAGCCGTTTTATTACGATTGCCCGCTGTCTATTTTGAATCTGCTATCACCTACCATATATGAAAGTGCTTTGATATGGCGGCAAAAATGCCGGCAGAAAGCGGAACAGAAAAAGCTTCCAACTTCGTTATCTAATCTTCCCATTGGAACGCGGATTCAATTCCAATGGAAAAATGAAGTAATGACAGTTATCAAGCACGCTCCTGCCTATCAATTCAAGCGCCCGTTCTGGTTTAACCCGGATAATGGTACTTACATTCCGGCAAAACATATCCCTACTGATTATACGGTGGTAGATGCCGCAAGCTGAATTTTTTGGGGGGATGATCGAAAAAACGCGTATGCAATTACGCCTATGGACTTTGTGCCAATGTTTAACTGGTATTGCTATCAGAAGCGGAACTGAAACAAAACCCTGGATTTTTAAACGAATAGGAATGCTGTCAACACAGCATCCCCGCCTTTTTTGAAAAAGTTTTTCTGAGTGGTTAGCAAATCGTGTTTTCTCTCTGTTATAAAAATAGAGGTTCTAAAAAATATCGAGGAGGATTCAATTTATGAAGGTTTATAATTTGATTCATATGCAAAATACAGACTGTGTATGTGATTGTGATGTGAAATCATTTGTCAGCAAGCAGGATGCACAGAATGCAATGCGTGCAGATTGGCAGGATTCTGTCAGCGAATGGGGCTATGATATCCATGATCACTACGATGACGATGTATGCGAGTGTGGTGAAGATACTGCCATAATCCGCAAAGGTATGGATGTAGAGTCCTGGCGTATTGAAACGCAGGAACTTTTCCCTGCGGCTGACGAAGAATCAATGGGTACAACAAAGCTGCGGCGAACATTTACCTTTTCTTCGGAAGAAATTGATGCGATGTATCAGCGCAATGAGAATTTCAGGGGAAAGCGTGCGGATTTTAATAAGCTGCGGCTGTTTCAAGAAATCAAGGCTGATTTAACTGAATTTCTTCAGTATTGCGATGATGTACAAAGGCTGGAGGATATGGAACCCAACCAGCACGAGAAAAATGCGATGCTGTTTTTGGATATGAATACAATATCTATGCTGGATAAGAAAGAAAGTGCCATGCTTACCGCTATAATGGATAAAGCTGACAGAGTGATCATCAGCGCCATCAAAAGAAAATGTATCCGTTTTTCTTTTGGCATAGAAAATGTCTGGATGGATTAAAAAAACAGGTTAGCAAAGCCCGATTTATGACTGCTATATTTTATGGAGGTGCTATGATGAAAAATATCACATTACGCGATGCAATCGCAGAAGCCAAAGCAGAATATCGCAAGCGTTACGACAAATTGGATTGGCGGTTCACAGATGAAGGGCTGCCATATGCCATTCAGGATTATAACAGCAGTATCGGTTCTGTGATGGATTTTACGCCGGACGACTGGCTTGCCTGCAAGGAAAACGGCTGGGGACTGGATGAAATCTGTCAGTTATGCAGTGGCGAGCAGTTTTGCACATACGTAGCGCATTTAACAGATTTCCTGTCCTTTATGCCCGATGACATGACTAGGGATGACGCAATTGCCGCTGTGCATGACTTTTATACATGGCGTGATGAAATTCTGCCATGGGTTAAAGAAATTTATGGAATCTGCTAGCGCATAAACGGTGTGTGCGTTGGCGGATGTTATTTCAGCAGACTGTATACCGCGATAAATCGAAAATACTGTTTATCACAGGACAGATTGTAGATTCACAAAGAAAGGAAATGAATACCATGCAATCAAGAGAACTCAGAATGGCAGAACAGTTTGGGATTTTGGAACGATGCAGATCTTTTGAAAAAGAGTTGCTTCAAATCAGGGATATTATACCGGACAAGTTCCATGATGGCATACCATTCGATTTGAGTTGCTTTACCAGCTATATTCCACACGTTATTATCGTTCCCCAATATGATATCAGCCCAGACAGGGATGATTACTGGGACGCACGGAATTGCCTGAAAAGGAGTGTTGTTGAGTTGGCAGAAAAATACGATTTGCATCGCACTAATGATCGAATCGAAGACTACGGCGAACATTTTTACTTTGTATTTCGCTGCGGGCAAACATGGATATAATATCCATTTCATTGAAAGTGAGGATTTCAAAATGATCATTAAAATTGAATCTCTATCTAAAGAAGACTATGAAAGAATTAATAAGTATGGTTGGAATGCGGATGTCTTCCTGGACGGACGTATCAAACTCGTGTGTCAAGATGATGAGGGACATACAGTGATTTCATTTATGGAGAAATCCGTGTTTGACCGTCTTGGGATTTCTTATATCGAAAAACACGCAGTTTTGGAATACTTAGACATATGCAAAGAATGGTTTATGAAGTGCTCGCAAAATGATTGGTATAACGACCAATTAAGACATCCAGATAAAACAATACCCGTAAAGTTTATTGAGATTGAACCTGAAACTGGCAGAGAGGTATATCGTGGTATTATTAGCAAGCGATATTATTTGCGTGAAGTGTTTAAAGAGCAAATGTTTGCTAGATGGTATGTTTGCGGAGCACGGAGAATGCAAGACGATGGAGATGAAGTAAGACCAAACTTGATTTTTCAATGTGGAGAACAACAAGAAAAGGTTATTTACGGCGATTCTTTTGGTGTAGCGGCTTGTGAAGGACAATTTAACACAGAATTTCGTAGCAAGTAAGTTTAGCAGAGGGAGAGATTAGAATCCCTCCCTCTCTTCTGGAATAATAATGGAGGTATTAAGCATGAAAATTAAAACCTGGATCAAATACGAGGATAGCTATATTCCTCCCCGATGCCGCAAACTTCGTTACAGACCGTGCGAAGATTATGTTGATATTGCCTTGCAAGAAGTCAGATTGAAAAATCTGCGTCTTGCCTTTGATGACGTGTCTTTTCATGGCAAGGGAAAAATTTATATGTTCAAAGGAGAACTTTGGGCGCAAGCTGAAATGCGTAACCACAGTGCAGCCAAAGAATACGGATTTTCTACACCGTTGGACGAGCTGATTTACAACCATGAGCATTGCAGCACCTACTTTCGGTCCCATTGGGACAGTGAAATCGGTAAGGAAACAACCAGGGATACCGTTATCAAAAAGGCGCAGGCTGATATCCGTGCTTATCTGCTGGTGGATGGGGTTTTGTTTGAGCGTGTCAGTGAGCCGCGCTACTGCATCTATACTTTTGGTTTGGGATGCAACCACGGCGGAACCGCTTTAGCCGTGGACTACCGCTACAATCCCAATATCTCCAAAACACGCTACTTCTCTGCTTTGCAGGGAACAGAAGCCGTTGCGGAGGCAAACCAGATTGCACAGACACGCGGCGATACTAATGATATTGGGCGGTTCAAGGCGGATATCATTGTGTATATGCCAGAACAGGTTAAGGTAAAGCCACAGAAGCAGCACGGAGATGGAAACCCACTGCTGAATACTTTTGATGGTATTACCACTGCTGCACCGGATACTTTGACTGCCAGTCTGCTATGTATGTCAGTAAAGGAGGAACTATAATATGGAAATTCTATTCTGTGTGGTTATTGTGGCAGTCAAACTGATTTATGACTGTTTTCAGGAAAAAGAAGCAAATCGTTATGCTGATATGGTGGTACGGCGTTATACAGATAATGATTCAGAATAAACCTGATTCACAAATTTGCAGCTATGGAAATCCAGACGGATAACAGCATTTCAGAGGAGGAAATCAACATGACAAAGAAACAAATTGCAGCGATGGGGAATATTATCGCTTTGGAAAATGCACAGTGTGAGGATTGGAAATTAAAAACAAAACCTGGCATTCACCCTGCATGGGATAAGTGGATCGTTACCGATGGGATTTCCGCGGTACTTCTCAACGAGAAACCGGACGATCTACCGGAAGGTGATGAAATGCAGCAAATCTACAATTTGGTAGAACATGAGATAAAAGAAGCAGATGCGTTTTTGTCCTGTATTGCTACATCGGAGAAGATTAAAGAGTGGAAAGCCCTGGCAAAGCCCTGGAAGAAAGGTAAAGACATCAAAACTGGTGCAGTACCTGTAGAAATTACTGTCAATACGAATGATGGTCATACCATTAGCGCACATTTCAACCCATGGTATCTGGTAAATGTTGTGGAATCTGTTGGCACGAATGCTATGCTCTACATTGGGCGTGAATGTCAATTCAATAAACGCCCCGCTCTGTTCGTATATCCGAAAGATTGGATGGAATATGCGCCAGACGCCATTGGATTCCTGCTCCCAATTCGAGGCTAAAAACTTTATTAACAGCGAATAAAATTGTTGTCTAATTTATAAAACTGTGTTATCATGTTAAATAGAAACAGCAGCTGTGCATTTTGCACCTTACCAAACATCACCATGTTACACCGGGTATCCCTCCGCTGGAACTTTCGGCGGAGGGATAAAAGGAGGAATCATTATGACCCGTCGGAAAATCATTTTTTATAACGATTTCAATAACAGCTATATTGTATCTGAGGCGTATAGCGGGGACAAATCTGAAATGGAACAGCTTGGATGTGGAACCTGTGACCATACCTGGGCGGCGTTTATGGAAGCGATGGATTCTGTGGACAATCTGCCTGATTTCCTCAAGGTGATTTCCTGGATAACTGCCAGTTACCATCAGCAGGCGAATCATCTCCCCGGAACACGGCTGAGCATTGCCCATAACAATCAGGAGTTATATGCGCTGGTGCGCAATATGGATGAGGTATGGGAGGTCAGGCGTGGTGTTTGTGGCGCGCGTCAGTTTGATATGTCCTCCATTGCCCCAATCATCAGCGATGGCAAAAATACAGCAAATATAGAAGATGGTGCAATCGTTACCCACCATGCGGAAAAGCGCATTCGTCAGCGTTTGGGAATCAACAAAAGCGCTGTAGACCGTACAGCGGAAAAAGCGCTGCAATATGGTATCACTCATGCGGAAACGAAGGGAAAACTATCCCGGCATCTGGATGGTATCTTTCTGCTTAACTATAAGCCGACCAACTTGCGCGTCTATAACCACTCGGTCTATCTGTTCAACGGAACCACGCTGATCACTGTCCTGCTGCTACCTAAAAAATTCTGGGTATACGCTGATAAATTGCAAAGGAAGAAACGGGAACGGAAAGGAGATGCAGATGCCAACAAAGAAACATCGGAATGTGGAATACCATGATACATTTACATTTCGTCTGTTCCCGAAATACACCTACACAAAGGCACAGCGGCGGCGGTTCCGCCTGTTCCAGGGACGGATTGAACATTGGCAGAAAGCAATCAATTATGCGGATTCTTTTGACAATCCAAACCGAATTAACCTTTTATATTTGATTGGATATCCTGATAGAATCCGCTCCTATGTAGAGAAAACAAAGAGCAATCTGGTTGTTTTGTGTGCGGAAGCCCCGCCAGAGTTTCTTCAGGCTTATGATGCTTATTGGGAACTTGTGGCGCGTTACGAAGGTACTGGTTATGTCAGTCAGGACGGCGCATTTTCAGAGGCTTACACTGATTATCGTGCCTTGGAAAATGCCCATCGCGGGGATGGTCTTTTGCCGGATGAAATTTATGAACGCAATGATCGGGAAGCTGCAATTCTTTCCGCCTATGCCAAAGCGCGTGAAGATGCCATAACCATCTTTTCCCGTTACCATGTTGTTAGTAAATTTCTTCCGGAAAAGTCTATCTCCCATACAGAACTGGATTGGATTATCCGAAAAATCTTCCCACACGGAAGGGAACAAACCGGCATGAACGAAAAGGTTTATACTTCCATTAAACTGATTCAGGATGCCCTAAAAGCCGGGCTGGAACGCAGGGACGCCGCAAAATTATTAAAACTGCCGGATGGAACAGATTGTTATACTGTCTGTCAGAAAAACATCCGCCGGTGTGAAATGAATCTGAATACCGCATTACGAGAAACCGGACAGGTTGACCTTGTAAAGATAATGGAACGCATGAAATCCCCGCCATATGGCTGGGATGATGATCCATATACTGCTTATTGTTTTGGTTATGCAGTCAGCAGCCATTTGGCTGACACATGGCTATGGGATGAAGTTTCCTGTTTTTCATCAGCGGAAGTAGCTGAGGCAGTCCTCCGCAATATTTTGCGCGGAAGCCTGATGCATCGAAAAAGTTTTGTTCTTATACAAGAATTAGGCTATGCCTTGTCAGAACGTTTTGCCTACTTGTTTGATATGGGTACAGAACAATATCACCCAAAAGACGAGATTGACAAAGAAATCCTTGCATTGTTTTTAGAAGGAATGTCCGAACGGAAAATTGCGGATGCGCTTGGAACCATGAGCAATATTGCCGTCCATAAACGGCTGGTACGCATGGGGAAAACAGCGCGGGGAAATATCCCATTTTGCAATCTGTCCCATATCATCTGTAAAAAGATTGAAGGAATAACGCAATGGCCTGTTTCCCTGGTGGATGAGCATTTGACCGCTGCACTGCGTGGCACATTTGAGTCGGAAACATATCGCAGTGTTCCGATTTTCGGACGGCAAAAGGTACGGGAAGCCCTCACCTATTTCACTTGGGAGAAATGCAAGGTGTTAAAAAGAAATCTGGAACAAATTAATGAATCTGTCCCGGCACTGATTTGGCAGAGGTATGGAACAGGTGTAGATATCGAACAAATCAAAGTGTTTTGCACAACGCAAAGTTCAGGCTGGCTATGGACGGCAGAAACATTTTGGGAATGTGTTGACCGCTGCATCAGAAGGGAGGGATTGCATGGGAATCTTGATTCCGATATCTGTCATTTAGACATGGAACACACGGACAATAAAAAGCATGGAGGTATCATATGAACACGTTAAAAGTATTTGAAAATGCGGAATTTGGAACAATCCGCACGGTAGAGATTAACGGCGAACCGTGGCTGGTTGGGAAAGATGTAGCAGTGGCATTAGGTTATGAACGAGCGACAAAAGCAATTCAAGATCACGTGGATAACGAGGATAAAGATGAAGTCCCAATTCAGGACTCCATCGGAAGAATGCAAAAAACTCCTGTCATCAATGAGAGTGGTCTTTACGCACTTGTTTTGTCCAGCAAACTCCCATCTGCAAAGAAGTTTCGCCGCTGGGTTACGGCTGAGGTATTGCCCTCCATCCGGAAGCACGGCGGATATATTGTCGGGCAGGAAAATATGTCTGGGGAAGAATTATTATCAAGGGCTGTTTTATTTGCAAACAGCAAAATTATTGAGCTGGAAACAAAGAATCAGCTGTTGGAAAAGAAAGCCGAAGAGGACAGACCAAAGGTTCAGCTTGCGGAAAAATTCATTTCGGGCAATGAAACTGTGTCAGTGGGCATCTATGCAAAGATGCTGTATGACAAGCACAAAATTAACATTGGCAGGACAAGATTGTTTGAATGGCTGAGAAGAAAGGGCATTCTGGATGGCAAAAACATTCCATATCAGAAGTACATGAACGCAGGATGGTTTAAGGTTGTTTCGATTCCGAATACGTATCTTAAAGAAAACATTCCGACCACCAGAATCACGGCAAAAGGTCAGCAGAAATTGTTTGCGTTGATTCAAAAGGAATATAAAACTACGGCGAATATGTAACACATTTGTCAAATCAGAAAGAGCGCAATAGAATGAATCTTTGCGCTCTAAAACACAAATTTCAGGAGGCTTAAACATGAGATTTAAGGACATACCAGAGTTTATCAACGATGGTTTCTATCAAATTGATGTATCATGGGAATATATGATGCAGTGGCTTGATGAGCAGATACATGAAGAAGGGTTACAGCTTAACCCTGATTTTCAACGCGGGCACGTTTGGACGGATATACAACAAATTGACTTTTTGGAGTTTATTCTGCGTGGCGGAAAAACCGGAAGAATCCTTTATTTCAACCATCCCAATTGGCATCATCTTTGGGAAAAGGGTGAGTACCATGATTTTGTATGTGTGGATGGGCTTCAGCGGATCACAGCAATTCAGCGTTTTATGCATGATGAAATCCCTGCATTTGGTTTGTTCTATTCTAACTTTGAGGGAGAAACCGATTTAATCCGGCACAGCATGAAGATCAACATTAACACGCTCAAAACAAAAAAAGAAGTGTTAAAGTGGTATATCCAACTGAATGTTGGCGGCACACCACATACGCCAAAGGAAATTGCACGTGTAAAAAAACTGATGGAAAATTGTGAATGAACAAGTATTTCGTAGATGTATGATATGACCACGTATATCAACAAAGGAAAGGAAGACAACAAATGAACGAACTTCAAATTTTCAGCAATGCTCAATTTGGGGAAATCCGGACGCTGACGGAGAATGGCAAAACGCTGTTCTGTGCAACTGATGTTGCAAAATCGCTGGGGTATACTAACCCGCGCAAGGCTATTGCAGACCATTGCCCCTGTGTAACGAAACGTGACGCATGGGTACAGACAGGCACAAAAGCAGATGGTACACCTGCAATGCGCAAAACAGAAATGTCTTTTATCCCAGAAGGTGATGTCTACCGTTTGATTGCCCATTCTAAACTTCCAGCAGCCGTTAAATTTGAGCAATGGGTTTTTGATGAAGTTATCCCCTCCATTCGGAAGCATGGCGCTTATCTAACGCCTGAAACACTGGAACAGGCTATCCTGAACCCAGACACGATGATTAAATTATGTACCACATTGAAGCATGAGCAAGAAAAACGTAAGGTGTTGGAGGCAAAAATTGAAACGGATGCACCGCTTGTTTCATTTGCGCAGGACATTGGCACGGCAAATGGAAGCATATCCATTGGAGATTTTGCCAAGGTTTTATATGAGAAAGGGCATCGTGAAATTGGACAGAAACGTCTTTTTCAGCGGCTGCGGGATGCGAAAATTCTGGACAAACGAAATATGCCATATCAAAAGTACATGGATGCCGGGTTATTTGAGGTGATTGAGATATACAACCGCTATAATGGACAGACCTACCGGCAGCCTCGTTTAACCGGAAAAGGTCAGTGGAAGATATATGAGCAGTTATTCTGTGCCCAATAAAAAGGAGCTTGCCATGGATTATAAAGAGATGATCAAACAGTTAAAAGTGCTGAGGCAGCACTCTGGATATTATAGGAACCACTGATTAAAGCTCCTCTCAAATCACATGCAATCGAAACATGATACAAAACCTAAGTATAGAGCCATAT
>CAXHNU010000001.1:88106-90737 GCA_964017555.1 uncultured Butyricicoccus sp. | reverse complement strand
AAGCGTATTCCATATCGCTAAAACTTTCCTGTTTCATGCCACGCGCCCCCTTTTCCCCTATTATACCACACCTTCCTGACTCATGGAGGATTAAATCAGGGGCTCCTTAAAAATCAAAGAAATTAAAGCCGTAGCAAGGCGACCAAAGATGTGTAGAAGCAGACCCGTAAGCGAACGAACCATAGAAGCAGTTTGTGTGGTTGGTTAAACGGTTTAACCAGTTAAAAAACACTCAAACGGTTGACGGACGGAGCTGATAAAGGTAGAAAAGGCATCGCCGGAACGAATGGTATCAGACTTGCGCTTTTTGCGAGGAGTAAGCACGAAAATAGCCGATTCATCACGCAGCATATCCGCCTATTCGTTATCAATATAGACCTTATCGGCATAAAGTTGCCTGCTGAAAGGATATGATTGTCCCTTATCATCTGCTTGGCAGCTGTCAAGTCATGTACGGTCGCACCAGATAGGAACAAGGCGATTGGCGTCGGAAGCTGACCAGGCTTCCGGACGACAAAAGCGTGAAGTTTCACACCATAATACCATTCCTTGCGAGAAGAATTGTAACTTTTTTCACACAATTCACCTGCAACCTTTGCATGCCCGGAGCGTGCCCCTTTTGCCAGAATGATTGGGCAGGAATCAACCATATAGGTTGTATTCCCCACTTCCTTTTCAACGATGACGGACAACCATTCTTCTGCCAGGGCTTGAAATGCGGGTGCGAGAAAATTCAGCCGATGCGAAAAGGTCGCATAGCTTGGCAGACTGGGGAACCAGTCTAATAAGTGATTTTTTGTATAGTCATAGATCATCCTCTGTTCAAATCTCCGCTGGCTGATGCCCCATAAATAGATAGTGATACACTCCTCGTCGCTGAATTGGGGACGGAAATTATTGCTTTGGCGTTGTGTTACAGCTTCTATCGTGCTATAATGGTCGCAGACAGCGCAATAGAGCTTTATGAGATTTGTTTGCCACATACTTGCATTTCTCTGCTCTTTTGCGCTGTTTGTCTACATTTTTCTACTCTTGATTCGCATCAACAGAGTTTCTCTATCTGTATGATTGATGTATTACCGCATTCATTGTTTTGTTAAGGAAACGATGATTTATTCTATATGTAGATTTTGCAAGGCAAAAGAAACACTATATATTGTACTCTTTTCGGAAATTTAACGATTAAATCAGTGGTTCCTTAATAGTTTTTGTAAAACTTTAAAAGCGTCATCCGAAATTTTACTTGAAACCATAACCTCATATTTTTGATAAAATTGAGGAGTTACATTTGCCAACCATAAACAACGTACTGATGTAAATACAACACCAAGTGTGTTCTCTAAATTTCTTGTTAAAATCTTTTCTATTAGACCTGAACTTGGGTCTATAAAATTATTCTTCAAAACATCTTTTACCTCTTCTATCATAGTAGGTATGTCAGAATATTCATAATCTCGTATCTTATCAGCTACACAATTATATATGTCGATAAAGATAAGACCGTAGTGGTTGGCATCATTATTAATTTTAGATAACTGTTTACAAGCTTTTTTTAAATTTTCTTCCAATCTATTGATGGATTTAATTCGTTTACACTCTATATAAATGGTAGTGCCATTCCTGTTTGCTACAACATCTGTTAATTGTTCAAAATCAATTTCGTAGCCTAATCTGTTAAACCAAGACGCAATTAGTAATTCATACAAAAAATCTCTAGGCTGATCTATTTTGTTTTCGGGATTATAAAAATCCGTCCCATATACAGCTTTTTGTAGACGTTCTTCAAAACCAATACTTTTTTCATTCTTAAATGAATTAAAAACTTGTACTATCTGAATGCATTCTTGTACAGCATCATTTAGTTTTTTAAATCTTTGTTCTAAATCAGCCAAGTCTTCGCGATTACCTTTTTTGTAAAAGTCATCAATATAGTCTTTATATTTTGCATATCTTGATTGAGTTGCTTTTAACCCTTTGCTTTCCAACCATCTTATAACTTCATCCATCTTATCCATAAAATATTCTGTATGTGATGATTCATAGGAACATCTACTTATTTCGTACATATTAAAACCTCCATTTGAGTCGACAAATTATGTTTTTCAATACTCAAATACAATATAACGCAAAAATCCATTTTTCATATGTATTACAAATTCAAGCCTTTCGCTTGGGGACAAGATCAAAAATATAAGGTGAAATCGAATTATATCAAAGACATCTCCTACTTTGACTGTAACTACATCATATGCAGGCAGTATACCAACAATTTTTTCAGATACAATCTATGAACGTAACGACCAGAAATTTATATTTTTTACTATAATACTAAAATATATAATGATTTTACATCAACATTCTCCTGTTTTTTATGGGGATGTCCGAACGGAAAATCGCGGATAAATGTTGATCACTACGTCAAAAAAGGGGGCGTATTGACCCCCTTAAAATTTCTGACAGATAGACGGATAAGATAAGTATTTTATGGAGAATATTATATCAAAAAATAGATCAATTTTATGAACAAACTGTAAACAAAATAGCTTTTGTATTTGAATGATGTTGTATAAATAAAGTTGACACCTTCAACACAAAAAGAAAGTGATAAAATAGAGTAAAAAGGAAGGTGCA
>CAXHNU010000001.1:19051-87275 GCA_964017555.1 uncultured Butyricicoccus sp. | reverse complement strand
TTGGTCTTGTTATGGATAACAATATGCAGGCAGGATTGTGTGTACGCACACTAAAAAGTGCAGTAACTGCTCATCCAACTCTGCGGGGAGCTATCGTTCATTCTGACCGGGGATCCCAGTATACCAGCAGCGCTTACCGGGAAGTTGTGGGAAAATACAAGATCCAACAGAGTATGAACAGCGACAGTGGCCGCTGTCATGACAATGCCCGTTGTGAGAGTATGTGGGCTAGGATGAAGTGTGAGTTATTTTATGATCGGCTCGATCCAGAAACCATGCCAATGGGGACGCTAAAATCCCTTATCTGGAGATACTTCATGATCTACTGGAATCGCCGCCGTATTTGCTCTGCCAACGATGGGCTCCCTCCTCTTGTCAAGCGTCAACGCTACTATGCTGCTTTAAATGCTGTCGCTTAGATCTTGCAGATTTTTGACTTTAATGTGTCAACTGATATTGACAATATCAAATTGCGCACGAACAAAAATCTTGTCATCATTATGAGCAGTAATTGCGATTTTATATTTTTATTCATGCGGATTAACCTATCTTTTTTATAGTGATTTTATGTATTCCCCGTGACGGGTTTTCCGTCACGGGATTTTTCACTTGTCAACTATCCAGTCTGGTTGTAGTATCCCTAAAAATTTTCCGTAACATCTCACCGTGTCATACTCCGATGGGTAAACATCATCACAATCAGGATTGATTGATATCAGGCGATTTTCGCCCTGCTTCTTGACAAAACCGTTATTATTTATGGAAAATAGTCCAATTTCCCCGATATCCACTGAATCTTGGTGACGCACCAAAATAATATCTCCATCTGAAATTTTCGGCTTCATGCTATCCCCTGTGACACATACGCAAAAGTCCGCTTTTCGCGTAAACTCGTTTAGTATGACCTTCCATTCCTCTTGTGGATAGTTTAAAAAGTTGAATCCTAGACCAGCAGATGCCTTGTCTACGACAAACGGCAAACGAATGATATTATGTTCTTTTGATATCGATTTATCGGTTTTCGCGTCCATAATCCGTCGATATTCCACATCTAGGATACTATCGACTGCTTCTTTACCGTAGTCATCAAGAGTGCGGTATTTTTGAATATGCTCAGATTCGACCTTGCTCAGAGAATTGCTCTTTTCTAAGCCGTCATCCAAATCCTTCAGGGAATAACCCATCGCGTACACAAGACTTCGCATAGTGTCTAGTGTAGGCGATTTTGTAAGACCGGACGTGATTTTTGTCAGTGTACCTTTTGGAACGCCTGATTTTGCGCTTAGTTCGTCAAGACTCATTCCTGACAATTTTCTCATCTCTATAAAAGTGTCGAGCCACACGAGAACCACCTCCTTACATATAATATAACACAAAAACGGGAATAGCGCAAGAATGATATTGCCGAAAACGGGAAGATTTTTCGAGAAAAAGGGTTGACGATTTCCGTTTTAGGGTATATAATCATATTGTAATTACCGAATACGGAAAGAAAGGTGATACGATATGATTTATTACCCCACACTTGAAAGAGAAATCGCCGGGCGTGGAATTAAGAAAAAAGCAATCGCGGAAAGTATTGGGGTGTGTAACAAATCTCTGAACAATAAACTTTCTGGCAGAGTACCGTTTACATGGCCGGAGGTTTCGACCATACGGGGAAGATTCTTTCCAGATATAGATCCAGACGCTCTGTTTTCTGTTCACACAGATTAAAACGAAAGGAATGGATACTAAAATGGAGAGCGGCTCAAATATTACAACGCAGGAAACAGCGCCAATTGTGCAAAACCCTTTATCCGCACTGAAACAGCTTTCGGCTTCGCTGGTAGAGTATTTGCGGAAATATCACCACCTACACACCGCAATTGTAATTACAGGTAATCGAGTGATTATGACCGAGGGTGTAATTGGCATTTCATTTCCGTTCAAGGATTAGCCAATACACCAACTACAGGAGGCGACAGAATGTCAAATGAACTGCAAATTTTCAACAGTCCTGAATTTGGGAACATCCGCGCCATTGAGGTTGATGGCGAACCGTGGATGGTAGGCAAGGATGTAGCAACAGCGTTAGGGTATTCAGATACTGATAAAGCAATTCGCAATCATGTTGATGATGAAGATAAGCTGACCCGCCAAATTGGCGGGTCAGGTCAAAACCGTAATATGATGATCATCAATGAATCCGGACTCTATTCCCTGATTCTCTCTAGCAAACTCCCCAGCGCAAAGCAATTCAAACGATGGATTACATCAGAGGTGCTTCCTGCCATCCGCAAAACCGGCGGCTACATACCGACCGATGGCGCGGATGACAAAGAAATCCTGGCGCGTGCTTTTCTGATTGCGAATAGGACGATCGAAGAAAAGAACGCTGTCATTGCACAGCAGAAAGCCAAAATTGCGGCGGATGCTCCAGCAGTATCGTTCGCTAATGATGTTGGAGAATGTAAAGACGATGTAACGGTCGAAAAATTTGCTAAGGCGACTTTTGAACGCTTTGGTCTTGGACGGAACAAAATGCACGCATGGCTGCGGGAAAACAAATTCCTAACGGACAAGCGTATCCCGTTTCAGAAGTACATGGATGCCGGATGGTTCCGCACATTCGAGGAACTGCGCAACGGACATCTAATTGTCGTTACAACAATCACAGGGAAAGGTCAGCGAAAACTGTATGACAAATTATCCAAGGCTTTCTCAGAATAAGGACAGGCATTAAGCTGAAAAAACAACATGGTGCTTTGGCACTTCATTTCCAAAAGATTTCATCATCTGAATTTTTAAGTTAGGAGCACACAGAAATGTACATCAAAAACAGTCTTACAGAAAACTTTGGTGATTTTAAACTGGATACCAATGCGATTCAGATGCACAGTAAAAGCGCACAGGATATTATGCTTCCGTATAGCGGCGCTCTTCCTGAAAAGATGTCCCCAGCGTCAGACGCTTTTATCCATGTAAACGTCAGTCCGACCAAAGGCGCTTCCATATCCCTGTCTGTCAATGCAAACGGCAGAAAGATTTGCAGACCGATTGAAGCATCCAATCAGGAGGTCATTGATCTGCTGAACCGACTATTTCATCAAACCGAAAAGAACATTGGACTGAATCCACTATGGCGCGGATATTGGAGCGCGAACTATATTGAGTGGCAAAATATTGTCGTTTACCCGCTCAACCTGCTGCATATCATTGAAGCATTGCCTGTAAAAGAACAAGCGTATATCGTCAGCCGCTGGCTGGAACCACTGAAAGAATCCCTTGATGTTGGCGCTGCATATTCAAATCAATTCAAAGTGTTCCGGGACTGGATCATGTCTGCCCCGCTGGAAGCCATCAGGAACATTTCGGGAAGAAAATGGCTTGCAGATATCCCGAATCAATGAAAGAAATGTCTATACCTCCCCTCTCCACCAAAAAAACTTCAACAATTTTATTCTTTGTTATTGACGGCAGTCAAACCGTATGGTAATATAAAAGAAAAGGTTATTGGAGTGGACGCTATGAATCGAACACAATTTTTTGAAGATGTCGATGGGGGCTATCCTTCTCTCGCTTACCCAAAGCATTTTACCCAAACCTGGAATAAGGTTGAAGCATTTGAGGCGCGTATCGGCAAAACGCTTGATGACGGATATACCAGAGAAGAGTATATTACACTGTTTAATTCCATATTGATCCGCTGTTCCAGCTCTTTTGCCAATGCGAAAAAAGCAGTCATGTTCTATATCCGATACCTGATAAAACATGGCGCGCTGCCAGCCGAGCATGAAAGCATTTTGGCTGGCATTATGACAGATGATTTAAGCATTAAAGATGGCGCAAATGCAGAGCGCATTCGCTATTTCAGAAATCTGAACCATCTGCGTGATGCAATTGAAGATACCATCAAAACTGCGAATCGTGTGGATGAAACCATGTATGATATCCCAAGTGCGGTTCTCTATCTGGCATGGTATGGACTGACCGAGGAACAGGTGCTTACACTTCCCAAAACCGCAGTTCTGGAAGATGGCATTATACTGGATGACAAGAAAATTGAAATGCCATACTTCCTGACCGAGCTGTTGGTTCGTTTGCGGGATGCTGAAGGGTTCCGTACACAAGGCAGAGGGGTTATTTTTCGGAGATATATATTCTCTGAAAATCTTATCCGTACCGAAGACAGCGCACAATTGAGCGTTTCTCAGATGCGGGCAAGCCTGAGTCGGATGGACAAAGTGATGGATCACAAATATTCCTTGAAATTTGACACAGCGCGGCAATCTGGCATTTTCTACCGGGCATATATGCTGGAATGTGAAAGCACAAACTTTGATTTAGACGATCCGGAATTTGCATCCAGGGTTTTTCTTGAGGATTTTACGCTGGGAAGAAGCAAAACCGATCCGGGCAGAAATCTCAGGAACCGCTTACGCGATTACAAACTGTACAAACAATTATTTTCCTAAGACGGCATTCGCCGTTTTAGAAAACGTATAGTAACGAATAAAAATGTTGTAACGAAGGTTTGATGCAAACATTTATTTCCATGGTTTCTATGGCAGCGTTTATGCTGTGGGTATTGCTGTCATTTTCATTTAAGCCAATCGGTCAATTCATTGTCCGGATTTGGGAAGATGCAACAGGCAGGATTCACGCAATCGATAAAGATACAGCAAATAAAAATTGTCGGAGGTAATAGAATGTCAAACGAACTGCAAATTTTCAACAGCCCTGAACTTGGGAACATCCGCGCTATTGAGGTTGATGGCGAACCGTGGTTTGTCGGGAAGGATGTAGCGGAAATTTTAGGTTATGTAAAACCAAGAAATGCTATTGCAACGCACGTAGATGATGATAAAGCACTAGCCCCAATTCAGGGCGGGTGCTCTACAGGCAAACAAGATACTGTAATCATCAATGAATCCGGACTCTATTCTCTGATTCTCTCCAGCAAACTCCCCAGCGCAAAGAAATTCAAACGATGGGTAACATCAGAAATCTTGCCAGCCATCCGCAAAACTGGCAGTTACACATTACCGCAGGATTATCCATCCGCATTACGTGCGCTTGCAGATGCAGCGGAAAAGTGCCTTGCCCTTACCGCTGAGAATGAAGCGCAGCGGCAGGTTATTGCAGATTTCCAGCCTGTCAGGCAATATGTTGATACCATTCTTGCCAGCGATGAAACCATGACAGTCACACAGATTGCGGCGGATTATGATATGAGCGCCAGACAACTCAACCGCATTCTTCATGATGCGGGCATTCAACACAAGGTGAATGGGCAATGGATTCTATACAAAAAGCATATGGGTATGGGCTACACAAAATCCAGAACGATTAACATCACAAGGATCGATGGAAGCCCTGACACGGTGATAAATACCGAGTGGTCACAGAAAGGCAGACTGCTCATTCACAAAATTCTCACCGCAAATGGTATTGTAGCCATTATGGACAGGGCGGCATAAGCGACGACTGAATAAAACACACATTTCATTTGGGACGCTAACAGCAATTTCAACTGGTAACTTTTCATTTATATCGTTAAAATGCGTCCCGTGGCGGCACTTGCCGCATATAGAATGGTCAAATCAATGTCGGAATTGTGAAATCAGCATAGTCAATCGCTGTATGGGTTCAAATTCCATTTCCGACACCAGCCGTGTGGTGAGCGGCATCATGTAATTCCCCTTTCTTGACGGCGGGAAAGACCACTGACAGCTCGGAAAGACGAGCAACTATGCGGCAGTGGTGAAGTGGTTTAACACAGCAGCCCTATAAAATGTGAATCGAAAGTTTCACGAACAGCAAAGTAAAAAAAGCCAAGCTGCCATTCGCAGGTTCGATTCCTGCCTGCCGCTTCAATTCTCTGGACACATACAGCAATGGCAAAATGGCAACTGTGTTCCGGATATCTCAAATTTACAGGAGGAGAGAATATGAGCAACTTTATGGAAAGTATAAAAGATACGATGTTGAACGGCGCAAACAATATCTCTATTACTGAAAATGGCGCGACCGGCTATCGCACATCAGGTAAAGCACTGCTGGATATCAACTTTGCTGCCGCTTCTTTGCGGCAGGCAGAACCGGATGAAATTGCTGACCGGTTTATGCGTGCATTCTTTGAAGATAAAGTGACAGCAATGAAATGGTTGTTTTTCGCTCGTGATGTGCGCGGCGGATTGGGGGAACGCCGGTTGTTTCGATCTGTTATGCAGCACATGGCGCAGTCCAATCCGGAATATATCATCCCACTGCTTGACCTTATCCCGGTATATGGAAGGTATGATGATCTTTGGTGTTTGCTGGATACCGACCTTGCAGGCAATGTACTGGATTTGATCAAAACCCAGTTAGCGGCTGACATAGAAGCCGCTCAAAACGGCAGGAATATTTCACTTTTGGCAAAATGGCTGCCCTCCCCCAACGCCTCATCTCCCCACACCAAACAATATGCCAAAATAATTTTGCGGCGTCTGGGCATGACAGAACGTGCATACCGGAAAACGCTGTCCAAACTGCGTAAGAAACTGGATGTTGTCGAATGTAAAATGTCTGCCCGCAACTGGGATAAAATCAAATATGAAACGGTACCCTCCTGCGCCAATATCATTTATAGCAATGCTTTTTTACGCAATGATGAACAGCGCCGCCGTGCTTTTTTAGATTCCCTTGAAAAAGGAGAAACCAAAATCAATGCTTCTGTTTTATATCCACATGATATTGTGCATCAATATACCAATACTGACCAATGGGACACAATGCTAAACCCCCTTGACCAAACCTTAGAGGTTCTTTGGAATGCCCTGCCGGACACGGTACAAGACCACGGCAATACGATTGTTGTTGCGGATGGCAGCGGCAGTATGACAAGTCATGTTGGCGGCAGCAATACAAGTGCATTAGATGTTGCCAATGCGTTAGCGATTTACTTTGCGGAGCGTTCTTCCGGTCAGTTTAAAGATAATTATATCACATTTTCCGAGCGTCCACAGCTTGTAGACCTCAGCCAGGGGAAAAATCTGCGGGAGAAAATTCAGATTGCATTACAGCATAGCGAAATTGCGGACACCAATATTGAAGCGGTGTTTGACTTAATTCTTTCCACAGCAGTAAGCCATAACATGACACAGGCTGACTTGCCCCAAAACATTCTGATTATTTCCGATATGGAGTTCAACCATTGTGCCTGCTGCGGGAGTGCTGATATTTGGCATGACCGCCCGGATGCAAAGTTATTCCAAGTGATTGCTGACCGGTATACGGCTGCCGGATACAAAATGCCCCGGCTGGTCTTTTGGAATGTAAATTCCCGCACAGGTACGATTCCGGTTATGGAAAACGAATTAGGTGTTGCACTTGTCAGCGGCTTCAGCACAAACATTGTAAAGATGGTCATGAGCGGCAATACCGATCCCTATGAATGTCTGCTTGAAATGTTGAACAGTGACCGTTATGCGCCAATCGGCGATGCTTTGCGGCATATTGCTGGTTGATTATAACAAACAAAATCAAAGGAGTGATAACCATGATTTATCTTGACCATGCGGCGAGCACCAATGTTTTCCCTGCTGTTTTAGATGCCATGCTGCCATGGGTTCAGCCAGGATGTGTTGGCAATCCCAGCAGCATCCACACACAAGGCATTCATGCCCGCCGCGCCATAGAAAAAGCACGGGAACAAGTCGCACAGATGATTGGCGCGAATCCATCCGAGATTTTCTTCACTTCCGGCGGGACAGAATCCAATAACGCATGGCTGCGATGCCTGACAAAGCCAGCCGTGCTGACAACGCCGCTGGAGCATCATTCTGTCCTGAATCCGTTGCGTCAGGCAGAATATATCAAGGTAAATCCGGACGGGATGATTGACATCCATGATTTAGAACATCGTATCAGAATCAATCATGATGCCATCGGCGCAGTTTCTGTCATGTGGGTCAACAATGAGCTTGGAACCATCAATCCTGTCAGCGAAATCGGAAGGATCTGCAAAGAATACGGCATTCCCTTCCATACAGATGCAGTTGCTGCGGCTGGTCATATAAAAATTGATGTTCATCGTTGCCATATCGATTTTCTTTCACTTTCGGGACATAAATTTGGTGCGCCGCAAGGGATTGGCGTGCTGTATATTGCCAACAAGATACAGAAAAAGCCCTGGCTTTATGGCGGCGGACAGGAAAAAGGGCTGCGGTGTGGAACAGAAAATGTGCCTGGGATTGTCGGCATTGGTAAAGCGGCAGAAATCGTAATGAAAAACCTTTCATCATGGGATATTACATGGAAAATCATGCGTAACCATTTGATAAAGGCGTTGGCGTCTGCCATACCAAATGAATTTTGGATAAACGGGAACCCGGATTACTGTATCCCGAGTATACTCAGCCTGACAATTCCGGGCGTTAATGCGGAATCGCTGCTGCTTCTGCTGGATCAGAAAGGGATTTATATTTCTGCTGGTTCTGCCTGTGCTGCCAGAGGCGCTGCAACATCCCATGTGTTAAAAGGGATTGGAATGTCTGATATAGATGCTGCTTGTACTGTTCGGATCTCTATGGGGATTGATACCACAGAAGAAGATATCATTCATGCCGCCTACGAAATTACAGAAGCAGCACACAAGCTGAAATCTATGTTTCCATAACCAACCATGAAAGCGGCATTTTTGATTTGCCATATATGAAAGACTGAAAATATGAGGAGGAAATTGTAATGAATTATCATGGTACATTTTGCGGCGTTTTATCCACCCCACCAGCAATGATGGATGACGGGTTCTGTAAAGGCTGGGATGCGGCGCTGGACTGTATACGGCAGCGCCCAAATGAGATTTTGCCGAATATTGAACGCCTGATTTTCAACGATCCTGCTACCACTGTTTATTGGAACGACGGCACAAAAACGGTGGTGAAGTGTCAGCCTGGGGATACATTCAATCCGGAAACTGGTTTGATGGCTGCTATGCTTAAACGCTTTATGGGTAATAATGGCAGTTATAATAAAATCATCAACCACTGGTTATATACAACCCTTCACCCTGATCTGCCGAAGGGCACAGTATCTCATGAGGCTTAAGTATGTCCAGCAACATCTTTATTTTTGCAGGTTTTATCCTGATATTGATTTTCCTCTGTCTGTTTGATAGAGGAAATGGAGGCGGGTCTGGAGGCGGACGGTTTATATAAAAGAAGGAGTATATAGAAATATGTATAAAATTAAAAAGTCAATTGCAGGTATGCTTGCTGCGTCCATGTTAAGTATACCATATGCAAACGCGGCAGCAGCGACAGAAATCCAAAACCAAATTGATATGGTGAAAAAGAATCAGCAGCAGGCGCATCAAATTGCGGAATATGTCCGTCATTTTGGTGAAACCGATGATAACCCTGCAATTCAGTTTGCACAGGACAAATGGCAGGAACAGCAAAACCTTTTAACCGAACTGCACCGCAAATATGAATATGCGAAAGCGGCAGAAACAGTAAAAGCAAATGGTACATACCTTGGACGTTTTCGGATTTCACATTATTGTCCATGCAGAAAATGCAATGGCGGTTATTCCGGCACGGCAACTGGTGCAAAACTGACACCATGGCATACCATTGCGGTTGATCCATCTGTTATCAAGCTGAACAGCAAAGTCCGAATTGATGGCTATGGCACATTTCAAGCACAAGATACTGGCGGCGCGATTAAGGGCAACCGCATTGATGTCTGTGTCAGTAACCATGCGGAAGCGATGAAATTAGGTATTACTTACAAGGATGTATACGTGATATCATAACAAATCGTCCCGATACTATATAAAAATCCGAACAAAAAGGGGATATCAATCATGCCTAAAAAATACCGTTATATCCTGGCACTTTTCGCGATCATTGGCGCTGTCAATATCGTTTGGTATTGTGGATTTTACTGCAAACAAAACCCATATGCCTGTATTGCCGGAGCATTAGCAGCTATAGGCGGGATGTCGATAAATTTCCTGCTGCGGGCATATCTGCGGCACGACCGGCAAATGAAACGCCGGAAAAGCCGCCATATGAAAAACCATTCGATAAATCTCATCCCGATAAACAACAAACATGGCGGTATATCATAGAGATGGTGTATAAAGGAGTGATTTTTTAGATGAATGACAATGAACGAATGCTTCTTCGTGCTGTAGTTGATAACGATCGTAAAAAAGCTCATGCGTATGCTAAACTCATCCTAAATGATATCACCGCACAGCGAGATCAACATTTCAAAGCAGAATTGCTTCGCAAGCTCGAAGCTAAGACAAGTTTTATCGAACTGCCATACAATCTTAAAGATCTGCTGGCAGCAGAAGATGTTACGGATTATCCGATGGGGAAATTTCTCATGCGCAGTGGTGATGAGGATATTGCAAATAAAATCCTTGCCACCTACCAAGCCTCCAACCATCTTATGGAACTTGGTATCTCCTATCTGCCAGCCGCGATCTTTTATGGACAAAGCGGCACAGGCAAGACTGAGCTTGCTCGATATATTGCACATAAAGCTGGTTTGCCATTTATGTATGTACGATTCTCCAATGTGGTCAATTCTTTTCTCGGCGGCACACAATCCAATATAAACAAAGTGTTCTCATATGCAAAAAGTTCTCCGTGCCTTCTCTGCTTTGATGAAATTGACGCTATTGGATTAAAACGTGGAGATTCAAACGATGTTTCAGAAATGAGCCGCGTGACAATTGCGCTCATGCAGGAAATGGACTTGCTGCCCAATAATGTGATTATCGTTGGCACCACGAACCGATATGACAGGCTTGATCCGGCACTTGTGCGTCGTTTTCCGATCAAATACTGAGTGATGCCGTTTACACAGCAAGAAGTTGTATCTCTTGCCGCAAAGTTCTTCCAATACGTTGGATATGAAAAGGATAGCAGCGCCTTGCGGTTATGGTGTGAGGAAAACTTTGATGCTTTGAAACTTGCAGATAATGGTATACCTGTATCCGAGGTCATTACCAAATGTACGGGCACTATTGTTGAGCAGATCATGTCGGAAGAGAATGTCGAATGAAATATAACTTTGGTGGTGAAAAAATGATTTATACGACATACTTTGCGAAATTGAAACAACTGCCGGAATCAGTAACACCTATTTCAATTTGTGGGAAAGCACCAGACTGGTATCGAGGCATCCAGTATAAAAAACTGGCTCCCAAGTGGGGATTCTTCTCCGAGTGGAAAAAGACGCACGACAACCACTTTTATGTGGAGCGATTCAACGCCGAAGTGCTTGCTGGACTCGACCCAGGTCAAGTTTATCAGGAACTTGTTTCTTTGGCTGGCAATAGCGACATTGCCTTGGTCTGCTACGAAACTCCTGAGAAGTTTTGCCATAGACATCTGGTTCGGAACTGGATGATGATAAACGGACTCCTGATCAAAGAGTTCGGAACATGAAAGACTGGTTTTATGATGGAAATAAAATTGAAACCGTGTCCGTTCTGCGGTGGAAGAGGGCGGGTTAGATTGATTAAAAACGGATACAGAATCGTTTGTGAGGAGTGTGGTTCTTCATCCCATTATGTTTTCATTCAGCCGTGGCATGACAATAAATTTGTGGCTCAATGTCAAGCGGCAAAAGCATGGAACACCAGAACAAAATAACCGTTTCTTAGGAGGCAGTATTGATATGAAAACAATTTACAGCATTGCCCGTATCGGATCTCTTGCAGCAACACTTGCAGTATTACAGGATATGTACAAAATCGGCGTCGTTGGATACGTTATGATTTGCCTGACCGCCATTATATGGTCATTTACAGAATGGGTTGAGTGCGGGAAATAAAAAACGGTACTTAATTGCGCAAAAATGAAGGTGATATAGCTTGATATTAGCAAAGATATGTGCATATTTTCGTATGTGCTCCTGCAAGCATGACTTTCAGCAGCTTGCAGATGTAGAGTGCGACTATGACCTTGGATTGTTCAAAATAACCCGCCGAAACATTTATTATAGGTGTAAAAAGTGCGGATACGTGCAAAAGGTGAAGTTACTATGACCAATAAAGAAGCAATTTCCATATTAGAGTGCATGGCAATTGATATGACTGGTGCGCTGATGGATGCTGATATGACCAGCTCAAAGCGAACAGTGCTAATGCAAAAGCTGGATGCGATCAATTTGGCACAAAAGGCGCTGCGGGACACTTCTATTCAAGGAGGGACATTATGATAAAAATTGAAAAGACCGAAACCTATGGATGGGAAGCTGCCATCCGAGGTATGCGTAACCCCATGAACTCATGGGAAAAATCGGATAGTGTGGATTGTAGACGAACTGACTGCTCTATATGCGGCTTGCCAGCATGTAGAGATTGCACGGAAGCTGTAAATAAATATGTGATTGGCGATGCTGATTTCGCCTTAATGAAAAAGCTGGCTGCAGCAGGCACAGACCATGCAAAATATCTGCGGATGATTACAGTTACCGCTGATATTGTTGCCCCGCTGTACTGGTACAAAGAGTTTGACACGTACAAGGTGGGTACAGTTGCCAATTCCTGTTCAACCATGCACAAAATCCACGCCAAGGAGTTCACGTTGGATGACTTTTCCCATGAACACCTTAGCAATTTTTCTTCACATCCAGATAAAGCAAAAGATCCTGTGACAATTTTACAGGAAACAGTTAAAACTCTGAATAGCTGTCGAGAATGCTATATTAAAGAAAAGGATAAATTCTTTTGGTGGCAAATGATTCAGCTTTTGCCCTCCAGCTATAACCAGCGCCGCACAGTGATGCTCAATTACGCAGTGTTACGCAATATTTATCATGCAAGAAAGAGCCACAAGTTGGACGAATGGAGAGATTTTTGCACCTGGGCAGAGCAACTGCCTTACAGTGAACTAATCACAGCATGAGGTACACCATGGCAAGAACATTATACCTGCCAGACGGCAGCACAGAAATTGCATTTGCCCCGGAAGAAACCTTACAGCAACTGATCTATGCGCATTTAGGACAAGATTGCGCGGCACTATTCGCAGAACTGCTGGCGGAAGCCCGTAACCCATGGCAGAATGGGGATGATTTTGAACAGATTGCAGACGAATATTTATCCATGCTGCATAGCACTATGGACGAGATATCCGGTGTTCTGCAAGAATTTAATAATCCCCGGCTGGACAGAAAAAAGGTACATGATGCCCTGCAAAATATTTACGATGCGTTATACCGCAACCTGTAAGATACTCAATCCCCAGGCAGCCAGCTTGATAAGGAGGCATTTTAGATGATAAACCAACCTATACAGGAATTTACCCCCGACGAGTATTTCCATATGATCAAAGATCGCCAGCAGCATATTACCGATGCTGATTTGCAAAAAATCTACGACAACTGTTTGGAACTGCTGAACAAATATCGTATCACAGGGCAGATAAAAGGGGCGCGAAAGTTATTATTCCATTTGGATTGTATTGAAAAAGAGCGCGAAATTGTTGCCGCCGGTGTGGATACATTTATTTATCGGGACGACATCGAAGAATACATTGACCATATTGCCAAAGATGTTGTCAAGATTATTGAATTATCCAACTATGAACGGGAAATCCCAGATGAAATCGTCCATGCCATAGAAGAGGTCGGCAGCAAATTTGACCAGCTTTATGTCCTGTTTACTGATTATACCGGCAAGGTAGAGCGGCAGATTGAAAAAGAACGCCGTTCGATTGACCCGATTTTATTTGGCACATTCCAAAATGACGAAACACGGACAGTCGTTGATCGGTTTTATTATCTAGGTGACTGGGAAGATGAATTTTGCGATTTAACGCTGGATAAGATGGTTGGAGAAGTGAAACAAGCCGCTGCCCGTGATATTATCCATACGATTAAAACGCCGGAAGACATTGCCCAGTTAAAAGAGCAGCTTTTGCAGCTTGAACCGCGAAGCGGTCAAAGCGGTCAAAACGGTACATTGTTTGTTATGAACAGCCATAAACCCAAATCTTTCTTTACGAAAGTAAAATCCTTCTTTACGAGAAAATGAAACGAAATGTCGATTTAACCGAACACAGGATGTTTTCTATTGATCGTATCACAAGCGCCATTATAGATATTCTTGATGTCACATTTCTGCCATGGGATTATGAACATATCCATGAAGTACAATCTGAATATGAACTCAGTTTTGCATCGCAGTATAACGCGCCGATTTTATGCGGCACAGCATCAGAACGCGAACGGATGCGGAAATGCCAGATGTATAATGACGGCAGGCTATGCGAACGCTGCGGCGCAAAAATACCAATAAAACCATGGCAGCATCGGTACTGTCTTTGCCAACGCTGTTGTGATGATTTGGAAAAAGATATTTCGCTCAAATGGCGATACAAAAACGACCCGGCATGGGATTCGGAAAATTTTGTTGTTGCCATAATGAACCGGCGGTAAAGGTATTCTAATCATGCTTTCAGCATCAAATCCAGCGCCCATTCAAAGGGCATGACAGATGTCAGCCAAAGGGATTTTTAAGCTGGAACAGCGGTTTCAAAAGGAGGAATTGTTATCAAATTCAAAACAGCGTTATTCTGCGAGTTTGACAAGTACGCCGCAGAAAGCTATTGTGCCATTCACGGCGTCAGCCCCGCCTTAAATATCGGTGATATTACCAAAGCGGATGAAAAAACTGTACCGGATTTCAACGTTATGTTTGGCGGCAGCCCCTGTCAGGATCTCAGTGTGGCTGGCAAACAAAAGGGTGCTGTATGGACTTGTAGCCATTGTGGGCATACATACAACCCATTGGAAGCCCATTATACCAAACGTGATGCTTGCCCTATATGTGGTTCAAGGGATATTGAAAAGACACGTTCTTCCCTGCTGGTTGAGTGGCTGCGTTTTCTGCGGGAGAAAAAACCGCGATTTGCCATTTATGAAAATGTAAAAAACATTACCGGTTCACGATTTCGCCCAATTTTTGAAAGATTCATCAAAGAGCTTGAGGACTATGGCTATCACGTTTATTGGCAGGTGTTGAATGCAAAACATTATGGCATTCCGCAAAACCGGGAGCGTGTTTATTGCGTGATTATCCGTAAAGATTTAGATAATGGAAAATTCAAATTCCCCGATCCGATTCCGCTGAAAAAGACGCTGGCGGATATGCTGGATGATCAGGTTGATGAGCGCTATTACCTACCCGATGATAAAGTTGCCGCAATGATTACTCCCCCTCCACTCAGACCAATCAGTAAAACCGTTCGATCCGGAGGTCGAGGCTCCACAGACCAACACTCATGGGACTTGCTCTCTTTCCGGTGTGAAGCTGAGTAAAAAGCACCCAATTTGAGGGATGCTGTGATACAGCCTTGACTCTGCTGACCCGTGACTACAAAAGGTTTGGAAATCAGCAAATGACAGGAGTGATTGAGCAAAATGAAAGTCAAAAGTTGTCTGATACAACCTGTCGACCGTGATTATAACATTCATGGCGGTACGCGGCGCGTGCATTTGGAGTTTTTAGATGAGCCGGTTTCCTATGCGCTGCGGGCATCTGTCATCCCATATGTGGCAATATACAAAGATAGGGACTGCAATAATGAAAATTAGAAAGATGATATTGCGTTACGTCCGAACAGATTATGCAAAATCAATACGGAAAGCATATGAATCCGGGCAGATAAAGGAAAGAAGGTACAATATGCGGCGATATGCGCCAAGAACTGATGGTTTATCCAACACAATCACAACGGTGACAAAGGACAACTATCTTTTGGAGGTTACAGATAATGCCATGCCATAAAATCATCCCGGCTGCAATGCGCGGCAGATACACAGCCAGCGGCAAAACAACACAAATGCTGGAAATGCGTCCGGATATGTGTACAAATACAATCACATCTGTCCAAAAGGACAATGTGTTGGTTGAAATACGTGAAAGCGAGGAAATAGGCATTGAAAATTGTATGTGAGCAACGAAGCGATGTGGGCATTCGGTTTTTTCAAGATAATGCCTGTGGCACAATTCGCACGATTGATAGTGGGGGGGGGACAAAAGAGTGATTGAAAACGATATCCGTTCAGGGATTCGTGTACGTAAATTGACGCCCAAAGAGTGTTGGCGTTTGATGGGATTTAGCGATCAGGATTTCGAGCGTGCTAAAACTGCCATGAATGAGAATATTTATGGCGGTAAAGACCGTTCCAGTTCCCAGCTTTATAAACAGGCAGGAAATTCTATCGTTGTAAACGTGCTGGAACATATTATGAAGTCTTTGTATGGTGCTATGCCATATCTATTTGAAGACATGGTGATTGGTTCTTTCTTCTCTGGCATTGGCGCTTTTGAAAAGGCACTTGCCACTTTTGATATTCCGTCAAAAGCTGCCAAAGAAAATCGAACTGCCGAGAGTACCGAACTCAACCAGATTGGCTATATCAACGACTACAACGGGGACGCCAACCGTATCTATGATGGCAATGCCATTGCCCGTGCTTTGAAAGCCGAAGCTGGCGGCGGCGGAGCAAAGACAGGCTGGTATCGTATCCGCGAAGAATCGGAGATACCAGCAGGTATCATCAATCCATAATGACGCACACCAGATAGAAAGGATGATCGCTATTGCGCATTACAATTATGAACCGCCGCGAAGCATATCCAAAACAGGAAAACCGCAAGGATCTGATTTTGGAAGTGCTGAAAAACGGCGACCCTGGCGGTATGACGGCGGAGGAAATTGCCCAGCAGCTTCTTAAAGATGGCAAAATTACTCACATTGACCCAAATTTCACCCGTCCCCGTTTAACTGAACTGAAAGAAGCAGGTAAGGTTAAGGTAGTTGGTAAGCGTCGAAGTGAAATTACTTCCCGCAATACCGCCGTCTGGAGGGTAGTCAAGCATTGATGTTAGGTAAATATACCTGTTTGGACTGCGGGATAACATTTGATGAACCCACGCAATGGGAAGAACGGCACGGGCTGAACACGCCGCCATATGAAAAATTCAGCGGCTGTCCCGCCTGCGGCGGCGCGTATGCACCGACAATCATATGTCATAGCTGTAAAAAGGCGATTACCGGGGATTATGTGAAGATAATACCCGGCGGGGAATGCTATTGCGACTGCTGCTATGCGCTGAAAACATTTTGTGATGATTAGTGACAAATAAAATCAAGGGGTTGATGAAATGAATATAACCGAACAAAACACAAAGACAGACGAACTGAAAACTCGGTTTGGTCAGATTTGCGCCTGCGTAAAACGTCCTGGTATGGACGCGCTTATGAACTGGTTAGAACATTCTGATTTTTATACCGCGCCAGCAAGCACCCGGTTCCATGGAAATTATGCCGGTGGTTTATTGGCGCACAGCCTGAATGTTTACGATAAACTTTCCGAGTTTGTATCTAAATATCCTGCATTGGGAATTTCTGATGAAACCGTTGCGATTGTTGCGTTATTCCATGATTTATGTAAGGCAAACTTTTACATGGAAAGCACCCGCAATGTTAAGGATGAATCAACCGGAACATGGCACAAGGAACCGTTCTATAAAATAGACGACAGGCTTCCGCTTGGACATGGTGAAAAGTCGGTTATCATTCTGCAAAGTTTTATCAAACTCACGCGGGATGAAATCTATGCCATCCGTTGGCACATGGGAGGGTTTGACTGTGCAGTGAAAGGCGGCGATTTCAGCATGAGCCATGCTTTTGAAATCTGTCCATTAGCTGTGATGGTGCATCTGGCTGACATGGAAGCGACTTATCTAACCGAATCCAAAAATGACGAAATAAATTAAGGAGTAAAATATGGTAAATGACGAAATCAAAGATCTAAGTCTTGTACAAAAGTTAGCAGGCATCCGCAAAATGGTTGAAGTAATCCGCAAAAACAAGTCGGGCTACAATTACAAATATGTTTCTGAGGATGAAATTTTAGCCCGTGTAACGGCTGGCATGGATAAATATCATGTGCTGCTTTACCCTGGCATTGTCCCACAGACAACAGAAGTAACACCATACAGCTATACGAAAACCAAAAACAGCAAAGACGGCAGAAAAATTGAAGAAACCGTCAATGAAGTACTGGTCAACGCAGATATGACCTTTACATGGGTCAACCTGGACAACGCAAAAGATACACTTGTGGTACCATGGGTCATTGTAGGTCAGCAAAGTGACGCCAGTCAGGCAGTTGGCAGCGGATTAAGTTATCTTCATCGCTACTTCTTGCTGAAGTTCTTCCAGATTGCCACGCCGGACGATGATCCTGACAATTGGCGGAGCAAAAAAATGCAGGCGGCAGAAGCAGAAGAACGAGCAATTGTTTCCGCTATGATTGACGAGATTGACGAAACGATTTCCCAGTTCCTGAACACCTTCCAGGATGAAGAGAAATTGAAAGATGTTCGCACAAAATTGACTGCCATCGTAAAGAAGTATGTAAAAGATGGCAAAGGCAAACCATCCGGCAATTATCGAATTGTGACCAATCTAAAGACTGCCGCCGATGTTTTAGAAGCGGTTAAGAAATTCACAGGAGGAGAAGCATGAATAGTATTATCATCAAAGGCAGACTCACAAAAGATCCCGAAATGCACAGCACCCAGAGCGGCGTTGCCATGTGTACAGTAAATGTGGCAGTAGACCGCCCATATTCCAAGGAGAAAGAAACGGATTTCTTCACCGTTGTATTCTGGCGGCAAGCAGCCGAATTTGTTGCCAAGTATTTCACTAAAGGAAAAGAAATCCTGGTACAGGGTGAAATGCAAAGCCGCAAATATGAGGATAAAAACGGGAACAACCGCATTGCATGGGAGATTAAAGCAGATCGTGTGGAGTTCTGCGGCAACAAAGGACAAAGCGCTGAATGTTCATCTGCGAAGAGCGAAAGTGCGTCTGCAAAGAAAAATCCCCCACCCTCTGTGGATGCCCGTGAAAGTGAAGATGATGGCGAGCTTCCATTTTGAGGAATGTTTAAATGCGATATGACCTTACGATTGATGCCATGGAGTGGAGTTATTCGAGATTGTCAGCTTTTGAGGATTGCCCTTATCTATGGCTGCAACGGTATATCTACAAAATCCCGTGCCAATCAAAATTTTTCGCACAATATGGTAGCTTGATGCACGCAATAATACAGCAATATCTAACTGGCGCATTGCAAAAAGAAGAACTTGTATCTTACTTTCTTTCCCATTTCATTGCAGATATTACAGCGAAAGCGCCATCACATAAACTTTACATGAATTATCTGGAACAGGGACGACAGTATCTTAAAACGCTGTCATTCCCTGCCCGAAAAATTATCAAGGTTGAGGATAAACTGCAATTCCAATTTGCTGGTCATCCATTTATCGGTTTTCTGGATCTGCTGTCTGAGGATGAGAACGGCAAACTGTATATCACTGACCATAAATCTAGGGCGTTGAAGCCCCGATCCGGCAGAAAAAAGCCAACCCTTGGAGATGTAGAGCTGGATAAGTATTTGCGGCAGCTTTATATTTATGCCAGTGCGGTCTATCAGCTATATGGTCGCTATCCTGACTATCTTGAGTTTAACTGTTTCCGTACTGGTGTATGGATATGTGAACCATTCCAAAAAGAACGGATGGAGGAAGTAGAAACATGGGCAGCAAAGTTGATTGACAGAATTACTGCCACAAATGACTGGTACCCCAACCTGGACTTCTGGTTCTGCAAGCACCTTTGCGATGTATCGTCAGAATGCGAATATGCAGAATTTCTCAAATAAAAGTATGATTTTACAAGGAGCAATTGACATGATTGAAACAACAAAGGACGCCTATCGCGATTTCCTGGACGAAAAAAGTTATGTTTTGGAATCGACTGGTTTCCAGGTTTCTCAGCAAGATTTGAATCCAAAACTTTTCCAATATCAAAAGGATATTGTGCGGTGGGCACTTGCGAAGGGGAAAGCGGCAGTCTTTTCTGACTGCGGCACCGGCAAGACAGCCATCCAACTTGCATGGGCGGATGAAATCTGCCGCAGGACAGGCGGCACAGTTTTGGTGCTTGCCCCGCTTGCGGTAGCAGATCAGACCCGCCGCGAAGGTGAAAAGTTTGGCATTACGTCCTATGTAGCCTCCAGCCAGCAGGATATTGTGCCAGGCGCAATCAATATTACCAACTATGAAAAGCTGGACAAATTTGTATCTTCATCGTTTATCGGTGTGGTTCTTGATGAAAGCAGCATCCTGAAATCTTTCACCGGAAAGGTGCGCACTGCAATCATTGACCGGTTTACCAAAACGGATTTCCGTTTGGCGTGTACCGCGACGCCTGCTCCAAATGATTACATGGAACTTGGCAACCATGCGGAGTTTCTTGGCGTCATGCGCCGGAAAGAAATGCTGTCTATGTTCTTTGTTCATGATGGCGGGCAAACATCAAAATGGCGGCTTAAGGGACACGCGGAAGATATGTTCTGGCAGTGGATGGCGACATGGGCTTGCTTCCTGGATAATCCCAAAAGTCTTGGATATAACCAGGGTGGTTTTGATCTTCCGCCGCTGTGCGTTCATGAAGTCATTGCGGATGGCGATACAGCAGAAAATATATCCCTTTCCCTGACAGAGCGCCGTCAGGCGCGAAAAGGCAGCATGGATGCAAGAGTATCTGTCGCGGCGAATCTGGTCAACAATTCAGCGGAACAATGGCTTGTCTGGTGTGACCTGAATGCTGAATCTGCGGCGCTGAAAAACGCTATTGATGGTTCTATAGAAGTCAAAGGATCTGATACAAATGCGCACAAAAGTGATTCTATGCTGAACTTTTCAAGCGGTGCGGTTAAATGTCTGGTGACAAAACCCTCTATCTGCGGATTCGGGATGAACTGGCAAAATTGCCGGAAGATGATTTTCGTTGGGCTGTCGGACAGTTATGAAAAGTATTATCAGGCAGTACGCCGATGCTGGCGGTTTGGGCAGTCTGACCCGGTTGATGTTTACATTATCATTTCCAGAAAAGAAGGATGCGTCAAAGAGAATATTGCCAGAAAAGAAGCCGACGCAGAACGGATGAAGCAAGAGATGCTACAATATACCAGGGAAATTACAAAGAAGGAACTGCGACAAACCTGTCGTATGTCCTCTCCGTATGATGCGCAAAAACAGATGCAACTCCCTCGCTGGATGGAGTTTGCCGCTTAAATATAACAACAGGAAGGTGCTTTACATGAATATTTTAGATCAGGCTGTGCAGGACAGATATGCCATTTACAATGGGGATTGTGTGGATGTTTTATCTGGCATTCCGGAAAACAGTATTCATTATGCAATTTTCTCTCCCCCGTTTTCCAGCCTCTACACATACTCCAACAGTGACCGGGATATGGGCAACTGTAAGACAGACGATGAGTTTTTCAAACATTTTGGTTTTTTCGCCCAAGCACTTTACCGGGTGATGATGCCGGGACGGATCGTATCCGTTCATTGTATGGATCTCCCCATGATGAAAGAACGGGACGGTGTAATCGGTGTGAAAGACTTCCCTGGCGATCTTGTTCGGCTGTTTCAGCAGGCAGGGTTTATCTTTCATTCCCGTGTAACGATTTGGAAAAACCCGGTCACAGAAATGCAGCGTACCAAAGCGCTTGGATTGCTTCACAAGCAACTGAAAAAAGATTCCGCAATGAGCCGTCAGGGACTCGCTGACTATCTTATCATGCTGCGCAAACCCGGGGAAAATCCAGAACGTGTGACCCATACAGACGAGAATTTCCCAGTAGATATGTGGCAGCGTTACGCGTCCCCTGTCTGGATGGATATCCGTCAATCGGATACTTTACAGAAAAAATCAGCCCGTGAAGAAAAGGACGAACGCCATATTTGTCCATTGCAATTAGAGGTTATCAAGCGCGGCATTGAACTTTGGACAAATCCAGATGACATTGTACTTGACCCGTTTGCCGGAATTGGTAGCAGCAATTATATGGCGCTGCGGATGGGACGCCGGACAATCGGTGCTGAACTGAAAGGGTCTTATTACCATCAGGCTGTTTTGAACTGTGCAACGGCGCTGACAGAACCTCATATCAGTGATTTGGATGATGGTGATTTATTTGCCCCATGTGCAGCCCATAAAACGAGGTGATTTTTACCGATGCAGATTGACCGCAGCCTGATTATGCAGGCAAAAGAAAAACTCGGCGATGATAATGCTCGGATTATGATCGAAGAACTTGGCATAACCGACTATGATGAACGTGATATGAAGTGTTGCTGCCCATTTCATCAGGAAGATCACGCATCATTCATTTACAACAAAAAGGCATATAATTTCAGGTGTTTTGGCGCTTGTGCCCGCAGTTATGACATTTTGGATGTGCTGATGTACAAAGGGATGACTTATGCGCAGGCGTGCCGCAAACTTTTTGAACTCGCTGGAATGTCTTATTCTTTCGGCGAATTGGGCGTCAAAACACGGCGGCAGTACCGATACCCCATAGAGGTTGCGTGTGATGATAAAACCAAGGTATACGAATACTTCCAAAAGCGAAAAATCAGTCAGCAAACGCTTGATTATGCCGATGTGCGGCAGGACAGCGATGGAAATGCGGTTTTCAATTATTATGACACCAATGATGTATTAACCATGGTGAAATACCGTCCAGCCAGAAAAATCAAAAAAGGTGAAAACAAATGCTGGTGTCAAAAAGGGGCAGATACCGCGCCGCTTCTGTTTAACATGAACCGAATCAATACCAATGCGCCCCTGCTGATTTGTGAAGGGGAAGCCGACTGCCTGTCTGCGATTGAAGCCGGGTTCACGAATGCCGTATCCATCCCGCTTGGCAGCGGCAATCTGCACTGGATTGATGAAAATTTAGAATGGCTTGATCAATTTGACAGCATTATCATTTGTGCTGACAATGACGCAGCCGGGCTAAAAATGCAAAAAGAATGTGTGCCCCGGCTGGGCAGTTGGCGGACAAAAGTTGTGGATGTACCTGCCATTCCGCTTGGGGACAGCGGACGCGTCACCAAGGATTTGAACGAGGTCTTGTTTGCTGCCGGTAAAGAAAAAGTGTTGGAACTGATATTGAGTGCCAGGGATTCCCCGGTTCCTTCCGTATCTGATTTATCCGATGTGGAACCGACAGAATATGAAGATGTTGACGGCGTTACATTTGGGTTAAAAGCCATTGATAATGAACTGATGCGGTTGTTTTTTGGTACATTAACCATTATCAGCGGACAGCCCGGTGCAGGGAAAAGCAGTCTTTTAACTCAGCTCATGTGTAATGCTCTTGACCATGAAAATGCCGCGTGGATATTCAGCGGCGAACTGCCAAACGGCGTTGAAAAAAGCTGGTTCAATTATATTTTCGCTGGCCCGCGCAATGTAGAAGATGCTGTTTCCCGCCGGGGCAACCATTATAAAAAAATATCCGGCAAAACACTTGGGGAAATCAACCGGGCTTACAAAGGGCAATGGTATATTTATCGTGACGACTATGATAATGTACTTGACAAACTGATTGCTTCTATGACAGACACTGTGCGAAAATATGGAGTGCGCTGCTTAATCCTGGATAATTTTATGTGTATCGACACGGATAGTTCAGATGAAGAACTGCGTTCTCAGACCCAGACAATAAAACACCTTATCAGGTTTGCAAAAAAGTATCAAGTCGCTGTCATCTTGGTTTGCCATCCCCGAAAGATGGATGCAAGCACCAACGTTGGCATTTACGATATTGCTGGCACCAGTAATATTGTAAATCTTGCCCACCGCACCATTGGTTTGCGCCGCGTGACAGATGCTGAGCGTGAGAAATCGGCGAAACTCTCTGAAAAGCGCCGCCGCCTGCTCAAATATGATGTCATTGTTACCATCATCAAAGACCGGATGTTTGGGCGGCAGAATATTGACGTTGGACTTTACTATGATCCGGCATCCCGCCGCTTTTTTAGTGATATGGACGAGTATGATCGTCAATTCAGTTGGGATACCAAGTCTTATGATAAGCCTTTACCGCTGCCGCCTCAATTGGTTGCTGAACAGGAAAACAGCGAAGACGAAGTGTTTGGTAAAGTCAAAGCGGATTGATGAAAATATGAATCGAGGTGATTCCATTGAAGAAAAACTATGTCGCATACCACGTCCATACGGAACTATCTTTGCTTGACAGCGCTACCAAGTTTCAAGACTACATCGATATAGCGGCTCAGTACGGGCAAACAGCAATCGCCTTTACTGAGCATGGTTAGGCAATATTTATCAATGGGTAGAAAAAAAGATTGCTTGTGATAAAGCCGGACTGAAATATTTACATGGTTGTGAAGTTTATTTGACGGAAGATCTGCTTATGCTTCCCGACCCCAAAGAGGTGCAAAAGCAAGTAAATGAAGAACTTGCCCAAAAGTGCAAAGAAGCAAAAGATGGGTTTGATCCGAACAAATTTGCAGGGCACCGTTTTGCAGCGTTGATGGAAGCCGGACGGCATAAAGTGCGTGATAACTACCATACCATTTTAATCGCTAAGAATTATGCCGGTCTGCAAGAAATGAATGCCCTGATCAGTCAATCCAGTCGTGAAGATCATTTCTACTACAAACCGCGAATCACTTTTGAAGAATTTCTCGGTCTTTCAAAAAATGTAATTAAGATCAGCGCTTGTCTTGCTTCTCCGTTAAGCCGTATGCGGATCAATCATCCCATGTATGAAAAACTGCTAAAGCATTATGATTACTTGGAGATTCAGCCACATAACTGTGCTGAACAGATTGACTATAACAGACATTTGGCAGAGATGTCCTTGCAATATGGGATACCGTTGATTGCCGGGACTGATACCCACAGCATTAATGCGTATAAAGCTGAGTGTCGAACGATTTTACAGCTGTCAAAACACATTGATTTTGCGGATGAAGATACCTTTGACCTCACCTATAAATCCTATGATGAATTGGTTGCTATGTTCAAAGCACAGGATGCACTGCCAGAGAAACTGTATCTGGAGGCAATCGAAAACACCAATCGAATGGCTGAATCTGTTGAGCCATTTGCGCTGGATGTGTCCTTCAAATATCCCATTCTGTATGGTAAGCGCGACCGTGAAGTACTACACCAAGTTCTTCATGATAACCTGCAAAGCAAAATCGCAAATGGAGCAATTACACCTGAGCAAGTAGAACCATTCAAAGCGGCTATCGCTGAAGAATGCCGGGTTTTCGATAAAATTGAGATGTCTGGTTTTATGCTCTTTATGAGTGAACTGGTAACATGGTGCAAAGAAAATGGAATCCCTATTGGCTTCAATCGAGGTTCCTGCGGCGGCTCTCGAGTGGCTTATGTATCTGACATTACTGACCTTAACCCGGAAACCTGGCATACAGTATTCAGTCGATTTTGCAACGAAGATCGTAAAGAGATTGGAGATATTGATATTGATGTATCACCCACTCAGCGCGATATGGTATATGACTACATTATCAATCGGTTTGGACAGGAGAAAACAGCTTTTATCCTTGCCATTAGCACGATTAAATCTAAGGGCTGCATTGATGAAATCTGCCGTGCGCTGTCAGTTCGTTGGAATAAGGAGCACGAGCACGATGAAAAGCCCTTCAAACATCTGCTGGCGGCATTAAAGGACGATGGTATTAAGGTAGTATTTGGTGATGTGCGTGATGGGTTTGGAGCGTATCGATTCGATGAAGAAGGAAACTTAATCCTTGATTCTCAATACAATGGCACACCAAGGGATGCGCTAATCAGACGCTTTAACCAGGAGTATGCCAAACTAAAGGCTGAAAACGAAAAGATTTCCGCCAAAAATCCATGGAACGGTAAAATCGGTGCGGCAATCAAAAAAGAATTTGAGATCAATGAGGAAGCAACCCGAAAGAAATATCCCGAAGTGTTTTACTACTATGACGGACTGCTTGATGTGGCAATTTCTCAGTCCATGCACCCTGCCGGCATCGTGGCAAGCCCCATTACCTTGCGTGACAACTATGGCACATTCATTTCTGATGGCAAAGAAATTTTGCAAATTGACATGGAGTGCGTACATGAAGTCAGCTTGGTCAAGTATGACATTCTGGGGCTGAAAAACATTGAGATTGTCAAGGACGCCTATGATCTGTTGGGAAAGCCTTATCCTAAATCCCATGAAATCAACTGGAATGATCAAGATGTATGGAAAGATATGCTTCGTTCCCCAGTGGGAATCTTCCAGTTCGAGGGCGATTTTGCATTCCAAATGCTCAAACAGTATGAACCGCACAGCATTTTTGATATGAGTCTTGTGACGGCGGCGCTTCGTCCTTCCGGTGCATCCTATCGTGATGCACTTATGCAGCACAAGCCGCACAAGAATCCCTCGCCCATTATTGATGAGCTTCTGGCTGATAATAACGGTTATTTGATTTATCAGGAAGATGTTATCAAGTTCCTGCAACAAATTTGCGGGTTCTCCGGGTCTGATGCTGATAATACGCGTCGCGCAATCGCCAGAAAGGACGAAGACCGTTTACAAAGCGCTCTGCCTGAGATTTTGGAGGGATATTGCAACAAATCTTCTCAGCCCAGAGAAGTGGCTGAACAGGAAGCGAAAGAGTTTTTACAGATTATTCAGGATGCTTCCAGTTATATGTTTGGGTTAATGATTAGCTCATTTCTTGTGAACCCTATTGTTCAGGGGTGTGCGGCATAAGCCGTGCTAACGGTATCAGATGAATAAGACCGGTCTATGAAGCCTTACAAGGAGATATAGATCAATCCCAAGGACGAAGCCTCTGACTAAGAGAACCTACGGCCCGGAAATGGGTAGCAGGCAATACCGTGCCAAGCTGATAACATAAACCAATGATTAGAGAATATTGTCTAAATCATCGCACAAAATCTGCTGGTGGTTTTGTGTGGGAAAAGTTATCAGAAGGTCTAACGACTATCCGATAAGGAGTACGCCAGAAGATGAACTGCTGGTGGAAGTGCAAGAACGGCTTTTGCTGAAGATATAGTCTGCGCTGCTGGAAACAGCGGAGTAACACGACAATCATTCTATTGGCTACTGTATGATTGGTTATCTCTGTGCCTATCTGCGGTACTATCATCCTTATGAGTTCATTACTGCCTACCTCAACAACGCTAATGGTGAAGAAGATGTGAAAAACGGTAATGAACTGGCTGCGCGCTATGGTATCAAAATTATCCAACCATGCTTTGGTCTTTCCAGGGATAAATACTTTTTGAATCCAGAAGAAAAGGTAATCGCTAAGGGGATTTCTTCAGTAAAGTATATGAATGCCAACGTTGCGAACGAGCTTTATGCGCTTGCCGAAGCGGGCAAGCCTGAGTCATTCATGGATTTACTGATGCTGCTGAATGAAAAAACACATCTGGACGCCAGACAACGGGAAATTTTGGTTAAGATTGATTACTTCTCCTCATATGGCAATGCCAAAGAGCTGTTACGGATGGTCAATCTTTTCTCTTTCTTCAAAAATGGCACAATGAAAAAGATATCCAAAGACAAGTTGACGCCAGAGCTTGAACCAGTGGTTGCCCGGTATGCTACTGATAAAACGAAAAGCGGTGCGTTGGCAAAGAGTTATACATTTACTGATTTACCAGGTTTGCTCCGTCATATAGAATCTATGGTACAGGATATGCACATTCCTGACTTTGATTTGAAAAGCAAAATGCAAATTCAGCTTGAAAACCTTGGGTATATTGACCTTACCACCAATAAAAAAGAGGATCAACGGAAACTGGTCATTATGAATATCTATCCGTTAAAATCCAAAGTGAAAGGAAACATTTGGGCGTATGCGTTACAAGTGCGGTCAATCGGAACCGGAAAAACAAACCGTTGGACAATTTATTCTGAACTTTTTGACCGTAAACCATTGAAACAATTTGATATCATTCAGGTTCCGGCTAATGGTTGGGGGCGGCAGCGGGGTTATCTGTATCTATATCAATATGACTATGTGATTTAGCAAACATTTTCAATGAATGAGGTGAAATATGAAGGTTATCGCAATTTCAGGCAAGGCGCAGCATGGCAAGGATACCACTGCCGCCATACTGAAAGAAATACTGGAGAAGAACAGCAAACGTGTCATAATTGCTCACTTTGCCGACCTTCTCAAATATATCTGCAAGACATACTTTGGCTGGGATGGACAGAAGGATGAGCGCGGCAGACACATCCTTCAGTACGTTGGAACCGACGTGATTCGGGCAAAATCTCCCGATTACTGGGCTGATTTTATCGTTAATTTCTTTTCCATGTTCCGTGACGAATGGGATTATGTAATTTTACCCGATTGCCGTTTTCCCAATGAATATGAGATGTTCAAACATAGCGGTATTGATACAATACTGGTACGCGTAAATCGTCCGAATTTTGTTTCCCCGCTGACGCCAGAGCAGCAGTCACACAAATCTGAAACCGCTCTGGATGGTTACCGCTTTGATTACATCATCCAGAACGATCAAGGGCTAAACGAACTGCGTCACGCAGTCGAATCACTGATTGCGGAACTTGAACCCCCAAAAACGCCGCTGACCATTCTCTTTGATGCTGATGATGTGGCAGAAAATTTACTGAATTGCTGGGTTAATCTGTTGAATGAACGGTATGGCACGTCGGTAGACTTTAAGAATGTTAAGGATTGGGATATCACACTGGCATTTCCCGCGCTAACGCAGCAACAGATATTTGGTGTGCTGTTGGAAGATGATTTGTGGCGCAGGCTGGAACCTATACCCGGCAGTCAGCGTGTCCTTCAAAAATGGCACAACCAGGGACATCAACTCTATATGGTTACTGCCTCAGATTATCGCACCTGTAAAGTAAAGATAGAGAGAATCTTACAGATGTTTCCCTTCCTGGACTGGAATCATATTATCTTTGCCGCAAACAAACAAATGATACGCGGTGATATCCTGATTGATGATGGCGTTCACAATCTTGTGAATGGGGATTACTTTAAGATTTTATTTAACCGCCCGCATAACAGAAACCTGAATGTTCAGCAGTATGGCATTCATCGTGCGGAAACATGGGACGATATTGACGCCTTAGTACAGCAGTATGCAGAAAGAAGGAAGATTGAATGATTGTGCTTTTTTCAACAGGATGCCCGAAGTGTTCCATTCTAAAAAAGAAATTGGAGCAAAAAGGCATTGTTTATCAAGAGAACAACGCCATTGAGGAAATGATGGAACTTGGCATTACGCAGGTGCCAGTCCTGAAAGTTGGAAATGATCTGCTTGCGTTTGCTGATGCAAATGATTGGGTGAATAAACAGGAGCGTGCAGAATGAACATCAATATTGAGTTAAAAAAGAATTTCATTAACGCATACAACAGAATGCAGAATGACTATGGAGAAGAAATGGCAAAAATCAATGGCTTCTCTACTGGTCAGTTGAGCTACACCGACTTTATTGATAACTTTATTGACTCTGATACGGTGGCTGACGCTTCAGTAGATGGCAACGCCAATGTCGGTCAAAAAGATATTGTCACCCTGATCAATGAAATGCCTAAACCGCATCAGAAGCTGTTGGCATTCAATAAGATTTATTACGAGATCAACAAAAAGTATGGTTTCAGGGCGGCAAATGAGTGGTTGCGCTGCGAATGGGATGGTCACTTGTATCTTCACGATGCAAATACTTCCACATTCGTCCATTACTGTTTTGCTTATGATTTGAAAAATTTAGCAGAACGCGGGTTATATTTCATTGAGAATTTCAATGCCGAACCGCCTCAGCACCTTGAAACCTTTGTGGATTTTGTCAAGGAATTTGTTAGCTGGACGTGTAACCGCAGTTCCGGCGCTGTTGGTCTGCCCAATCTGATTCCTTATATGTACTACTTCTGGAAAAAGGATTGCGCCGAAAATCTGTATACAGATTGCAATCGTGCTGCCAGACAGGAAATCCAGCGTTTGATTTACGCGCTGAATCAACCTTTCCTTCGTGGCGGCATCCAGTCCGCATTCACGAATACCAGTATCTTCGACAGACCTTATTTAGAAGCTCTGTTTGGCGGCGCAGAGTTCCCTGACGGATCATTTATGATTGATGAAATTGATGGAATCATGGAATTTCAGAAAGTATTCCTTGAAACAATGGCTAAGATTCATTCCAAGAATATGATGACATTCCCTGTGAACTCTATTTCTTTACTGCGCGTTGATGGCAAGTTTGTGGATGAAGATTTTGCGAAGTATGCTTGTGCGCACAATATGAAGTGGAACGACAGCAACCTGTTTATCGATGATTCTGTCACCAGTCTATCCAATTGCTGCCGTTTGAAAAGCAATATCGAGAACCTGGGATATTTTAACAGTATTGGCGGCACCGCGCTCAAGGTTGGTTCAGTTAAAGTCAGCACCATCAATTTGGCTCGTCTGGCTTTAGATCACAAAACCGAGGATGCGTATTTGACAGCGCTTAGAGAAATGGTTATGTTAAATCTAAAAGTGCTGGATTGTGTTCGCGGCATTATCAAACGTAATGTGGATAAAAGGCTGCTTCGTAACTTCTCTCTTAGCATTGTAGATTTTGAGCACCTTTATAACACGATTGGTTTTATTGGCGTCTACGAAACGATGAAAACTTTTGGCTATGTCCGTAAGGATGCGCTTGGCAACACATATTACACGGAGGACGCAGAACGCTTTGGCAAAAAAATCTTCGAGGTGATTCACAACACCAAAGCAGAGTTTGCAAAGATGGTTGACTATCAAATTAACTGTGAGCAAATCCCCGGCGAAACCGCAGCTGCCAAATTGATGAAGAAAGACCTCTTTTTCTATCCTGATACTGCTGTAACCGATTTGCCCCTTTATGGCAATCAGTTCATTCCTCTTGGCATTAAAACCACCTTGCAGGAACGCATTCGTATTGCATCTATGTTTGATAAATTCTGTAATGGCGGCAGTATTCTCCATGTCAATATTGAAGCACCGTTCAGTACCTTTGAGCAGGCATGGGATATGCTGAATTACATTGCTGATCAGGGTGTGACCTATTTTGCGTTCAACACAAAAATTCAGGCTTGCAAAAACAATCACGCATTTTTCGGTAAGGTTTGCCCTGCATGTGGACAGCCTGTTGCAACAGAATATACGCGCATTGTGGGATTTTATGTTCCCATTACAACCTATTCAAAGGAGCGTAAAGCAGAATATCAGATGAGGGAGTGGGAAAAAGTTGCTGATTAAAGGATTGGCAGACGAAGATTTCGTCAATTATAAAAAGCCATCCATGTTTATCATTTTTCCCTACTGCACTTTCAAATGTGAGAAGGAGGCTAAGGTTTGCTGTTGTCAAAACAGCAGCCTTGCCCACTCTCCCACGGTTGAGATGAGCATCACAGACATTATCAAGCGCTATATCTCTAATCCAATCAGCAAAGCGATTGTTTGTGGCGGTATGGAACCGATGGACACTTTTGACGCTTTGTTAGAATTGCTGTGTCGTTTCCGCCATAAAACTGACGACGATTTTGTGATTTACACAGGATATACCAAAGAAGAATGCACAGAAAGAGGATGGCTCAATTTATTATCTAACTTTCCGAATGTTATCATTAAATTCGGACGTTATATTCCTAACCAATCCAACAGGTATGACGCCGTGTTGGGCATAACGCTGGCAAGCGACAACCAATATGCAGAAAGGATTTCTTAAATGAAAATACGTTTGAATCCTGATCAGAAATATGTAGAAGAGATTAGAAAACAGCTCAAAGAAAATTCAGGGTATTGTCCATGCTCTCTTGTCAAAAACGAAGATACGAAATGTATGTGTAAGGCGTTTCGTGAAATGGGAAATGGTATGTGTCATTGCGGTTTATACATCAAGGTGTAATATGAAAGAACCAGCCATTTTAGAGAAAACGGAGGATTACAAGATGACTGAAAAAATTAGAATCAAGTATCTCAGCGATCAAATTGAGTCGCTGGAATATATCGCAGGCAAGTCCGACTGGATTGATTTGCGGGCCGCTGAAAATGTGGATCTGAAAGCGGGCGACTTCAAGCTGATTCCGCTTGGTGTAGCGATGCAGCTTCCCAAAGGGTATGAAGCGCATATCATTCCCCGTAGCTCGACATTCAAAAATTTTGGCATCATTCAGGCTAACCATATGGGGCTGGTGGACGAAAGCTATTGTGGTGAAAATGATCAGTGGTATTTCCCAGCTATTGCCATGCGTGATACCTCAATCAAGGTTGGCGACCGCATTTGTCAATTCCGCATTATGGAGCATCAACCTCGACTTTCTTTTGAAGTTGTAGAAACGCTGGGTAATAAAGATCGTAGCGGTATTGGTTCCACGGGAAAGCGATAACAATATGACCGTATATGAATATCTTATCAGACTGCCTCAGCCTATTTTCGAGGCAACATTAATGGGATTGATGGGTATCGGCATGAATGAGCGGCAGAAAAACGCATTCCACAAATGGATGGAACGTCCCTGTGATGACGTATTCCCGTCCTGCAATCTTTCTGGTTTGCAAAGCGAATCTGTTGTTCCGCTCGATCACATGACCATGTTGTTGGGTAAGATGGCGTCTACACTCCCTACAGAAAAGCAAGAACAGCTAAGAGATGCTATGAAAAACTACTGTGAAGTTTGTGACTATATCAACAACAGTTTGGTCAGTCAGCAGAGGAACAGTTTATAAAACAACTGTTTTATTCAGAAAAAAATCACTGCATCCCTCACGTTAAATCAACAAATAAAATTGTTGTTTCTCCATTGACAAGCGGAAAATCCATGGTATACTATATATAACGACGAATAAAATCGTTGAATGGCTAGCAACGGAGGTATTTATAATGACTATCGCAATGGTTAAGCACGAAAAGAGCGATAAAATCTACTGGTTTGAGGTTCCGGACAACCTGACATCTGATGTAATACCCGGTGTCAATGTCAACTGTGATACCGCAAGAGGCAAGCAGCGCGGTGTTGTTGTTGGAACTGCTGTTAAATCAGATCATTTAGCAGGTATATTGGCATCATCTGGTGCAACATTCCCGCTCCGCAAAATCATCTCTGTTATTCACACACCAACAAGGATACCAATGAAAAATATCAGGATTCCGCAGTATATGGCTCGTACTCAGCCTTGTGATAAGAAAATCGCCAAACGCTTTTTGGAAGTCTATCATACCGGCAAATTCAACACAAATGTAGTTGTGACCGATAAAAGTGTACTTGTGGATGGCTACTCTGCATATCTGGTAGCAAAAACGATTGGTTTTGACTTTTTAACTGCTGCTGTTATTTGTAAAGGAAAATAAGCACATCTATACCCTGTTCATATCGAAAAGTTACTGTAATAAAGAGGTGGCGCAATTGCAATCTAATATGCTCACTGCATTATTTGGCAGCGAAAAGAGTCCATCACTGACGAAAGATGCCATAGCCAATCTTCTGAAAGTCAGCCCAGAACAGCTTGCCGCATTTGAGCGGGCATACCAGACCTGTGCGCTGACGCAGCAACCCGAGGATTTCTTTCAGCAAAATTCCAGGCAGGCTGCAAAACAAAAACATTTGGCTGATTTAGATGATTTGAATGAATCCGCAGATACAGAGCAGCTGCAATCTCGTATTGTTGATGCGCTGCTAGCACAAACCCGGATGTATTTTTACAATGGCATGGCAGCGGCATCCACAAGCTGCAAGGCGCTGCATGGCAACGCGACACCGGTAACGGCTGCGGAAATTCAGCAGTTGCCGGTTGCCATTCAGCCACAGCTTGCAGGGAATCTGATGAAGCGGGATATTGATATAGACAGCGCTTCGATATTGCTTTGGTATTACCAGGCATATCTAAATGCCCATTCTGCAAAGGAAAAACAAACCATGTATCATATGTTCCGGCAAGGGCTTGATATTCTTGACCTTGACGGCATAACTTATGAGATTATCGGGACAAATCCCAATTCCATGGGCTATTGGCTGCCGCATTTGGTTGATGCCTGCCGCGGTCAGGATTTCTTTCAGATTCCGAAAACCGCCATTGCAAAAGTACCGCTTCCCCTGCTTCAGCTGACCCGGCAGGCGTATCAGTCGCTGACGCCTACAACACTTGCAATCGTTGACACGTGGGCATATCATGCGTTCCAGCTTAATGAGTCCAAAGAATATTTTATCAAGACTGGGACTTACGCCTCAAAATTTGATTTCCGCAACGCCCATGTAAAAGGTGCAAAAGAGGTAAAAGAACTGGGTGAATATCTGCTTTACATTCATTTCCAAGCCCTGCAAATGGCAAGCCCGCTTTGTACTCCCTGTATTTATGGTGTATCCACTACAAATGAATGGGTGGTGCGCGAATGGATACCAGATAAAGAAAATAACCCTTGTATTTATAAAGGGTTGCCTTTACACACGGAATATCGTGTCTTTGTTGACTGCGATACAAAGGAAATATTAGGCTGTACGCCATACTGGGAGCCTGAAACGATGAAACAGCGATTCGGGCATGGAAGTGATGCCAACAGCCCGCATCAAATCCATGACTATGTGATTTATAAGGCGCATGAAGAAAAACTCATGCAGCGCTATGCAGACAACGAGCAAATCATTTTGTCCCATATTCAAAACGATATTTTGCCAAATCTTAATCTAAAAGGGCAATGGTCATTGGATATTATGCAAAACGGAGATGATTTTTGGCTGATTGATATGGCGCTTGCTGAAACTTCCGCATTCTATGAAGATTGCGTTCCTGCAAAATTGCGTGCGCCAACACCAGAAAACTGGCTGCCGGAAATTGCAGAAATATCAAAAGATAATCGTGAATGATTCAAACTGCCATGTATAAAGGGAGGGCTTGCCCCTCCCACAAGGCGGTGCCTGCGCAAAATGGAAACACTGGCTGGCAAACCCTGGCGAAAGGAGCATCTATGTTCCGAGTGATCATTGCAGGAGGCAGGGATTTTAACAACTATCCCTGGCTTGCCAAAGTCATGGACAGACTGCTTGCCCATGTGACGGATGAGATTGTTATTATCTGCGGCATGGCACAAGGTGCTGACCGGCTTGGCGAACGATATGGTAAAGAAAGAGGATATTCAATCCGATATTTCCCCGCTGACTGGGATGGCAAAGGGCGCGGCGCAGGATTTATCCGCAATGTAGAAATGGCAAAAAATGCAGACGCACTGGCAGCCTTTTGGGATGGTCAAAGCAAAGGAACAAAGCATATGATTGAAATGGCGCGAAAATACAAATTAGCTATTCGTATAAAATATTATACCCAATGATAAAAAACCGGCTTTAAAAATAACGAATAAAATCAAGTTAGAATATGAAAATGATATTTCTGTTTCCTCTCTCGAACATATCACTGGAAAATGTTTGCGCAGTGGGAAGGTCAGCGAGAAAAGCAAATCTGCAATCCTTACAGCTACTGGACTTTCTTATAACCAAGATTTTGGGCAGGGAGAAACTTAAAAATGATTGAAATGTATTTTGGGGATATGGATGTTACAATTTATCGGCTTGCCGCAACGGCAGCATGAGGAGGCTATATGATGGAAAATAAAATTCTGCAAATCTGTCTTGATGTTATGACGATTACCGATCAAGAAATTGATGAGATAGAGCAAATTTACAAGAATCAAATGACATATGATAATCCGCCCAAACCGGAAACAAATGCCAGACAGCATAGTCTTGGCATACATAACCGGAATGTGTTGGAAGCGCTGATTCATTTGAAGGAAGTCATTAAAGCTGGTGAGGACATTTAAGTGGAGTAAGGAGCAAAACAATATGATTCTTTATTTTCAAGACAGCCAGGGCAAACTGCGTGAAATTGCCCAATTTGAAGATGGGAAATCCGACAAAGAATATCTGGATGCCGCACATAAGGAGATTGTGAGATTTTGCAATACGCAAGGCTATGCAATTCCCTATGTGCGTATTTGGAACAAACACTATGATGGGAAACAAATAACGATGTTTGATGTCGGTAGCCATACAGAATTTTTCTTTCTTAGCACAGCAGTCAATATAAAAGCGGGGATGTTTGAATGATTCACATTTCAAACAGCATGGACTGTATCATGTACAGCAATAGCATAAAGGATGCGGGTTTATGAACACATTCTATTACTGCGTGAATACTTTCAGGGAGTCACGCACCGGTCTTGTGCCAGTACAGCTTTGCGGCACTGTAAAAGGAAATCATGTGATCGAGGCGGTTCAAATCCTTTTAGATCATGGTGTAATTTATCCTAAAGGGTATGAATTTCTTGAATTAAAGATGATGAAAGGTTGATTAGGTGATAAGATGAAAATTATTAATCCTGGCTGTGATAGAAAATCAATCAAGCCAAAGCGTTTTCGCTGCAAACAATGCGGCTGTGAGTTTGAAGCAGATCATTTTGAATGCAAAGCAGTTGATCAGATTGCATATATGCACGATGGAATTACCGCATCGTGCATATGCCCTTTGTGTACTGCAACAGTGTACGCGTATCGGTAAAATAATTTCATGAAGGAGTGAACATCATGACAGATTTTTTAGGAAAAGAGTTAAGTGCCGGAGATAAAGTGGTTGCCTTAGCCCACGGTCGCACAAGTTCAACGCTATATTTTGGGGAAGTTGAAAAGCTGGCAAAGAAGATGGTCATTATCAAAACAGTCGGCAGTGAACGCGACTGGCGTTACAATGAAACAACGCGTGTATATCCGCACAAGGTTGTTAAGGTCGATGAATGATAAAGTGCGGTTAAACCCTGTAATTAATGATTTTTATCAATTTACAGTGGATGATTTGTGATTTGAAGGATATCAGGCAAACCTACGGATCCGAAATAACATAGTTGCAAAATAATTGGAGGTACTACGATGATTGCTGTTGCTGCTGTTGACCTGCTTGGCAGAATTGGAAATAGAGGGAAACTACTTTGTCATCTTCCGGGTGATTTGAAGCATTTCCGGCATCTAACGGAAGGAAAAACCGTGATTCTGGGGCGGAAAACGCTTGAAACTTTTCCAGAGCAGAAGCCGCTTCCCAACCGGGAAAACATTATCCTCACACACGATAAAAATTTTGAATGCGAAAATGCAGTCGTTTGCCACAGCATCGAAGAAGTGTTGGAATACTGTGCGGATAAAAATCTAGAAGATGTTATTGTAATCGGCGGGGGAAGCGTGTATGAACAGTTTTCTCCCTATATCACAAAATTTTATCTTACCCGCATTTATAAACCATTCCCGGCAGATACCTGGTTAGAACTTCACGGAACTTGGAAAGTGACAGAGGAATCCCCGCTGTATGAGGAAAATGGGATTTCTTATCAGTATCTTACTTACGAACAGACTTACAAATAACGACATTTAAAAGGGAATATTGACAATGATAACGAATGAAAAAAATCGTCAATACAATGATGGGAAAGATGAAGACAATGCTTTATGTATCTTGCGCCTGCTGAATGCGCAAGGCTATGCCAAGGCGGTGATGATGTAATGGCAGAATATCATGTAGGCTGTGGTGCATTTGCAATCTATGCAGGTACATTAAATGGCAAAAATAAAAATCTGTGGCAGAATAAAACAGAGTGTACGGATGAGGCACTTTGCGCTGTAAGGGATTATATGGTGTCTGAACTTCTTGGCGGCACAGACTGCCGCAAAGCAACTTCAAGCGACTATGAGTGGACGTTGAAAGATGGGCGCATAGTAGAACTCAGAGTCACAATAAAGGATGAATAGCATATGAGGGTGATTTTTTATGGAGAACATGACTGAATATGTTGAAAGGGATGCAGTTTTAACAAAAGCTGCTCCTGTTCCGGGTTGTTTCTGCAACATGATTTCATCATGGGATGTTGTGCATTTACCTGCTGCTGATGTTGCTCCGGCAGTACATGGGTATTGGATCGTGAATGGGGTTCGTTTAGATGGGGTAATAGGAAATTTTCGCTGTTCTGTTTGCATGGGTGTAAGTTTGAAAGATTCAAAATATTGTCCCAACTGCGGCGCAAAGATGGATATAGAACAATGAAATTTGGTGGTATGAATGATAGATGTGTTGTTTGACAGATTAATAGATATGTCTGGAATAGACGCGAAAGAGAAGTGGGATTGGTCAGATTCGCAGCCATTTTTTCTTGAAGATGTTTTGAAAGAAAAAGAACGTGGACTTATTGGAACCAAAACGCCATATGGCGACACATGGAAACATCCAGTCAAAAAGCCATGCGATAAAAAGTATCACATGGCGAGAATCATTTATTTTATGGAAAACCCACAAGAAATAACCGGGATTGAAGTTGATAATTTGTGCGCATATAACAGTATCCTTCCGGGATGTGTTATTATCGATGGATGGCATCGAATAGCCGCAGGAATATTAATTGGTCTAAAAAGGATAAATATTGAGTATGGCGGACGATCTGATGTAGAGGATTATATCAAAGGCATAAGTGAAAAACGACCAGAAGAAATTCTAGTTTTATGAAAGGTTGATTTCATGCGTTTTTAAAATATTGTTAATTACTTTATCTATTGTCGAAGTTCCGATTAAGAAGAAAGCCTCGAATGATGTCCGATCGAATCCAAATGTTTGGTTCGCTACAAATAGTTTGCTGTCTACGGAAGACATAACGCGTGTATCATTATCTGAAAGTAGGGTTGGTGGTAACAAATGTTCCTTTTTGATCTTGACTCTTGAATCAACTAAATCAGATAGATTTGTAACAAAGCTGCCAGAAAACATACTGCACAATTCGTATAAGGCAGAATACGAATATTCCTGAATTTTTTCATCCGAAAGCTGATCCACATACTCCTTTTTTCGAAAAAAATTATCAATGTAATTTCCCCAAAAATCTTTTTTTACACACAAAACAATTATTCCATAAAATGGGCTTTCAACCGTAAAAGATATATTATAGCTGTCAGAAGGAAAAACTATATTGATGTGAGATATTGAAGTAATTCCGATTTGAGGCAAACGCGCACTTAATTTTTCATCGAAAAACCCTGAAACAGCCGCGATTCCATTTCCAAACAATATATTTGCTATTTCTATCAGCCCATCACTCCAATAATCGATAGAAACCATATCAATAAATGGGGAAGATACTATTGACGGTCGTTCGTATTGAGTGTCTATTGTTTCATTGCTATCTCTCATCCACCCAGGGCGTGGATGAGTCTGTATAATTTTATGAATAGATGATAACACATTTTTAGCTAAATCATCCGAATTTCTCCAGAACATAACTGTTTTTCTTTCGATAAGCTCAACAAATTTTTTTAATTTAGAAATATCATCTGTTTCTTTCCATAACAATTGCTTTATATCTTTATATACAAAGCCTAAAATAGGTATTCCAATTTCTAGTGCATATTCATACTCCATTTGCGTATAGCTTTTCCCTGTTTGTGGATGAATAGTACCATATCTACCACCAACTATCACGATATAGTAATCACAAGAGCTAATAACTTTTTTTATCAAATTCCATTGATCATCATCGGTTGCTTGAAAAATTTCCATTCCTGTAGGAATGCAGTCCATCCCTAATAGTGCTTGAATAACCTCTTTGCGTTCTTCTTGAAGATCTTCATATGTAGAACTAATAAAAACCCGGTACATCTTATCCATAGTAATATTTCTCCATCTACCCCGTAAGAAAATATGATACTGAATAAAATAATTATATCACTTATTAGGGTTTATTACAAGTATAAGGTTTGAATTGATCAGGGCAAACACATGATTGAGATTTTACATATTTTTATAAATCAAAGTCTTTTGATAATCTTCAGATCTGATTTTGTCCCTACAAAGTATTTCATAACAATATAGTATACGTTGTTCTTTGTGCAATTTATATGTTCATGCGTAAGCCCTGTTGAACTGATACCGCTTAAATGAAGAAATTATAAACCGAATTTGACATGTAGAATTACTCTAAGTACAGTTTAATCCCTGTCGTCCAAATGACGAAGATTCCTTTGTTCCAAAAACTGAGCTGAAATACGATTCTGCTGACAAAGGGTTTAATTGGTGGAACAAATAAAAGATTAGTTTGGAGGTGGTTATGTGAAACTGATTGATGTAGAGCATATTCCTTATGAAGAAGGGTTTGATAGAGTCAACGGCAATGCTCATTTTATCTTTGGTGTTGAAACGATGCAAGATTGGATTAGAGATCAGCCAATCATCGATGCAGTTCCGGTTGTGAGATGTAAGGATTGTAAGTATAGGGATGGCATACCTGGTCAACCCAACATTCTTTGCTATCAGATGCACGATGATGACTTTTGCAGTTACGGCGAAAGAGAATAAAATAAAGTTTTGATGGTGATGAAGACGATAGGACGTGAAAGATGAAAATTGGAATTATTGATGCCGACCTGATTGGAAGAAAGAAACACAGGTTTCCAAACCTTGCATCCATGAAAATCAGCGCATACCATAAAAATGCCGGGGATTCTGTTTCCCTTCTTTTGGATTATGATACAATCAGCAATTTTGACAGGGTTTATCTTTCAAAAGCATTCACAGATACATATGTCCCGGAAGACGTTATTCTGATGGAAAATGTATTGTATGGCGGAACAGGGTTCTTCTATGACAAAGCGCCTCCCCTTCCGATGGAAATAGAGCACAGCAAACCAGATTATCATTTGTATGATGAATGGGTAAACAGTCAAATCCAAAGTGGCATAAGCAGGCGCAATTTTACTTATTATCTGGACTATTCGATTGGATTTCTCACAAGGGGATGTTTCAGACGATGCAGCTTTTGTGTAAATCAAAACCTCAGCCAATGTGTACAGCACTCCCCTGTATATGAATTTCTGGATGAAAGCAGACCAAAATTATGCTTTCTGGACGATAATTTCTTTGCCTGCCCCAAATGGAAGGAGATCATTGCCGATGTGAAAAAGACCGGAAAACGATTCCAGTTCAAGCAGGGGCTTGACGAACGGCTTTTGACAGATGAAAAAATAGACGCGCTGATGGGTTGGAATTATGATGGGGATTATATATTTGCGTTTGACAATATTGCGGACAAAGACATGATTGAAAACAAACTTCAATGTATTCGGGCGAAATACCCGGATACGAAAAAGCACTTCAAATTCTATGTTCTTTGCGGGTTTGACCGTAATGGAAAATGGGACGATGCCTTTTGGATAAATGATATTCGGGATACGTTTGAGCGAATCAGGATACTAATGCGGTATGGTGCAATCCCTTATATCATGCGGTATGAAAAGTGTTATGTTTCCCCTTATCATGGTATATACTCCTGCCTTGCAGGATGGTGCAATCAACCAAATATATTCAAGAAATTTACATTCAGAGAATACTGTATGTGCAAAGGGATGGGAGATAAACGTTATTCCATATACAAGCGGGACACAGCATCATACCTGCATGATGGGTGGCATAAAGGGGCTGCGTGGCGGTATATGGAGGGTTTTGAGCAGGCAAACAAAGAACTTGCCGCAGCCTATTTTGACATGGCAGCATGAAAGGATAATATAATGAGGATTATAAGACAAGCGATAAAACTTCTTGAACAAAATATCATTTGCAAGTATTGTAAATCTGAACTTGCTTACGATAGTCGTGATGTTCGTACAGCCCATCAAGAGTGGAGTCATGAAACATATATCGTTTGCCCTGTTTGCGGGAGGACGATTGTATTAGAACATATCAGCGAAGGAGGTTGATAATAAAATCTTAATTGATTGAATCGCAATGGATTTAGGAGGATATACAGTGAAATATGAGTACTATTCAACCCTGTATTGGTCTAACTGTTTAGCTGAAGCAGTTAAGGCAAAGCTGAAAGACTGGAAACACGTAAAAATTTATTTCTGCAAGCCACGAATCACAGAAAATGGACATTTCCAAATGATGCACTTCATGTGGTCTGATGGGATAGCCGACTATGACTTTTCAGATCGCGAAGCCAATGGGCTTCCATGGTACAAATGCTTCTGGTTCAAAGGATCAATCCGGCGGTTTGAATTGGGGTTTGCGAAGAAGTATTCCGAATATCGCAACAAAAATGGATGTGTCAATTTCCAACGACAGTAAAGCAACCCAGAATACATGGAGGCGATGGAGGTGATTTATCTTGGCACTTAAAATTCCATTTTGGGAACGATATACACTTTCCATAGAAGAAGCTGCAGCATATTTCAGAATAGGAGAAAATAAGCTGCGGAAGCTAATCAGTGAAAATCCTGATGCTGATTTCATTTTATGGAACAATACCAGAGCACAAATAAAACGCAAGAAATTTGAAAACTACATTGACCGAATCAGCCTGATTTGATGACGCTTGAGCTTAAATACTCGGTGTGGTATAATACAAGTACCACATCGAGTTTCTTCTTCACGCAGAAAGGAGTTTACAATGGCAACGAAAAGAAGGGACTCAAAAGGACGGATTCTCAAAGCAGGTGAATCCCAACGCGCAGATGGGATGTATATGTACCGCTATACCGATGCAGGTGGGGTACGGCGGACGGTTTACAGTTGGCGACTTGTGGGTACAGACAAACTGCCAGCAGGGAAAAAAGCCGGTGAACCGCTGCGCGAACTGGAAAAACAGTTGATCCGTGATGCTGATGATGGCATTGAAAGTTTTACAGCCAGAAAAAAGACGTTAGACGATTTTTTCCATAAGTATATGTCCATGAAAAAAGAACTAAAACCCACTACCCGCACTGTTTACATCCAAGTGTATGATAGATACATTAGGGACGCGTTAGGCAGTCGCAGTATCAGTTCCATCAAGTATAGCGATATCAAACAGTTCTACCTGTCTATGAGCCATGAAAAAGGATTAAAACTTAACACGCTCAATTCAATCAATACCGTACTTTATCCTGTTTTCACATTGGCTGTGCGTGATGGTTATATCCGAGAAAACCCAGCCCATCAGGTATGCAGTGAGCTGAAAAAGCAGAACAGATGGGAACAGGATAAACGTCATGCTTTGACCAAAGAGCAGCAGCAAATGTTTGTTGGCTTCATCCGTAAATCCCCAAAGTATGCCTACTTTCTCAACCTGTTTACTGTATTCTTAGGCACTGGCTGTCGTGCAGGAGAAATTATTGGTCTGCGTTGGGATGACTGCAACTTTGACGAAAATCTCATTTCTATCAACCACAGTATGGCTTATTGCAAGCCTGAAAATGAACAAAAGATGAGATTTCTCATATCTGCACCCAAAACCGAATCTGGTATCCGGTTTATTCCTATGCTCCATGAAGTCAAGTCCGCCTTGCTTAATGAGCGGCTTCGCCAGATGACAGAGGGCTTCAACCAAAATGAGGTGGATGGCTTTACAAACTTCATCTTCCATACAAAAAGAGGAAATCTGTATACCGACTCATCTATTGATATGATCATTAAGCACATTATCCGTGACTGTAATGCTGAGGAAACTGCTGCTGCAAAAGCGCAGCAACGGAAACCGATTTTACTCCCGCACTTTTCTGTCCATAATTTGCGACATACATTCTGTACCCGTTTCTGTGAAAACGAAACCAATCTGAAAATCATTCAGGAAATCATGGGACACTCCAATATTTCCACCACCATGGATATCTACAATGAGGCAACCATGGAGAAGAAAAAAGCCAGCTTCGAGAACCTGGATGGGAAAATTATAATTGGCTGAATCATACACCAAAACATACACCATTTCACGCAGTTTTTCTAAAAAGTTATAAGAGATTGCGTGAGATAATTCAGAAAAAGATGCTTGACTACAACATTTTGAGAACTTATAAGAGCATATGCACTATAATACAAAAATATTCTTGATTTTAGACAATCTGCGTGTGCATTATGGGAAAAAGGTTGCCCTTTGGCTGAATAGGCACAAAGATAAAATAGAAGTATTTTTCCTGCCTCCATATTCCCCGGAAAGTAATCCCGATGAATCCTTAAACCACGCTGCAAAATTGTATATTCACTCAGGTGATCTGCCTCGTTCTAAAGCAGATATGCGTCACAAAGCAGCTTCTTTTCTGCGTACACTCCAAAAAAATCCAGACAGAGTTTCTTCTTTCTTCTCTCATCCCTCTGCTTCCTATATTAAAATTCAAAAGTAATAGCACGAAATGTGCTCAATTCCGAATTTCCCCTTCAAAAATTCGCTGACTCTGTTACTTTCCGCCCATTGATGTATTTGGTTTATGTTGCGTAGTCCACATATGCTCCCCAGCACCACAATGCTGATTGCTTCTGAGATACTACAAAAATACCCGTTGTATTCCCAGTTTGTTTTTATTTTTTCGAAGTATTCTACCACCTTTCTTATATTTCCTATTTTAATTCTTTTTCTTCCATTTTGCAAAATTGATTTCTGTGATTTTTTCAAAAAAACATTGACATCTTACAGAGGATATGATATATTATATAAGCAGTCAGCACTATGGATTTTATAGTGAAGTCGCAAAATGCGCCAGTAGCTCAGCTGGATAGAGTGTTTGGCTACGAACCAAAAGGTCGGGGGTTCGAATCCCTTCTGGCGTACCAAGAGCAGATACCAAAAGGTATCTGCTCTTTTTGTATTTTTACATCATATAAACGCTTCTAAACATCGATTTAAGCCTTGTTTCGCAATATTTGTAGTTGTTATGATGTTCGGATAAGGACTGTTATAAATGTGTAAATTAGCGTTTTTTCATTGTCTAATAAATGCTTGAAAAACTTTTTGGCGTCCATTTGGCGTCCATCGGTTCATAGCCAGCATAAAAGCCAGCCACTTGACATGACTGGCTTCTATCCTCAGACGACTTTTAAGCTGCCCTAAGCTCTTTTACGGCGCAGCATGACATCCGCAATACACTCACTTGCCTTTGCTTTTTCTTCTTCAATGATATGAGCGTAATAGTCGTCAGTGGTGCTTACTTTGGTATGCCCTAATTGCTTCGAAACTGTTACGATGTCCAGCCCATTAGCAATCAGGACGGATGCTACCGTGTGACGGAAGGCGTGAGGGTTAATATGTGGTAATTCATGGCGCTTGCTAAAACCATTGAGCCATGCACCAATGCTGCCCGGAAACATAGGCTTCCCGTCGTCCTGCGTGAATATAAACCCTGTATCCTGCCAACGGTCGCCGTTTATAAGACGAAGCTTTTGCTGTTCAATTTGAAATTGCCGCAGCAGCTGCATGGTTTCTTCGGGCAAGGTTATGTAGCGGACGTTTTCGGTCTTGGTTGTGTCCTCATAAATACCTTGCTCCTTTGTATACAGTAAATTTGTGTCAATCTTAATCTTCCGATGCTCCCAATCGACTTTTTCCCACTTCAAGCCCATGATTTCGCCACGGCGACAGCCTGTAACGATTAACAAATGCGTGATGGTGCGCCATTTTAATGGTTCTGTTTCCAGTGCTTCTAATATCGCTGCAATCTCATCAGGCTGAAAATAGTTGACCTTTGCCTTTTTCACTTTAGGCGGCTGTGCTTTTGCTGCCGCATTAAATGACACGAGCATTTCCTTCTCTGCCTGTGCAAGGACGACTCGAATGAAGCGATGGTATTCTTTCACCGTTTTATTGGATAATGGCGCGATATTTTCCTCAAATACAAACAAATCCTCAGTTTTTTCGCCCAAAGCTGCTGCAATTTTGTCCGCTTTATCAAGCTGAATCTGTTGCCCGCGGCAGGCTGAGGTTACGGTCGTATGCGAGATTCCAGCCTGTTCTGCTAACTTTTCACGTGTGATGTGATGCTCCGTTAGATAATCACCAAGGTTAATTTTGGTATGTGTACGTTTAGCACTGGTACGAATGCCCTTCTCCATCAAGGTTTTGTAAAAAGCATTAAGATGCTGAGGGCGTATATCAGCCAACTTCAGATGTCCAATTGCTGGGACAATCCGCTCCATCAGGTAGCGATAAAATCGGATGGTCGTGTGCTTTGTGCCAGTTCGCTCTTTTAGATCAATTATATAGTTTGCGTATTCAGTAAAAGTTTGCTTGTTATCTAGTTGAAAACCGCTTTGCACTTCCTGCTCGAATGTCAACGCTATTTTTTGCACTTCTTTTTCGGCACGTTTTTCGGACCAACCATCCGGCACTTTCCACGTCTTGTAATGCCTAATTTTTCGATATTCACTGTCATAACCATGATGTACTGTGATTTTATAGCTGATACCACGTTTTCCTTCCAATCGTTTGATTGTTGCCATTTTGAGTACCTCCCTTAAGTCGTTGAAAGCAGGAACCCGCATCACTACGTATGCAGGCTCCCAACTTACAGATTGTGTTTACTTTTGTTTCATAGTGTCCGGTTGCTCTGTTCCTTCATGCAGGATTTTTAGCAGGTTTGGGTAATAAACCAGTGCCTTTTGCCCTGCAAATGCTGCTGGCAAAATACCCTGCTTCACCCAGCGCCGAAGCGTGCAAAGGGAAATTGCATATCCTTCCTTTTTCAAACGTTCGTATGTTTTAGGTATTGTGGCTACGTCACACATATCCATATCCTCCTAATTATAATATATGCTTCAAAATTCCTTGGCTTCAGATTTCAGAACGCTTATTCGAATGCGATAAACCCTCGGCAAACCTTTTTTGATTTTCACCTGTGCTGTACCTTCCTCTTGCAATACTAGCGCTCCAATGTCTTTAAGTTCCTGAATAATTTTAGATATTGTATAGTTTTGGTATCCATTTTGAATTCGGACAAATCGTTCCAGTGCCGATTTCTTCAGGCACAAGTCGCCTTTCCAGATAACCCCTTCATGCTTGTTCAATTTTTCAATCTTTTTTGTCAAATTGAAGGCATCTTGTCGCAGACCTTCAAGCAAGACAGCAGCTAGATTAGCTTGTTTGCGATGAGAACTTAGTTCCAATAATAGGTTATTGGTATATGAAATTGAAGTTTTTATTGCTTCTGTTATCGCTTTTATTAACAAATTTATTATTGCGGCACTCACACCAGCAGCAGATGCAGCCTTGGTAAAAAGCCAAAATACAAACCCAATCACAAGTAAATTATTGGCTATTCTTTTGTTTATATTTTCTGGAATTCCGCATTCTAATCGCATTTCAAGTTTTGTTTTGGCTTCCTGCTGATGCTCCAAAAACCACTTAATGCAAGTTTCGATAGCACCGCCAACCAGGTCGGCGGTCAAATCTGCTGGCAAATCTAATGGCTGGTCGATGTTTACAAAAATGCAGCGCGTAATATCGGAAGCATTTTCTAATTCAACTTCAGCTGTAAGGATAACGCCTGCGGCACATTTTTGCTTTCTAATTTTTCCACCTGGTAGTTTTTTGATAATTGGTGCTGAATTTGCGCCCTCTCGAACCAACCGTGCTCCCAATTCTTTCCTTTGTCGTTCCGTTGTCTTACTGGAAGACTTACATAAATCATCCACAACTACTGGTAAGTCCCGTGCCTGCGCCATCTGATCGCGAATGGCAGCCATAGTGCTGCCCGCCTCGAAAAAAAGATCGGTGTCGCCCTCTACATCACGATGCCAATCCGTCAGCAAATGGGCGAGCGTCGTTTTACCGAACCCCTGCCTGCCAACTATGTATAAAATCGCCTGCCAATCGGCTCCGATCTGCTTGACCCATGAACGGAGCAATGTTACAATTAAAAAAATAACTGAGAGCAGTACTTGTGGCTTCGACGCAAGTAACAATTCACAAAGCTGCACCAAAGCATTGTCAGACCGTTCTGGATGTAAAACTTTCCCTAATTCAGGATCTATTATGTATGGTTTTGTCATTTCACCAATTACTCGATCACCCAACACAAAAACAAAGGTATTATCTGGAAATTTATGCAAACCAGGCTGATCGAAATAAAATCCATGTTTTTTCTTGTCAACTGTTGTTTCGGAACATTTGTTTTGTAAATTATGATCAAACAAAGCGCGATTTTCTAAAATCAGCCGGGGTTCCAACTTCTGTAAGGCTTGACTATTCATCTTGCTGGCGGAAATCAGCAGTTTTTGCTGTTCGCCAGTTGCAAATGTAAGTTCGATTTCAACTTCCTCAGGTTTGAAGGAATCCACATGTTGTTTCCAATAAATAAGATTGATTTCAGCTTCAGCATTTGCAAACCTCTTTGCGTTACTATTATTTAACATTTATTTCATCCTCCTCAACCGCAGCGACAATGTTAATACTTTCCTCCGGCAACGCAGGTATTTCTTGTTCCAAGCTTGTGAAAATATTTTTCATAAATATGATATTCGTACTGCCTTGCTTTCTGCGTTTCTGGGGTTTTTTACATGATTTTACATACTTAATTGGGTTCTGTGGAATATTTATGTTCATTTTGTGCTCCTTTTCCATTGTCAACAACAGGTATCCTTGTTGTTGACGGTTTCGCTAACTTACCTTCGATAAATATATTATCCTATATCATTCAACCATTCAGTAAATTTTAATTTTGCAGAAAGTTGGGTTCTATCATAAAATTCAATGATAAGCATTATTTTTGTGCAATTATATGCAATTTAATGAACTTTGTAATGCAGTATCTGATGTTTTCTCTATTTCAAAAATTTAAAAAGAGGTATGCAAAATATGGATTTCTTCACTTTAATTCCATCCGGCAGTGCTTTTTCAATAGACAAAGAAACTCGTATTCCCAACGCCAGCAAAAGGCAAGTGCAAGCTTTCATTGAAAATTTTCGTTCGTTGAAAACTATATACTGCTCGGATCGGCAATATGCTGAAAGTTTTTATTCAAAAACGAAATACATACAACAGATCAAATGCAAAGAAATATCTGAACAGGAGCTGAAGCTTCTACTATGTGAATTTGGATTACTTTTTGATCAGGACTTTGGTTATCTATCGGAAAACGGATCATTTGGTCACTATATGCAAAATCACGACTTTTTTCATAAACAAGCGCCGGTGAAAGGGGCAGTATTACGCTTAGCAGCAGAAAAATGTAACTCACAGTTACAGCTTCAAGACAAAAATCCTGAAATTTGGACTGTTTTACAAGGTCAAGTGACGGAAATAATTCGAAAAAAGCAAAACTTGAAACAAATCATGTGCGATACAGGTACACTGGCTAACAATGAAAAAGATTTTTATCAAAGTACGGTTTTTCCTGAACTGCTTCGCAAATATCGGTGGTTATTGTGGATTTCGGAGGGACGCAAACATTATAAACGCAGTATTTCCATGCAACACTGTCTGGCGCTGGATGATTGTCTGAATCGCATGCAAAAGTATGAAGAAGCCAAGACAACACTAATAAATTGGATGCGAACACTGCCGCTGGCGGATGAACGTATCCCGAGTTTTACATTAACTAAAGACCATTGCAGATTGCTTGCACAATACGCACAACTTTCCGCCGAGAACGACTCAGCCCCTTTTTTTACGGACATAATGTACGAAAATCGGGATTACCTTTATGGTCTATTCAAAGGGATCTGCAAAAGGTTGATGAAAATAAAATTGCTTCAATATGAATCAAAAGCCTCAAAAATACGAGTTTTCTGTGAGATTGCGCAAATATTAACCCCTCCTCCTGAAGTTATCCATACAGCAAGCCGAAAACTGTGGTTGGAATTAGGCTTTTCGAAAGCCGTTCCCGAAAAAGATGTTTTTACAGCATTAACGCAGGTATTGCCGAATGAAACAGCAGCAAATATCCCTCCAATTCAGTTTGGTATTTTGATAAACCGTTTTTTAGATATTGTGTTTCCTGATATACAGGAAAGCCTTGCGCATGAAGATCTATATTTGATGCAGCAGGGTGTTGTTCAGCGTTATAAAGAGCTATATTCAAATGATTATGCAGAATATTTGATACAAATTAAGAAAAATGCTGCACGAATCAATGAATATCATGCACTTTGGTGTGATTTCATGACAACCACTGCAGAGCGCAGAGCATTCCTGTCCCGCCGAATCCGCTATGCAAAACCAGATATCCCAGATGATCCGCGCTTATGGGAAGGGGTTGCGTCAATTGAAGCAGCAACTTCAGCAAACAGGACACGCCGTGTACAAAAATGCCAGGAAGAATTAGCGCTATTGGTTTTTGAAAATGCCTTGCAGAGTTGTATCCGGGAACAAGCAAAAGAAACACTGTGGCTTTTAATATGGAATGCCGTACAGAAAAAATGAAAATTTGATAGCAAACAAAATCTATTTAATTCCCATATATTCGTTAATTCTTTTGGAAATCAGTAAAGCGAAATTGGAAGATAAAACAGGGTGAACAGGTATACGGCTAATGCAGATTTGAAAGGAATTTTTCTTTTGAATCTGAAAATAATCTGGGGTATCCGGGGGAATACCCCGGATACCCCAGCGTTTTTTGAATACAGTATAAAAAATTTGAATATACACACATGTAAAAAGTCTATTTTTTGTATAAAAAATATTAAATGAAGTTTTAAATTAAATTTCCAAGATCCAATATTGCCTTAAATACACTGGAAAATATTTTAGAATAAAATTCTATTTTATCTCTGCATATTCCATGTAAAAAATAGAGTGAAAGTAGAACCTCCCCTCTATTTTCTTCTGGCGTTAATCATCATCTTCGTCGATAATCTCGCTCAACAGCATTCCTACTGCCACGATAACATTACCTAGGTTCATCCAACTCACCTCCCTTCAGATTTTTTGTAGCAACTGTGATTTTTACAGTTATCGGATTTAATAGCGGGTGCAGCTTCCAATAGCCGAATAGCTTCTGTAATTGCTTTGTCCCAGCCATCTGCCCAGCTGTCTTTGTCTGCACCACAACCACCAATGCTATCCAGTTTGTGATACAGTTCCTCCCTGTCAATCAGTTCCATGAGATAGTCCCCTTTCAAATATAAGCCGAACGCAACTCATACAAAACCTCATTTAAAAGTGCAGGATCATACAGCAAATCCTCGATTTCATCCGGTTCACAGCCGTAATCAAGGAGGATTTCGATATCATCATCACTGACGCCCATTGCTTTAGCAACATCCAACAAATCATCATGAATACCGATTTCCGGTTCGTCTTCATGCTGCCAGTAGCGTTGCCGCCAACATGGAAACTGCCGCCATGGGTGTCGGAAGGTTTGCATCGGCATAAATGCGCTACGTTCAATATCGCCATTTTTGTCAATGCACAAAATATCACCCTCTTCTGTTTCAATCTCCGCTTGATGTCGCAGGTGTAACCGATGTTCTGCTTTTGACAAAATTCCTTCGGTAGAGGCGTACAGCAAAAATCCATTGTAATTGTGGATGCAAAGTGGATTTTCCCCGCGCACAAACCACAAGGAGTCCCGCTCATCCAGCACAGTAAACACGAAACTGCCATCGACCTTTTCAGCCATGTTTTTCAGGCTGTTAAGGTCAAGAGCTTTCTGCTTTTCAATCAACTGAACCGCAACATAGCTATCAGTTTGAATATGCGTTTCTGGCAGTTTTTCGATAAACCGCAGCTCTTGGTCGTTCCAAAGGACGCCATTATGTGCAAGCGCAAACTGTATATGTGGAAGACTGCCAGGAAACGGATGGTTATTGAAGTTAAGTTCCGCTAACCCCTGTGTAGTCATACGGGTATGTCCCATGATAACGCTTACACCATTTGGCACATGAAACCGCATCTTATGAGCGGGAAGTGGACGCTTGAAGATACGCAGAGCACCAGCATAGTTATACGCAATACCGGTTGCGTCAGTACCACGGCATTCACATTCATGGGATAAAACCGTCAGGATTTTGTTTTTCTGACGGGTACTTAGAGCATTTTGATAATCAATCAGACCAAACAATGAACACATACGATCACTCCTCCTCATCTGCCGTCACAGGGTCATTTACATACAGTTGCCGCTCCTTTAGATACTGTATTAATTCCGGTTCGTAAATCTGCTGTAAGAAGCCAAGCCAGCTCAACTCCTGAATTTCCTGGTCCGACAGAAATACAGACACATCACAAAGATGGTTCACCAGTTGCAGAGTGGCTAGCAGCGTGTTCAGTTTCAATGTTCCTCTGAATATCCGAAGTTCGACCGTGCTGGTATTTGTCAAATTTACCGCCATATAGCGTCCAAAGTTGTACCGTTTTGCATCATCCAAAATATCCATGGGATGTAACTTCATGCCGTATCGTGCCGCCCATTTGTCAAGTTGATTCCTAGTGCGGCGGCTGAACCGCAGCAGCTCTGGCCAAAACTTTTCCACAAAATACAGCAAACGGGCAATCGCAGCTTCTTGCTGTTCATAACTGTTGCCAAAGGCTAACCGTGAAATATGAACATGAAGTCCGCAGGTATATGCTTTGTGGCTGGTATAACCCAGATCTAGTGCCTTTTCCAATACTTCGCCCCAAGGCATGGTATTCATGTGGTAATCCAATGACATTGGGTGTGTGACAAGTTCCAAACCATCATCTAAGCTGCCGTCAGTTTTGATGTACAGGTTTATGGCATTTTCATTGGCTACCTCCAACAGCTCCTGTGCATTGTCGCGGTCTTTACCACCATGGTCGATTTCAAGTTCAACGCCAAAATACCGTGATCCCTCACCGTGGAAAATCGGTTCTGGTTTGTAGCTATAATCATGGATTGCGACAGTGTCCACCGCATTTTCGTAACAATATTCGCAAAGTGGCATATCATCTCCAGGAAGATAGTATGCTTCCCCATCTGGCACCAAACGCCCACAGTTTTCACAGGCAACAAAACGGTTTTCGCGGCAAGATTCGCAAAGTGTATAATGCTCATCACCAGCGTCATCAGCAGCGTAAATACGTGCGCCGCACGAATCACAGTTGACCGTCAGTGTATCAGCACAATCCGGGCATAGCAAGTCACCACTGACTTCATAGCACTCATAAATTGGGAATCTACCTTGGCAGTTTGAGCAAATAAACATTTCGTTTTCCATTACTTTTTTCCTCCTTAAAATACAAGAACGGTACGCATTCATCGCGTACCGCTCATTTTTTCATACTTTTCAGTTTCATGTATAGTTGCTTCGGGAATGGCAACAATTTGCCCGTTGATTCGCATAAAAGTTTCTGGTATGTGAAAGTATTGCATATATTTTTCCAGTTGCGAATCTGTCAGGCTCGTGAAATGGTCGATATCTGGCGGCGCACCACACAGGAAGAACGTCCCAGCGATGATATCATAAAGTTCATCGGTTTCAGGATGATACAGCGCCCGATTCAATGGCAAACCAAGCAGCTTGCCTTCGTCATTGCAGACAAGGGCAATTGGTTCTTCAAACGGATAAACCGTCTGAATGGTTCCACCTACAAGGTTTTTCATCTCTGCAAGTGTTCCGTCAATTTCGAGCGGGTATGGCGGCTTATGTGGTTCAATCAGTAAGACTTTCATAACTTTTTAACTCCTTTGCGAGTAAAGTAAAAACTCGGAGCAAATGATGCTCCGAGCCCCTCTATTAATATAGTATATATTTGGACTTTTCTTCATTACGGTTTTGTGTCTATATAGGTCATGATAGCGATAAATAGCTTTTAGAGATTCTTTGAATTTATTATAAGCTTCAAAGTCTAGCCATTCAATCTGGGCATAACTATCTATCAGACTGATATGCAATTGGGATCTGAACATAGTTTATGATTTAAGAGATTCAATGAAAATCCAAAACAATATCCGGAATGGAAACCCTACTCTGGTCGAACATAATCGTGGCAAAGTATAGTTATTCAATTAACCGTATTAACAGAACCTGGTAACACAATTATGCTGAGAACAAAGCTCAATATTCGCACTTGTAAGATAATCTTAGAGCCTATCTCGAAATTAACGATGAACGCGAATGATCTTACGCCAGACAATTACTGCACAGGCAAACTGAAGCAGAGCCATATAGTTGGCAGCTTTCTTTTCATAGCGAACCAGGAGTTTACGAAACCGGTTGAGAAAAGAGTGTGTAACCTCAACAACCCAGCGGTGTGCGCGAAAATCGGGGTTGTGTTTCAACGCCTTCTTCTCTTCACCTCGGGGCCGAATATGTGGAATATAATTGTGCTGTTCAACGGCTTCTCTGCTGCCAGTATAACCTGCGTCCAAGCACAGATTCTGCGGATGCTCCTCATCCGGATTCGGACGCTGCACAACGATATGATCCAGAGTTTCCTCCAGTAATTTGATGTCATGCGTATTGGCTCCAGAAATCACAATTGCCAACGGAAGTCCCTTTTCATCCGCCAGAACGCTGCATTTTGTCCCCATTTTTCCCCCGGTCCGTTGGATTCTTTCCAACGGACTCTAAAGCCAGAGGCGCTTTTACCATACAGCCGTCCAGGCTTTGCCACTCCCAACCGATTCCCTCCAGTTCATCGTACTGCTCCAGACCTTTGCTCCAAATCTTTTCAAAGAAACCGGCTGCCCGCCATTCCTGAAATCTTCTGTGCACTGTACTGCCGCTTCCATATTCACGAGGCAGCGCTTTCCATTGACATCCGGTTCGCAGCACATAGAATATGCCTTCCAGCGCTTTTCTTGCTGGCATCGGTTTTCTCCCTTGACCTGGTGCATTCTTGTATTTCTTTGCTGGGTCCCGCTCTTTTTTCGGTATTTCTTCCTTGATGACTTCCCAAAGTTCATCTGAGATTGTCCATGATTGATAACTTTTCTTTTCACTCATTTCTATCACCCTTTGACATTATACCACAAATGCTTTTATTTTGGGATAGGCTCTTAGTTTTAAATGTTGATAGAGGTAGCTAAAGTGAATTTACCGTCGTGCGCGAAAACAAGCTGGCTTTTACCCAGCATTGAAACCGTATGTGGGATGCTATTGGTGTTTTGCCTGTGAAGAATTATCCTTATAAAGCATATAACTAACAAATCAATTAAAAAAAATACCATTTTTCGATATCAACTCAGTCGACAAGATATTATCTAAAGTGATAAAAACAACTTTAAAAGCAAGGTTATCTTGTGCAAAATATACAAAGATTTATTGTATCAGTCCAGACTTTGCGCAAAAGTCTGTGCAGGAATTTGCACAGTACCATTCTTGTAACCGCTCAAGAGATATCATATAATGGTGTTGCGCAGAGAAATCTCGAAGAAAGAAGGGATTATTATGACAGCATTCTATGTGAATGCGCGATGCCGCCAGATTTTGCGTATTTTGTTAGAACAACAAGAATACATGACGATGGATCGTCTGGCGAAGCAGCTGGGTATCTCACGGCGGAGCGCCTATTATGATTTGTGCAAAATCAATGTTTGGCTGGAGCAGGCGGGCGCGGCAAAGCTCGAAATTGAACGCGGGCGAGGACTGCTGATTCCGGCAGACAGCCGTCCCTGTATTGAAACCCTGCTGAATGAGCCGGGAACAGAGGATATCTATATTTACTCTCCTGCAGAGCGCATGAAGCTGATTTTTCTATACACCTTGAACGCGGCAAAGCCGGTTTTCCTAGAAGACCTGATGGATTGCTGTGATGTTAGCCGCAATACGGTTTTTCACGACCTAAAAGATGTTTCAGAAAACCTGAAATCATACGATTTATCGTTTATCTTCCATAATAAACGTGGCTATGAAATTGTGGGAAGCTCTGTCCGTGCCCGTGCACTGTTTCTTCTGTATTTTAAGGAAATGCTAACGCTTTATCGTGACGGCATTCTAAAATTCTTTGATCGGGAGGAAATTGAACGCTGCCACAAACAACTTCATAAGATTGAGTGTGAACTGGGGGTAGAGTATGTAGACGGTGCGCTGCTGGCGATTGCTGCATTACTGCCGATGATGCAGCGCCATCCGAGAACCTTTCATTTTCCAGGGTTAGACCGTTCGGAAATGCTGCGAACGCATGAGTTTCACACAGTGCAAACCCACTTTCCACAGCTTTCCGAGGACGAAATGCTGTATTTGACGCTTCATTTGCTGGGTTCCTGCGTCAATGCTGTTCCGCCCGGTCTGATGGAAAATGAGCAGGAAATTGCCGATTTGGTGCGTGCACTGGTATCTGAGTTTGAAAGAGTGGCGTGCATCAGCTTTGATAAGCGTCAACCGCTGGAGCAGGCTTTAGCAGTGCATTTGAAAACCTCGCTGTATCGCTGTCGGTTCGGCATCCAGATCGGCAACCTACTTTGTAATGATATCAAAAACGAATATCCGGAACTGTTTGACATTACTAAAATCGCGGCAAAACGATTGGAACGCATGATAGAGCTTCCAATCCCGGATGAAGAAATTGCCTATTTAGCGCTGCATTTCGGCGCATTTTTAAAAGTTTCCGAACCGCAAAACGACCACCTGCGCATTTTGATCGTTTGTGTCAATGGGATTTCAACTGGAAATATGCTCAAACGCGAGGTACGAAAGCTGCTGCCCTACGCAGAAATCGTCCAGGTTGTAGCGGCGGTCAACCTAATGAATGCGCAAAATATTTGTGACCTTATCATCTCAACCGTCCGAGTCAACAGCGTTTTGCCGGTTATTACCGTGCATCCGGTGCTGACGGAATTTGACCGGCACGCTATACTCAGTCACCGTCTTGTCGCACCTAAAAATCTGATGATTAAACGAGATAAGCTGTTTCAAGTGGTCAAAAAGTATGTTTCTCCTGAAAATTACGAAGTGTTGCTTGCCGACCTGACAGCCTGCCTGCAAGGCGGGGATTCCTTTACAGAAACTGATATCAAAAACGATTCCGGACTGCTTTCAGTGCTGGATGAATCACGAATTGCGGTTTTCGACGCGGCGGATTCATGGCAGAGCAGTATCCGCTTGGCAGGCCAGAGTCTTTTAGAGCATGGCAGTATTACGCGACGATACCTGAATACTATTATTTCACAAATTGATTATTATGGACCTTATATGTTCCTTACTGAAAACGTTATTTTGGCGCACGCAAAGCCAGAGGACGGCGTAAATTATCTGGATTTGGCGCTTGCAGTATTCCGGAAGCCAGTTAAATTCTCCGAAACCCGTTTTGCGCGGCTGGTCATCCTGTTGGCTGCTGAGGATCAGGAAAAGCATCTGAAAATCCTTCAAGATATTTTGGTGCTGGTTAGCGACCCCGCTTCGGTGGAACGGATCTATAGATGCATCACGCCAAGCGAGCTTATATCCTGCATTGGCAGGCTGCTTGCACAGGCGGAAGAAGCCTGATAAGCAGCATACTCTCTCCTGATTTTGTCTAATGGCAGTGCAAAGCCTGCACAAACCCCGTTTCATTTTCTGGACTTCCGTTTCCGCAGGCTGGGTGCTAAGATAGAGCCATGAAAACGAAACACGTCAGGCCATAGGGCCAGACGAAACCAAAGGAGGAATACAAAATGGATTTACTGAAGCTTGAAAATGTACAGATCTGTAAACGTGCTATTGATTGGCGGGATGCGATCCGGACGGCGGTGCTTCCACTGGAGCAAAATGGCTATGTAGAACCACGCTATAAAGAGGAGATTATTAGCAACCTGGAAAAGCTGGGACCATACATCGTGATCGCTGAAAACGTAGCGTTGCCACACGCAAGGCCGGAGCAGGGTGCACTAAAAACCCAGCTTAGCGTTACGTTATTCCGTGAACCTGTCCATTTTGATGATAAAGACGCGCCTGCCCGCTTGTTTGTAACGCTTGCCGCGCAGGATGCAAACAGTCATCTGGATGCGTTAATCGCGGTTTCCGAGCTGCTTGACCAGCCAGAAAAGGTCGAACAGATCCTCGCGGCAAAGGATGTCGAAACCTTGTACAATTACTTTCAATAAGAGTCAGCAAATAAAGGAGAGAGCAAGATGTTTGGTATTTTGAATTTTATCCAGCAGGTTTTGTCCACCCCTGCGATTTTTGTCGGGCTGATTGCACTGCTCGGCCTCTTGCTTCAGCGAAAAGACGCACAGAGCTGCATCAAAGGCACAATTAAAACCATCCTTGGTTTTATCGTCCTGAATGCTGGCGCGGATGTGGTGCAGGCGGCAATTATCCCATTCGGCGATCTATTCCAAGCTGCGTTTGGCGTAGCTGGCGTTGTTCCCAACAATGAAGCGATTACTTCCCTTGCACTGAGTGAATATGCAGTGCAGACAGCTTCTATTTTTGCGCTGGGAATGTGTGCAAATATCATTTTAGCGAGATTTTCAAAGCTCAAGTACATTTTTCTTACTGGCCACCACGCACTGTATATGTCCTGTTTGATTGCGATTTTAATGTCCATTTCAGGGTTAACTGGTGCGAAATTAATTCTTGCAGGCGCATTGCTGCTGGGCTTGGTTATGGCAGCGTTCCCAGCGTTGATGCAGCCAACTATTGAAGCAATTACTGGTGATGATTCTCTGGCGCTAGGGCATTTTGGAAGCGGCTGCTACTGGTTGAGCGCCCAGATCGGTAAGCTGTTTGGAAACAACGATGATGAAACGACTACCGAAGATATTAAGTTTCCCCAGACACTTTCGTTCCTGCGTGAAAACACCATTTCTATTGCACTTGCCATGTTCCTGTGCTATATCGTCGTAGCTGGTGTTGCGAACTTTACCGCACCCGAAATAGCTTCCGAAATCTTTGCGGGTGATAACTGGGTACTCTATTCCATCATTAAATCCATCACATTTTCTGCTGGTATTTATATTGTCCTGGCTGGTGTGCGTATGCTGATTAATGAAATCGTTCCTGCGTTCAAAGGCATTTCCGAAAAGCTGGTTCCCAATGCGAAACCCGCGCTGGATTGTCCCATTGTTTTTCCCTTTGCCCCCAACGCTGTTCTGATTGGCTTTTTCTGCTCTTTTATCGGCGGTATCCTTGCCCTGGTAATCCTTGCATTGATGGGCAACACAGGGATGCTTGTCCCAATTATCCTGCCTGGTGCAGTACTCCACTTTTTCTGTGGTGCAACAGCTGGTGTCTGCGGCAACGCACGCGGCGGCTTGAAAGGCTGCATTGCAGGCGCGTTTGTTCACGGCGTGATCGCCACATTCCTTGCAGCTGGTCTTTATCCAGTGCTCGGTTCAATGGGTTTTGCAAATACCACTTTTTCAGACACGGATTTTACATTGGTTGGTATTATTTTTGGCAACCTTACCAAAATTGTTACACCTAATGTTATGCTGATTCTTGTAACTGTCCTGTTCTTGCTGCCGATTGTTTATAATTATACGATTGGCAAAATAAAAAAGAATTGAATCCATTTCCGCACAAATACACCTTACACGTTTCATCATGTAAATTATTTTTGGAGGTATATATTATGAAAAAGATTCTTTGCTTCTGCGGTTCCGGTTTGGGCACATCCTTCGTAATGGAAATGAACGCGAAAAAGACACTCAAGACGTTAGGGCTCACTGATGTGGAGGTTGTCCACTCGACCATTGACGATGTGATGCCAGATGCTGCCGATCTGTTCATCTGTGGCGCTGACCTCAAACACATCGGTGAAAAAGCTGGCAAAACCATTGGTCTGGACAATATGGTTTCCGCGAAAGAAATGACAGAAAAGCTGAAGGCAGCTTTTGGTATATCATAAGAAATTGAGAGGGCGGCAGGATTTACTCCTGTCGCCCTCTTACACCACCATGCGTACCAGCTGGTATCCAACGGTTCAAATGTTAAGTACAGTTTATAGAACATACTAACGATGCGCTTACGGCTAGTACTGCATCTGGTTAGAAATAACAGTTTATGTTTAGGAGGATTGCTGTTATGCTTCATAAAAACGAGAAAGCTCTTTCAGCCTTTTGCGATAACGATTAAACTGGAGTGTACCTGACATCCCCATCCACACGGGAGAACTTGCAAAAGAACTCTTCCCAAATGCGGTATGACATCTCAGTCATTGTTGCATGCGGCATATATTCCACCGTGGTGAAACGTACCATTGGTATGCAATTCTGCTGCCATTCCCTTTCATTCCAGCGATCATGTGTATCAGGCAGGCAATCATCCCAATTCGCTGGAATCTGTGCTGCCATATGGTTATTTTTCAGCCACATGGAAATGGTATAACCAGTGGCATTTTCGGCAGTCGGTTGGGCTTCCATCAGCCATGGTTCTTCCTCGCCACAGAACATCCAGACTGGGATTTTCACGTCAGGACGGTTTTGCACGCATGGCAGAGGCATAACCCGTTTTTCCGCGCCGCCAAAGAATACGCCTGAACATGGCGCCACAGCCGCAAAACGCTCCGGTTTTGCCAGCGCCAGCAGATGCGTCATCAGTGAACCCCATGAATGGCCAGTCGCAAACACACGGGACGGGTCAACTGGGTACTCCGCAATCATACGGTCAAGCAAAATATCAAAGAAATGCAGCTCATCTGGGCGGTCGTCCTCCGCGAAGATGTTCCAGGCGGGAAGCGGGGTATTGTTTGGATCAATCGCGTTGTTTTCCATCTCGATGGTGGCGTACAGTGCGGTTGGGTGCACAACGATAAAGCCGTATTGCGCCGCAACTTTATACCATTCGGAGTTGCCAGCGTAAATTTCTCCCGAGCAGGTGTAGCCGTGCATCGCCAGCACCAATGGCACTTTTATTTCGGGATGTTGTTTCACACTTTCCGGCACATAAACATACCATTCACGCATCCAGCCATCAATCTTTTCATAATGATATTCCATACCAAGATCGTGCTCCGGGTTTTTTGTGACGCGCAGGTCGCCGACCGGCCCGCTCATCCAGCGCCGCTGGGAAAACAGGAACTGCCAGATTTCCTCCTGCATTGCCCTTGCATCATTTTCGGATGCACCGTCTTTACTGCTGACCCACACGCGAAATGCTTCCTTTTCCTGATTTGGGGCGTAGGGAACCTCCGCTGCCCGTGCATATTCCCGCACGCCCGGGCGCACCTCGCGGGCAGCATCCTCCGCGCCGCAGGCCGTCCGCCAGTATTCTACCGTGCCTGTATCCGTCCCGGTTGCCGCCGACGGGTCATCAACAATCCACGTTGGAAGCGGAACCTCTCCTTTCCGAATGTTTTTGCGGTGGTTCTCGTCGAGGAAACCGTTCATCTGCGTACAGTAATCCTGCGCGGCGGCTGCCATATATTCCGGCGCGACCGCCGACCCACCGACAGATGCCAGCCCTGCATAAACCGCCGAATTGCTCATTGCCGCCATCTGTGCCATGACACCGCCTTCGCGGGAACCCGCCAGATAGAATTTGGATTCATGAATGCAACAAAGATACCGCTGTCCGGCGGCAAGACAGATTGCATTGATATAGGCTGCATCTCCGTCCGCCTTGCCATAAGGCTCATCCGTATGCCACACGCCGTCCTCCGGCTCCAGAAAAACCACTATGAACTTTTCGCGGTCGGGCTGTGCGTCGGCAAGAGCGCACCAGCCACTTTCCCGCAAAAGATCATCCGCTGTCCTTCCGTTGCCGCCCAGTACCAGCACACCTGCGCAGGATTCGCGCACACCGTCCGGAATATAGAGCAGAAAACGGCGTTTGCGACCTCCGATTGTAACAAACTGTTCCACAATCCCGTGATGCTGGGGAAGATACGGCTGTTCCGGGTCAATTTTATGTCGTGTAATATGCTGATACATGGGAAAGTCCTCCTTTTGATAATTGTTTGGATTATTCAGCGCGCTGGCCACGTTTTGCAAGGTCAGCAACGATACCATTATACTCTTTGTCAAGATGATAGAAAATCATAAATACCACAACCGCTCCCCATGCGGCAATTGTGCCGAAAAGATACAGGTTCTGTACCATACTGACTGCGGAGGGAATTTCAACTTCCAAGCCGGTGAAGCCAGAAGCGTCCATCAGCTTGCCGATTGCCCAGCCCGCAACGCCACCGCCGAATTTCTGACCAACTGTGAATGCTGAGAACAGCAACGCATGGACACGGATGTTGGTTTTCCAGTGGCCAAATTCAATGGTATCAGCAAGCATGGTGAAAATACAGCCATAGAAGGGCGCTTCGCCCAGCCCGCGCAATGCGGCGGAAACCAGGACAAGCGTATAGTTTGCGGGATTTGTCATCAGGATTATCTGCGCTGCAACGCAAAGCACCGCACCTGCAAGCACCAGATTGCGTTTGCCAAACCGCTTGATGAATGGTGCGAGAAAAATAACGCCCAAAATCCACGGGATTTTTTCAACAGTCTGCATTACGCCCATCAATTCCGCATTGCCAAGCACATACTGTGCATAATAGGTGGAACAGGTGCCGTTGACGTTTTGATACAGAGAAACCGCAATCATGGTAAGGGTCAGCATAATAAAATATTTATTGTGGAGCGCCGCGCCAAGCCGGGTAGTAAAAGGCAGACCTTCTGCCTCTTTTGCCGCTGCCGGATGGAAACGCTCTTTGCAGCCAAAGAATGTCCACATCAGCATACCGAACGCAATGACTGCATAAATGACAGTAACAATAATCCATGCGCGCTGGTCACCGCCCAGCCGGTTGATGAAAGGCAGAGTGCAGGCGGTGACGATCATATTGCCGATTGGCGACATGGACATACGGAACAGATTAAGCTTTGCAAGATCGCCGTCATCATTGGTCATCATTGGCGCCATGGATGAATAAGGAAGGTTTAGCGCGGTATAAACAAAAGTGGTACAAAGGTTATATGTAATAAAGATATAAATTGCTTGTACAATATTCGTCGCGCCCGCTGGGACGGAAAACAATGCAACCGCAGACAATCCATAGGGAATTGACATCCAAAGGATCCATGCGCGGGCTTTGCCGTGTTTGGAATTGACTTTATCCATAATCTGTGCGATTGCAAGGTCAGAAATGCCATCAAAAATACGGGATAACAGCAGGATGGTACCAACCAGACCGGCGGAAATACCAACGACATTGGTGTAAAAGTAAACAACCAGACCAGAAGTAAGCGCGAATACAACATTACACGCTACATCGCCCATACCATAGGCAATTTTTTCTGCAATGCCTGTGCGGAAGGTATTCGCCCGTGTCTGTGTTTGATTCGATGCCATAATTTTTACCTCTCTTTCATTTGTGGGAAGAAATTCGACCTGCGCACTGCCGTTTTTCCTTTTCTGCTATTAGTTTATCAGCTTTTTGCGGCGGATTCTATCCGTGTTTTCACACGTTTTTACCAGAAAAGCGTCCACTTTCCCAAAGAGAGAACATGCACTTTTTCAGAAAGGTTAAAATTATGATATAAAAATGTCATTATATCTAAATATACAGCGTGCTTATTCTTCCAGACGATGCAGCAAAAGCAGTCTGGTTTCAAGCGGATATAAGGTTTCCTCCAGCTGTAAACCACCTGTTGCCGTTACTTCCCGCACATGATAAGATGGCTGGGCAGTTTCTACAAGGTAGCGAATTTCTTCTGGGCGCAGATAAGCAGGCGCACCGGTTTCCAGCCATTTATCAAATGCTGAACCGCTGCCTCGCCCAATGGTGCGGGTTTCGAGCCGGTAAACGCCATCCGGGATACCATCCAATGTTAGGCGCAGCTGACGCACTGTATCCAGCTGAAAGACAGAATAAGCCTCCTGCGGGGACGAAAGGCGTTTATAGCGGTAACGGTACAGATTATCATAGTGGCAATAATGATACAGCAAAAGCTGAAAATCCTTGCCGTGGCGGGTTAAAAACCATCCATCACCCGCGCCTATTTGGGTATCTCCTAGCTGCCGCAGGAAACGCATCGCTTGATAGCCGCTTTTGGGAATGCCATTGTAGGTGAACAGTCCATAGCCGCCGTGGAAAACGCTGTCCAGTGCGGTATGCTCATCCATCAGATCGGTCAGCAGCCAGTATCCAAACGACTCCGCGCAGTCATAATTTTCACAAAGGTTTTTCGCCAGCCAAACCGCTTTGTAACAGGTGTCGCCGGATAGGTCGCGCTGCCAAAGCGTGGAGTTGCATTCCTCAAACCACAGCTCCTGTTTGTCCGCGCCAAATTCCTCAAAAAGGCTTTGTAACTGCTTCCGCACGGTACGCATAAAATTTTCATCACTCGATAATACGGTTGGTGCAGATTGTTGGCTCGAAGTAAAATCCATAAAAGCAGGATCGCGCCCCGCTGCACGGTGTGGGAAATACTGTACAGCGAAAAAATCCGGCATACATCCATTTTGCTGTGCAAAGGCAAGGAAATTCCGGTAGCCGTTTGGTTCCCAAACCAGATTGGCGAAAGCGCCTGGCCCGCCAAAAAGGAACTTGGTATCAACTGATTTCACTGCATTGTAAGAGGCACGGTAAAGCGCAAAATAATCCGCAATATCCATGCAGCCCAAAAAGGCATAGTTCATGCTGACTGTCGTAAAGCGCCATTGCCGTATGGTATTCCGTCCATAACGCTCCACAAAATGCAGCAGCAGCGCACGGATGAGCGCTGACCACTTTTCCAAATCTGCGCAGGCGGAAATAACGGTACAACGGTCAAAGATACGATTTTGTTCCTGCGCAAGCTGCGGCGGCAGAAAGCTGAGTTCCAAATAAACTTTTAGTCCCAGTGCATGGAGATAATCAAACAACAGGTTCACATAGGTAAAGTTATAATACGGCGTACCGTCGGGATATTCCATATAAACCTTCATATCATCGTCAAAAATGCCATGAAAGCGCAGATATTCAAAGCCGATCTCCCGCTGGGCACGTTCTAGCTGCTGCCGCACATCGGCAAGCAGACCGTCATGCGCATAGCCGATATTGCACAGCCGCCGCCAAGTATCCCGCAACGGTGTCCCTGGTTCTCTGCAGCGGACAGTAATATGCAGCGCTTCGCAGGCGGGCTGAGAGGCCTTCTCCTCTGGGCGCGCATAGGCAAGCAACACAGAAAGATTTTCGCTCACATCGTCATCCGGCTGCGCCACGGCGGATTTCCGCTGTAAACTGTGTTGTGCTGCACGGTACTGCCCCGGCGTCTGCCCATACCGTTTCCGGAAGTATTCGATAAACGCACTGCCGCTGTGAAACCCACAGGAATAAGCAATTTGCGTAACGGAATCTCCGCTTTTTGCCAACATTTGTGCTGCATGACGTAAGCGCAGCGTTATAACATACTGTGTAAAAGTTGTATGTAGGTTGTTCTTAAAGAGCCGTGATAAATAACCAACTGAAAGAAACTCCTGCTGTGCAATTTCAGCCAATGAAACTTCCTCATTCCAGTGCGTGTGGATTGTGTTAAGGATTCGTTTCAAACGCTGCATGGGCTGTTCACGTTGGTCTGCCGCCTGTTCTGGAATCGAAAACCGTGTCAGCAACAGCCCAGCCAATTTGATTGTAGTACTGGCAATTCGAGATGCATTCTGCTCACGGTTTTGAAAAAAATGCTGGAAAATCGCTGCATATAAATAACGCACCTCATCCAGACTGGCAGAAGATATTTGCCTTCCATATGCATAGCAGCGGCACTGTGCGCCATCTTCCCAGCCTGCTAACCGCAGCAGCTCCTGCGGAATATGCAGCGCAAGAGCTGTTGCATTCTCTGTGCAGCGAACCTGGAATAATTCAAACGGGTTTAGTGACAACAATCCAGCTGGTTCCAACTGCCATTCTTCGCTGCCGCAAAGAATTTGCGTTATCCCATGCAGTCCGAAAAATAAGATTAAGGACGGTTGGAATTCAAATAACTGTTCATCTTCATGGAAAATTTGAAACGAAATCGAATGGTTCTCATTCACAATACATCACCGCTTTCAGTACTAAATATACTCATTTTTCTTCAAACATCTGTTTTTCATCTTCTGTGCGATTATATCAAAAAGCAAAAACACACATTCGAAGCATTTTGCATACTTAAAATGTGTGTTTGTTATGGCAGAAGCTGTAGGTGTTAAATTTGTGATCTCTTCATTTACAAGAGAAGAGCAGTTTTGATGTGATACAACACAATAAAAGGGATATTTTACACAGCCACACACTTTGTCATTCGCCTCATTATTTATGGTTTGGAGGTATTCGTCAAGCTCTTCAAACTTCAAACGCTTGAGTCCCTTATGATTTATGATAATCATCTATAACTTCTTTCACAGAAATGCTTTGCAGGCTGAGTTGTAAATCGTCACGGATTCCAGCAAAGGAAGCATCTAAAACACGATATATATTTCTTCCCACAGGGCAAAGCTGGGATGACACAGCATGGATTCCAATCCGCTTATTCAGAAAATCAGGCTCTTACGCACGGCAAATACGATAAAGTGTAATTTTCTTCAATGGGCAGTTAAGCATTGTGCCGCCTGTGCCAAATTTGACAGAGAGTATTCCTTCTTTTTTAACCTACTGATAATATTTCGAATGGTAACAGGATTGCTTCTGGTAGAAAGCGAAAGCAGCTTACTGGTAATCTTCTGTGTTTTTCCACATTCACTGATAAGAATCAAACAGTGGATCGCAATAGAACATTTTGCGCTGATATGTATGATAACGATCCTCTTTTTGTCTGTGCAGTTATTATATCATAAAAAAACTATAGTGTAAATCTTGATACGACATAAACGATAAAGTGTGGGCGCTGCTTGAGTCGCATTTGCCAGGACAACTCGGTCAGTTGGGTGGAATTGCCCGGGATAATCGCCGTTTTATCAATGCAGTGTTTTGGATATTACGAATCGGAGCACCCTGGGGAGATTTACCTCCAGATTACGGGAAATAGGGAACAGTTCATAGAAGTTTATCTGGTGGCACAGAAAAGGGATTTGGGGAAAACTCCCGGAAATTTTGATTGTTGAACCGAATTATGAATGGCTAATGATCGATGCAAGTTATATCAAAGTACATCCTCATGCGACAGGAGCAAAGGGCGGCAACTAGGATATGTCCAGAACAAAAGAGGACTAAACGCCAAAATACATTTGGTCATGGATGTGAATGGTATGCCCGTCAGAATCTTTATTACAGAAGGTATCCGATCGGATTGTAAAGAAGCTGTCCACCTGATAGAGGGTATTTTCGCAGAAGCTCTGCTGGCGGATCAAGGATATGACGCAAATGACATCCTGGTCTATGCGGTTTCGGCAGGTATGCAGACTGCAATCCCTTCGAAAAAGAATCGAAAGAAACAACGTGAATACGATAAATACCTCTACAAGCTGCGCCATCTGGTAGAAACCCGTTTTCTTGCTCTGAAACGTTGGTGAGATATTGCAACTCGTTATGCCAAGACCTCCGATGCCTTTATCGCTGCGGTACAGATTCGTTGTATCGCTATTTGGGTTGCCATTCGTTCCTAACTTATGTAGACACTATCTAATGATGCGAATCAAGAGTAGAAAAGTGTAGACAAACAGCGCAAAAGAGCAGAAAATGTAAGTATGTGGCAAACAAATCTCATAAAGCTCTATTGCGCTGTCTGCGACCATTATAGCACGATAGAAGCCGTAACACAACGCCAAAGCAATAATTTCCGTCCCCAATCCAGCGACGAGGAGTGTATCACCATCTATTTATGGGGCATCAGCCAGCGGAGATTTGAGCAGAGGACGATCTATGACTACACAAAAAATCACTTATTAGACTGGTTTCCCAGTCTGCCAAGTTATGCGGCCTTTTCGCATCGGCTGAATTTTCTCGCACCCGCATTTCAAGCCCTGGCAGAAGAATGGTTGTCCGTCATCGTCGAAAAGGGGGAATACAACCTATATGGTTGATTCCTGCCCAATCATTCTGGCAAAAGGAACACGCTCCGGGCATGCGAAGGTTGCAGGTGAATTGTGTGAAAAAAGTTATAATTCTTCTCGCAAAGAATGGTATTATGGCGTGAAACTTCACGCTTTTGTCGTCCGGAAGCCTGGTCAGCTTCCGGCGCCAATCGCCTTGTTCCTATCTGGTGCAGCCGTACATGACTTGACAGCTGCCAAGCAGCTGCTAAGGGACAATCATATCCTTTCAACAGGCAAACTTTATGCCGATAAGGCCTATATTGATAACGAATGGGCGGATATGCTACGTGATGAATCAGCTATTTTTGTGCTTACTCCTCGCAAAAAGCGCAAGTCTGATACCATTCGTTCCGGCGATGCCTTTTCCACCTTTGCCAGCTCCGTCCGTCAGCCGATCGAGTGTTTTTTCAACTGGTTAAACCGTTTAACCAACCTACAAACCGCTTCTATGGTCCGTTCGCTTACGGACCTGCTTCTACATATCTTTGTTCGCCTTGCTGCGGCTTTAAGGAACCGCTGATTAAAGCTCCGCTCAAATCACATGCAATCGAAACATGATACAAAACCTAAGTATAGAGCCATATTGGGGGAGAAAACACCCATTTCTCACCCTCCATCCGGTCTAAAGGGCGCAAGAACCCTGAACGGGTCGCAATGAGCCGCCCGCCCTGGCAAGCATATACAGATTCGCGCTGGCAAACAGCACATGCAATCGGTTGAGATT
>CAXHNU010000001.1:6419-17687 GCA_964017555.1 uncultured Butyricicoccus sp. | reverse complement strand
ATCCGTTCAGCAGCATATCCTTGTCGCAGTGGAATCGGATTTATTCCAAGCTTTTCAAACTTTTTCAGCAAATCATCGGTTCGATATCTTTGTCGCTCCATCAAGGCAAATGCCGCATCAATGGTTTGCTTACGGCGCATTTCAGAGAGCAGTAACAACATTCGTTCCTTGGTTGTTGCTGTAAAGTTGGATTGCTCAATCTGATATTCTCCTTCTGCATAGCTTACATAATCTCGCTCAAGATAGCACTTTGCAACCAGCTTACAAATTCGTGACTTACTTTCTTGCATCAACAACCAAAGGATATCAGCTGGACGATCACTGTCACATTTCTTTTCAATAGATTTAATCTTGCTTCGCCAATAATGGACTTCGACGCGCAATACACCTACTGGCAGTTTTTCATAAGAAACAGCTAAGTCATTTTCTGTAAGCTGATAGGTTTTGTCATAAATTACAAGTTCCTGAGAACCACAAACAATCCGGATGTAATGTTTGTTGTAACGATTCGCCTTTTTCTTATCAGTATGCTTGTAAAACTTGCGTTGATATTTTTTCGGAGTATTCGTTTTTCGGAGCAACCGAACCAGTTCTCGGAATACCCGCTTATCCTCACACCGGATGTTCGTACACAAGTCAATTCTTGACAGGTAATAATGTGACAAGTCTGTTGTGAAGGATGTTCCTATCATCAATTTCTGAAATGCTTTGACTAACTGTTTAATGCTGGATTCATTAGGAGGAAGAATGCCAAGATAGCTGCTGTCAGGATCAATCAGTTTCCTGGGATTTATAATCATCCGAACATAATAACTTTCCGCACCAATGTCTGACTTGTTATGCTCTAATCGGATACGTATGCCATAATTAGAGTATCTCTTACAGATATAATTGTCTTTGTACTTCTTATCAGGATAGATCCAGTGTTCTCCAGTTTCTTTTTGTTGATCATACAGTTCACTTTTGCAATGATTCCACTCGAATTCAGTTAATTTTTGGGATATCTCAAAGGTATGAATGGAAAAACCATCAGGAGATAATTTGATACAGCTGTTTTTACGTTTTCTTACTTTCTTACTCATGTTAAAACACCTCACAGAATTTGTTTATTTTTCTGTTTAGTTGCTCATAAAAAAATACACCCCCTAAATGTTCTGTAAAGTGCTTAGAATGTTGTGTTTGGGAATTATTTGTAAGGAGAAGAGTAAGAAGATGTACAGTTATTGAATAGGAGAAAAGCATTCCAGTAACACAATAAAAGAAAAAATGCCATACAGGAATTACTCCCATATGGCATCTATAGACCAGTTTATTTGTTAACTTCAGTTGTTTCTATCAAACATTCGTGCTGCTTTGTTTCCTTATTATAGTTAATGCCTACAAGGAATACTGTTCCGGAATAATTTTCCAGAGCTTTCACGTACTGCTTATCTTTGACTTGTTGTATTGCACCCTCCGCAGACTGATTCCACTTGAGTTCCACAATCATGGCGGGTTTATCCGGACTGTTGCTTCTTGGCGTGAACACCATATCAGCAAAACCTTTACCTGCTGGCAACTCCCGCTTGAGATAATAGTAGTTTCTCGCGCTGTAATATGCCAATGAAATCACACAGCTTAGTGCATTTTCATTGTTATACGATAGGATGGATGTCGTATCCATATGGACTGCATCTAATCCTTTTGCCACAGTGCCTGTATCACCATTCAGGGTTGCTTCCAACAAAGCTTCTGACGCAGTAATAGAGCGCATCACTTCCTGCCAATCAGATACTTCGATTGCATTCACAAATTCGCCGCGAATTTCTTCATTTGGAATGAAAACCTGCTGTTTTTCAGCATCATAACCCAAGTATCCCAGATGAATTAACAAGGTGAGTACATCATCTTTGGTCTTGAACGTAGTCATATCATTCGTGAAGTGTGCAGGATTAATTTTAACCTTTTCACCACCAAGCATCTGGACAACAGCGTCTTTCAGCCCATCGTAGTTCATATCAATGTAAACTTGCAAAGCCTCATAAGTTTCGGTTTGTGTCCAAAAGCTGCCGAATCGCAAACTTTGCATGGCATCCACAACTGATTTAGGATTGTAGATATGATACTTATTATAAAACCGATATCCATCATACCATCGCTGTGCTTCCTGGAAATCTTTATACCAAGTTTTGCAAAGCTGTTTTACTTCTGGTTCTGTAAATCCAACATATGGTGCAAGTATATCGGGTTCTGTCATGGAAAACTCCCGAAACATATTCAGTGCTGAATGAGTACCATATTTTTTAATCGGCAAGATGCCCGTCATATAGACAAGATTTACATATGGTTGATCCTTAAATAAATCGCGTAGGAAGTCTAAATATACAGTTTGTGCAGTTTTATCTTCCTGTTTTTCTCTAAAAATACAATCCCATTCATCCACAATGAAAATAAATCCCTTTTGTGTACAGGCAAAGATGCGTTCCAAAGCACAGGATAAGGAGCTTTCGGATGTCTTTATCAGTTCCCCATATGTGTCTTTTAATTCTTCTAACACCACACTTTGCAAATATGCTGGAACATCTTTTGCACTCCCAGCGCGACTTAAAAACCGCTGAATATTCAAAAACAGAACATTATATTGGTTCAAATGTTCCTCAAAAGATAGATGTTTTGCAATCTCTAATCCTTGAAACATTTCGTGTGAAGCGCATCCCTGGCTATAGTAAGCCGCCAACATTTCTGCTGCCATAGACTTACCAAACCTACGTGGACGGCTTACGCAAATAAATTGCTGACGGGTATCCATAACCTTATTGGTATAAGCGATAAGACCAGTTTTGTCTACATAAATCTCTGAGCGCAATGATTTGCGAAAACCCTCATTGCCCGGATTTAAATAAATTCCCATATTCATCAACCTCCTGTTCTTTTTTCTATCTTATCAAACCTGGCTATTGTCTGCAAGCTAAATATTAAAGCTTTATGAATTTAATTTTCATTGGGATATATCTCAATTTTGTGCGAAATAAAATAGCGTCTTTTGGCGTCCATTTAGCGTCCACTGATATAATCCCATACGATGCAAAGTATCACATTATTGCATCTATACCTGCGAAATCAGCTTGGTTCCATAACATTTCATGTATCATTATACGTTGTTTTAGCCAGAAAAGTCCCCTACGAACCAAAAGGTCGGGGGTTCGAATCCCTTCTGGCGTACCAGCTAAAGCGGTTAATTCTTTATGAATTGACCGCTTTTCTGTATTTTAAAAGGCATTTATAATACTCTCTATTTTCTTTGGTGTTTTTCAGGTGTTCATAAGATATATTTTTATTTTATGAAAATATTATTGCATCCAATAGAAACGACAATGTTTCATGGTGTTTAAGGTCATATGTTGGATATTATCGGCAAGTATACAGTTTTCAACGTTGCAACCCTGCCTGATTATAATGATTTTAATGAGTAAAACAGGTTTTACCATGACAGGCATTGTGTTTTTTGAATCTGCAACTATGCCTGATTATAATGATTTTAATGAGTAAAACAGAAAAAGGGAGTCCCTGTTTTTTTTAATCAGGGATTCCCTTCTTTTTTTATGCTTTTTTTCGGATAGGATGCAAAATATCTTCCAGTGTATCCGCTGCTGCTGCATCTGCGCTTTGTATGGCATGGGCATAAATATTGGCTGTGGTGCTGGTTTGTGAATGCCCTAAACGAGCAGATACGGTTCGTAAATCTGTCCCGGCAGCAATCAGCAGGGAAGCATTGGTATGCCGTAAAGAATGGATTGTAACCGGTGGCAAGTCGTTTTTCTCGATGAATTTATGAAACCAGTTTGTCAGGGTATCCGGATGTATCGGCTCCCCATTCCAGCGTGTAAAAAGCCGGTCGTGGTCTTGCCATTGGTCGCCAAGTTTTAACCGTTCCTGCTGCTGATATGCCCGATATTCTCTTAACATAGGGATACAATTTGCGGGAAGCTTCATTGCACGCTGTGAACCGGCTGTTTTTGGCGTATCATCATATAAACCCCGGTCTGGCAGATATAACGCATTGCGCCGCACGTGTAATACACCTTTTTCAAAATCAATATCTTTCCATTCTAAACCGCATAACTCCCCGCGCCGTAAGCCGGTATTCAGTAACAATAAAACAATCGTTCGATATTGTATCGGTTCTTTATCCAGCAGGGCTATCATTTCCGCCGCCTGTTTTTCATCCAGATAACGGGCTTCTTTGCGTTCAGCGCGTGGTGCTTTGACCCGTTTACAGGGGTTATTCGGTATCATTTGCCACTGTACAGCGGTTTCCAGCATGGAAGATAAAAACCGATGATAATGCAGCAGTGTTTTGCCGGACAGCTTGCCCCGGCTGACTGGTTCAAATAACTGCTCAAGGGGGATTTGTAATGCTGCGGACAGCTTTTCTGCTGTGGTTCGGCTGATGTTTCGTCCATTCATCAGTGCATCCAACGTGCTAATACCGATGCCTGCCGTTTTCGCAAGGGCAGCTTTGGTATCTGGAATAACCGTATGAAAATCCACACGGCTTTTATACGTGGTATCCAGCCGCACGCCTTCTTCTTCCAGGTTCGCATAAAATGCGTTTAGGTGGGCAGGTTTCAGCTTATCCAGCCGGATATGCCCCATAGCAACCAACACACGGGGTAATAATGCCTGATACGTTGCAAGCGTACGGGGTTTTAACTGCTTTTCCGCATATTCAGCAAACCAACGGTCAGAAAAATCCGCAAGTTTAATATTGCCGTCCATCACGTTACCCATGCGGCAGCTTTCTTCAAACAATACCATTTGCCGCTGCACTTCTTTTTGGATTTGGCGTTCCGTCATGCCGGGTTCAGGCTTCCATGTCAGGTGCCGCCGGATTTGTTTGCCCCGGATGTCATAACCACAGGAAACCGTGATTTTATAGCTTTCACCGCGTTTCAGGATTGTTGCCATGGGTTCACCCCTCCTGTTTTGAACTCTTTCGGAAAAGAAAAGTGACTTCCAAATTCAACATATCCCGAAACATATTCATAAAAAGCTGGACTCGATCCATCATTATAATCAGCATCGTCATACGAAGGCATTTTAGAATACCATGGTACCCCATCTTTTTCAATTTCATCTTGAATAGCACATCTTAATCTGCTTTCAATTAGCAGTTTTGCATCTTTGATAAACCAATCTTCATTTTTACGTAATCCATGAAATACTTTGTTTAAAAGTATAGTTTCTGAATCGTTATTTTCAGGTTGGCTATCAAAAAATGTTGCATCAATTCCAACAAGCACGCCCTTTTCATCAAGAAACGGCTTCATAATCCCTGAAAGAGTAGGGTATTCTACACGGTCTTTATATTGAACTTTACAATCAAGAATCACATAAACTGTATTTTGCTGATTGATGAAATGGCAAGATTCCACCGTCAAATCAAAGAGTAATGTTGTAAATAATTCACCCATGCCGATATTCAGGTACATACAAAGCACATTTGCTGTATCAAACTGCACGCCACGCCCTGTATTGTAATACAAAGCGGTCAAAGTGGTACGGGATATGCCCGTGTCAGCGGCTAGTTTGGATATTTTCATTTTCCGCTGTCCCAGAAGCACAGCCAAGTTACAAAGAATCATAATTATCAACCTCCAATTAAATTGTACAATACTCTAAACAATTCTGTCAATAGTCTTGACAAAGTAAATAAATGCGGTTATTATAATATCATGCAAGACATATTGCATAGACATTTGAACGAAATAGAAAGGAGTAGCTTTATAATGTCCGAAAATATGGATAACCGTTTTTCCATTTTATTAGGCGCACACCGCAAGAAAATTAGTGAGGTATCGCGGGAAACTGGCATATCCCGCGCAACGCTGACCAATTTATACTATGGGCGCGGCAAAGCAATTTCTTATGCTGTTATCACCAAGCTATGTGAATATTTCGGATGCAGCGCAAATGAAATTATTGATATCAAAATTAAGGAGGAAAACTAATTATGCCAAACACACCAAGAATGCGCTTTGCGCAGGACGCATACAACCAGTTAAAACAGGACGACCCCGGCACAACCATCACGCTGGGTTTTATCCGGTCGATTGCCAAACAAGGGCTTGTGCCATATATCCAAATTGGCAGACGGCGGCTGCTCAATTATGATGCCCTGTTAGACTATTTGCAGGGGCAGGCAAATCCTGTTCCGCCTGCGCCAACATACCGGACAAGCGGCAAGCGGGATATTTCCGCGCCGGGTATCCGTCCGATTCCGGAACGGTGATAAAGAAAGCGAGGAATTGATAATGAAAAATAAAAAAACAACCGTCAGTGAAATGATTTCGTTTTTGATGAAAAATGGGGTTTCAGCAACGCAAATCCAAGACCGGGTAAGCCGGGGCATGACGCTGGAAGAACAGTGCCATGCAGCACAGGCACGGCTTGCACGGGACGAACCAACTAAGGAAGGCGGGGATTTTATTTGACAGAAAACACAAACCCAACCAGCGGCGAAATGATGTCATTTCTCATTATGAACGGCGTTCCATCAGAGGATATCGAAGACCGGATAAAACGGGGCATGAAGCTGCAAGAACAGTATCAGGCAGCACAGGAACGGCTTGCACGCGGTGAACCCATTGCGGATACATATGACCCGGATACCGCACTTTTTGCAGAATTTAACCCATTTGACGAGGATGAAACTACGCCGCCGCCGGTTTTCCCGGTCGCCTGCCTGCCGGACGAACTGCGGGCATATGCCCTAGCGGTTGCCGAAAGCATCCAAGTGCCAGTGGATATGCCTGCTGTTATCGGGCTGGCAATTGTCGCCTTGTGTGTGCAAGGGAAATTCCGCATCCAGCCCCGCCCGGATGACCCCGGCTGGACAGAACCACTCAATTTATATGCCGCTGTCATTGCGCCGCCAAGCGAGCGCAAAAGCCCTGTTTTAACCGCTATGAGTGAAACTGTCCGTAAGTTTGAAGAACAGGTCAATATCCAGTCCGCGCCCGAAATCAGCCGCTGGCGAAATGAAAAGGAAGTGCTTGAAAACAAACTGCAATGCCTGAAAACCAAAGCGGCAAAAGGCAATGCCGCGATGGATGAAGTACATGACGCACAGCAGGAACTTGATGAACTGGAAGCCAATGCGATAAAGCCCCTGCAATTATTATGTGATGATTCCACGCCCGAAGCCCTTGCAAGCCTGCTGGCAGAAAACCAGGAACGCATGGCGGTTGTTTCCTCCGAGGGCGGTATTTTTGATACCATTGCTGGACGTTATACCGGTTCTATAAATTTGGATTTATTCCTGAAAGCCTTTACTTGTGAACCATACCGCGTTGACCGCAAAGGCAGACCGCCAGAATATTTGCGCAAACCTGTATTAACTTTGCTGCTGACCATCCAGCCAATTGTCATGCGTGCGCTGCTGACTGAAAAAGGCTTCACAGGGCGTGGCTTTACACAAAGATTCTTATTTTCTATGCCGCAGTCAGCCATTGGCGGACGGTCTTACCGTCATGAAGCTATCCCTGCTAAAATCAAGCAGGATTATGATGTGTTGATGGAAGAACTTTTACAGCTAAACCCTGCGGAAACCATCACGTTACAAGTCAGTGAAGATGCTGACCGCCTTGCCTGTGCCTTTTTTGACGAACTCGAACCCAAATTGCGCACAGATTATGCAAATTTAGAAGGTTGGGCAGGCAAAATCCATGGCACAACCATGCGTATTGCAGGCATTTTACATTGCGCAAAATGCGGCAAAGAAGCGGGAAACGCAATTGTCAGCGCAAACACAATGCAAAGCGCTATTCAAATCGGGCGTTATTTTATTACGCACGCAGTATGTGCATTTTCAGAGTTTTCCAGTGATAAAGTGCAATCCCCGGCAGAATCGGATGCAAAATATATTCTGGAACGCTTTAAACAAACTGGCAGCGCGTCCATCAACAAGGGTGAATTACAGCGGCTATGCAATCGGTTCAACAGCGCAAAAGACATGAAACAGGGTTTGAATATGCTGATAGAACGCGGTTATCTGCGGCTGGATACCATTAAAACCGGTGAAAAAGGCAGGCCTGCACAAGTCCTTATTTTGAATCCGCTGGCAAGATAAGCATGGCAAAACTTGTTTTACTCATTATAATCATTTAAATCAGGCATGGTTGTAACATTGAAAATGCAATGCTTATCTGGCAAAACCTGTTTTACTCATTATAATCATTATAATCAGGCAGGGTTGCAACATTGAAAATGCAATACTTACCGATGGAGGTTTGAACGATGTTTACAAAAGATACTGAAACTTACCGAAAAGATATCATGGCTTTGCTGGAAAAGATGGATGCCAGGCAATTAAATTGGATATATCTTATTGTTACGCACATGATGGGGGAGGTTGAGTAATGCAAACACAGTATGAAAAAGCCGCTTATCAGGGCAAACCGCCGCCAGTGAATTTGTCTACGGATGACCGGGTGAAATACTTACTTTTACGGCAGGTGTATGCAGATTTCCGCCATGGCACGATTGATAAGCCAACTGGTGAAATGTTAAAAGGATTTATCTTGCTTTATCCGGATTTATCTGTTCCAAACAAGGCAGGTTTGCTTGCCTGCGGTTATGGTTCCATGCAGGCGGCAGGCTGTCCGGAAGCCGTGGAAGTACAAGGCTTCTGGCAGGCTGCACACAGGGAAAAGCTATAGCAAAATCAATAAATCAGTGTGATGGAAAGCGAAAAGGAAAAGCCATCACTTTCCCGTCAAAAAACAGTCAATTTTCCATCAACTTTATCTAAAACCCTTGCAATGAAAAATGATTTATGATATAATATATTGCGTAAAGGTGGTATTTCGGCGGTTATATGGTGGTATTATCCTGTGTAAAAGTGCAGATAAAACTACTGTTCGCCAAAATACCACTTTTCTATTTTAGCCTTACCGGACGGCGTTAAACTCCGGGGAAAGGAATCAATACAATGACAAATCTTGATATGATTCAAAATGAAACCACACAGGAAATCATCTTTGAACCTGTGACCGCAGAGGACGGCAAACTGTTCACACAAGAAGAAGTGAACACGATTATTTCAGACCGTTTGAAGCGGCAGAAAGAAGCCCTTACTGCTGACATTGCAGCCCGCGAAAACAAGATAAAATGTTATGAATGGCTGAAAGAATGGGACTATGATATGGGCTTGCTGGAAGCACTGGATACCAGTGATTTTGACGTATTCCGTCAGACAGTTATCAACCTGCGGAAATTGGACTGGCAGCCGAAAACACCAGCCCCACCGGCAGAACAAACTAAACCGGACAATTTATTCCGGGAAGTATTCAGTTTTGGAAGGGGGAAATAAGCCATGGGTATTGCACTTGCAACGAAATTTGCGCCGTATACCGATGAACAGTTTGCAGCGGAAAGTAAAATAAGCCTTGTGACCAATCATGATTTTGACTGGACCGGGGCACATAGCATTAAAATTTACAAAATTACCACTGCAAATATGAATGACTATGACCGCGATGGCACAGGTACTGCGAATTGGTCGCGCTATGGCGCATTGACTGCGCTGGACGCAACCACGCAGGAAATGACGCTTGCGCGTGACCGTTCCTTCACTTTTGCTATTGATATGCTGGATGAAGATGAAACCATGCAGCAGCTTTGCAGCGCGGCAGCATTGGCACGGCAGACAAGGGAAAAGATTATTCCGGAAATAGATACATATACTTTCGGGAAAATCTGTGCAGGCGCAGGTACAAAACCTGCGGTGATTACCTTGACTGAATCTAACATTTACACTGAAATCCTGAAAGCATCCGAAGCACTGGACAATGCCGAAGCCCCAGAACATGGACGGGCTATCGTTGTAACACCTGCGGTTTATGCACTGATGAAAAAGTGTGCAGATATTGCAATGGAAACCGATATCGGCAATGATTTGCGGTTAAAGGGTGTATTAGGGTATCTGGATGGCTGTATTGTGGTCAAGGTTCCCGCAAACCGTTTGCCGGAACAGTTTGGCTTCCTGATGGTGCATCCATGCGCCACAGTTGCACCAGTCAAGCTGGAGGAATTCACAGTACATAAGAACCCGCCGGGTATCAGTGGGGATTTAGTGGAAGGGCGTATCTGTTATGATGCCTTTGTATTGGACAACAAAAAGCAAGCCATTTATTATCAGGAAGTCAGCCAGGACACACCAGCAAAAGAATAAATGCAGCAGGGCATATCATTTGATGTGATGTGTCCTGCTGTGTTTTTTGCAGCATTGAATCAGAAAACTTGCAGATACCCCCCATCAGAAAAAAATGAATTTTAATGCCAGCGTCCAGACTCGGCAAAGGGTACCTCCCTGTCGAGATTTTGTGATTTGATGAAAAAATATAGGTTCTCGCTGCCATAAAAACACAAATTAACGCCCAAAATACAAAATATATGGCAGTTTAAGAGAATTTGTTTATTTTTAGCCGCATAAAGTCAGAAATAAGCGCGGTGTTTTTCAGGTGTTTATTTGGTGCAATGTATGGATATCATCACTTGCATATGTGTTGTAAAAAAGAGTTTTTTTCTCCGTTTGTGCTGTGTTTATGAATGAAGTGAAATAAAATATTTCATATTTAGGGTTCACAGGGGCACTACGAACCAAAAGGTCGGGGGTTCGAATCCCTTCTGGCGTACCAAGAGCAGATACCAAAAGGTATCTGCTCTTTTTTATATTTTTTAATCGTATAAATGCTTTTAAACATCGATTTAAGCCTTGTTTTGCAACATTTATAAATACTGTCGGGTTCGTATAAGGATTGTTATAGATATATAAATTATCGTTTTTTCATTGCCTAATAAGTGCTTGAAAAGCATTTTAGCGTCCATTTGGCGTCCATCGGTCTATAACAGCATAAAAGCCAGCCACTTGACATGACTGGCTTTTATCCTCAAACGACTTTTAGGCTGCTCTAAGCTTTTTTGCGGCGCAGCATGACATCCGCAATGCACTCACTTGCCTTTGCTTTTTCTTCCTCGATGATATGTGCATAGTAGTCATCAGTCGTACTTACTTTAGTGTGACCCAGCTGTTTGGATACTGTTACGATGTCCAGTCCGTTAGCAATGAGAACTGACGCAACTGTATGTCTGAATGCGTGTGGGTTAATGTGTGGTAATCCATGGCGCTTACTAAAACCGTTCAGCCATGCACCAATGCTGCCCGGAAACATAGGCTTCCCGTCATCCTGCGTGAATATAAACCCTGTATCCTGCCAACGGTCACCG
>CAXHNU010000001.1:0-6409 GCA_964017555.1 uncultured Butyricicoccus sp. | reverse complement strand
CACCAATGCTGCCCGGAAACATAGGCTTCCCGTCATCCTGCGTGAATATAAACCCTGTATCCTGCCAACGGTCACCGTTTATAAGACGGAGTTTCTGCTGTTCAATTTGGAATTGTCGCAAAAGCTGCATGGTTTCTTCAGGCAAGGTTATGTATCGGATATTTTCAGTCTTGGTCGTGTCCTCATAAATGCCTTGTTCTTTAGTATATAATAAATTTGTGTCAATCTTAATTTTTCGATGCTCCCAATCAACTTTTTCCCACTTTAATCCCATGATTTCGCCACGCCTGCAGCCTGTAACAATGAGCAGATGTGTGATGGCGCGCCATTTCAACGGCTCATCTTCCAATGCAGCTAAAATAGTTGCAATTTCATCAGGCTGAAAATAGTTGACCTTTGCCTTTTTTACTTTAGGCGGCTGCGCTTTGGCTGCCGCATTGAATGATACCAGCATCTCCTTCTCTGCTTGAGCAAGGACGACACGAATAAACCGATGGTATTCTTTCACAGTTTTATTCGATAATGGCGTGATATTTTCCTCAAGTACAAACAAATCATCAGTTTTTTCGCCCAAAGCTGCTGCAATTTTGTCCGCTTTATCAAATTGAATCTGTTGCCCGCGGCAGGCTGAGGTTACGGTCGTATGTGAAATACCCGCCTGTTCTGCTAACTTTTCGCGCGTGATCTGATGCTCCGTTAGATAATCACCAAGGTTAATTTTGGTATGTGTACGTTTAGCACTGGTACGAATACCCTTTTCCATCAGCGTTTTGTAAAACGCGTTCAAGTGCTGAGGGCGTATATCAGCCAACTTCAGATGCCCAATTGCTGGTGTGATACGTTCCATCAGGTAGCGATAAAAGCGAACGGTCGTATGTTTTGTACCTGTGCGCTCCTTTAGATCAATCACATAATTTGCATATTCAGAGAAAGTTTGCTTGTTGTCTAATTGAAAACCGCTTTGCACTTCCTGCTCGAATGTCAACGCTATTTTTTCAGCTTCCTTTTTTGCACGCTTTTCGGACCAACCATCCGGCACTTTCCACGTCTTGTAATGCCGGATTTTCCGATATTCGCTATCATAACCATGATGTACTGTGATTTTATAGCTGATACCACGTTTTCCTTCCATTCGTTTGATTGTTGCCATTTTTAGACCTCCTCTAAGTCGTTGAAAGCAGGAACCTGCATCACTACGTATGCAGGCTCCCAACTTACAGATTGTTTACTTTTACTTCATAGTGTCCGGTTGCTCTGTTCCTTCATGCAGGATCTTAAGCAGGTTTGGGTAGTAAATCAGTGCCTTTTGCCCTGCAAATGCTGCTGGCAAAATACCCTGCTTCACCCAGCGCCGAAGCGTGCAAAGGGAAATTGCATATCCCTCTTCCTTCAAACGTTCATATGTTTTTGGGATACTATTAACATCACGCATATCCATATCCTCCTAATTATAATATATATTTTCCAAATAGTTACTTTACGGTTTTTCCATCATTCCAGCCTGCTTTTTCAATGTTTTCCAGTGCAATGGCACTGTGCGTGGGACACCCGGATATTTACAACTTGCAGTGTGTCCCTCTTTTCCTGGTTCAACCAGTCCGCATTCTCGCAATTTCTGCCCTACTTGGTTCTTAGTCCAATGCCTTCCGGTCAAATCTGTCAAATAACAAGCGATCGATTCCAGTTTAATACAACGAAATCCTTTCTTTTTGAATCCATCATATTGCTTGGGGCAGTTGTGAAATTCATCCAAATCATCTGCAAGTTTCAGTCCGCCGGACTTAATGCCAGCTACAATCAATTCGGCGATATTAGTCACATTTTGCATGTTGAAATTGCGCAAAAGTCGGTTATTCACCTGCAATGATGCTTCCAATGCGCTTTGAAGTTTCGCTTCCCACTCTGCCTTTTGTGCTTCGGTCAACGCACCTATTTGTTCGGCAAAACGCAAAAATAAGCGAAATGAAAATGATAATTCTGCCAATATCTGTTGTTGCCGCGGACTTGAGTCCTCCACTGCATTGGGATCAAATTTTACAAAAGATTCCTTGATTTCAGCAACAATATTGTCGTAGTTAATGGCACAATGCTGTAAAAATCTTGATATTGCTGCTGCGGTGGTCAGGTGGTCGTTTACTTGACCACCTGTCATTTGTTCTATAATCTGCACCATGGCGCAGCGCGTGATATCGCTTGCAGTATTTATTGGAAATTCACCTGTAATAATGACACCGCACTGACAGCGACACGAAATATTTTTATTGCCAACTTTACGCTCAACTGGTGTGTTGTCAGCAGCAAAGCGAATTACGTATCCCGCCAATGATTTAGCCTCTCTTTGCGTTTGCGAGTCCGAACTCGTACAGATGTCATCCAGCAAAACTACAAGATCGCGTGGTTCAGTCAAAGCATCGCGGACAGCAGCTTTGCTGCCTAATGCACGCACAAAAAATGCGGCATCATTTTGAGCATTTGTGCAACAAAATGGCAAACAGAAATTTTTGGCAGCCGTCGTTTTCCCCATTCCCTGCCTGGATAAAATATATAGAACGTGGTGGATAAAATATCCGCACAAGGCAAAAATAGAGGACAAAAGCGAACGAAGCAGGTGCGCTGACAGCGGAATTAGCACATTTGGCGCGCGTTCCAGAGTATTCATGTAATTTTTTATAATTAAAATATCGTTCTGATCTGGCAAATCCGGTAGGGTGACTGCTGAAATTGTCGGCGCAATCAAATAGGGGATATTTTCTATTTTCCCAATAACCCGGTCGCCAGCGATATATACATGATTCCCATCAGGCAAGATTTCCCACCCAAATCGGTCAAATAGTACTCTTGATTGATGTTGCACCATATACTCCGCAATTTGCTTTTTTATGTATGCAGTAACAACTTTTTTAGTTGACTTCCCATTTTCATCCTGACACAAGAAACGTGGTGATATAGATGAAAATTCTATTTTATCCAGTTCTTTAATGTTGCACTGTAGTGGAACAGAAAAATTTTCCTGTTGCATTTCGAGCGCTACAACAACAGTTCCTTCACCGCTGGCAGGTTCATAAATTCCTACAATGTTAGGAATAAAATTGCAGATTACAGTTCCATCTTCCATTAGACCATTTCTGCCTTTTATTATCATAAATTATCACCTTTCCCTTTTTCGAAGTCTAGCATCAGATATCCATCTGAATCGCGCCGTTCTTCAATGCAGTTGCTTTTCAGCCTTTCCAATTCACTCTGTATTTGTTTCGATTTCGCCCTTAATTTTGCATTTTCTCTTTTGAAATGCTTGTTCTTGTGGCGCAAATGCTTAACATATCGCTCGGCGCGCTTGCGTTTTTTTCGCTCTTTCGCAAGCTTCCGGTTCGTGTCGTCCTTTGGTTTTTCTGTTGTTGTCCCTTCGTGTTTTGACGGATCGCTAATATTTTCTAGTTCCATTTTTGCCTCCTGTTGGGTCGGTGGTTATTCCTTCTGATTTTATTATACTCGCAATGGAAAATGACGAAATATAATGTTTTCGAGTAAAATATTCTTTTTATCGAGATTTAAAAAGATTGAAATTTATATTCAATTTGTTTATAATCGAAGCAGGAGGCGAAAGCATGAACTATGAATTTCTAAAAAAATATAAAGCGGCTCTCAAGGAATGCGGCATCCTGCCCGATGATGGCGTGATCAGGTTGTCTGCAGCCAATCGCTCATTAGGTCAAATGAACCCGGATTTCCCATGTGATAGGCTAAATACCACAGATACAAAGCATCTCTATGCTCAATTACAAATGTTTCGTGACCTATTTGGTAATGATGACTTCACTGTTTACTTTTCCAAACTGCATTTTGCCGATTTGCTTTGTGCGCAAAATAATTGTTCACCAGAGTTATTGCTCCGTTTTTTAGCAGATCGCAGTTTTTATTTCGCGCAATACCGCGAACTTGGAGATTTGCAGGGCGGGAATGGTTTAGATGCTGCGCCGAACTTGGAATCTTTGCTGGAGGACGGGATCTGGGAAGAAACGAAGAAAAGTCCTGCAAAACTGCTGCAAGAGGGAAAAATGCGGCTAAACTGGGTCGAGAAAGTTGATAAGAAGTACATCAAAATTGCCGAAAAAGTGTTTTGACAATTATCTTTCCTGTGAACCAAAAACCATTATTAGAGCAGATCAATTAAAAGAACTTTTCCAGCAAAAAGTTGATGATGTTTCTGTTGATATTAATACCATAACGCGATTATTTGCGCCATATGAACTGATTTTGGAAAATCGCAGCCGCATTGTTGCAGTTTGCGAACAAGAATGGATACCAACAACGATTCACAAGACATTTTGGGAAGAAACAGAGAAAAATTACCAACAATTTGTCACCATAATACAGCAGCGGCAGGATGAATTGCGTGCCAGCGACAGATGCCTAAATCAGCTGAATAGCCTTGCAAATAAGCTGCTGACAACAACATTGGAATTGCCAGCAGAAGCAGAAAAAAGCGTAAGCAGCCTTGTTCGGTTATTTGAAACTTACGTCCGTTCACTGTTACATATGGTGCGAAAGAAAGAGTATTTGCCTATTTTAACGCTTCCTAAATTCCCGATGGAGGAAAAGCCATACGCCAAAGCAATTCGCAAATTACTTGCTGTCTGCTACGAAAATGGAAACTGGAACTACCTGACACCGATACTTTTATATCAGGCATTTGTTGAGAATACCAAAGTAGTTTTGGGAAACACGAAGCCCAAATTGGTGCATAAAATCAGCGTGGCAACACGAAGGGCAAAAGTGTCCAGTATGACCTCTATGACTGGACGGCGTGCTGGCGTGAACCTTGTATTATATAGTAGGCTACGCAGGATGTTTGACACAGACCATGTAATTTGCTTGTTGGGAAGATCAAACCGTGAAGAATGTGCGCGAATCCCCCATACGAATAAAGAGGTTGCTTCCAGAATTGATATTAGCGCTTGTCCTTTGCATCAGATGCAGGCACAAAAGCATCAATGTCCTTTCGCACACTCTGTACAAAAATTAAACGATTTTTTATTCTTTTTAACAACAGGTTATGGGTATTTGCATCACCATAGCGACAGCAATGATACGTATAAAATCCCTCATAGCAAAGTTTATTCTGAAAAAGGTGATCCTGAACTGACAGAGGAATCTGTGGAAGATGAATCTTTATATGAGATCATGCGCTATCAGTTCAACTTCACCAAACCAGTCGGGGATTTGGAAGGTGAATTGCGCTTTCATATTCAAAATTGTTTTCCTAACCGTCCACGGTTTTTGACACCAACGACACCAAATGTATACGAGCGAGAGTCGCAAGACCCATTTTATTCAGCATTTGAAGAACTCACAACTGTACTTTTGCAAGATATGCACTTGCCCGCTATGCAGCGCATCTGCCGCATTATACGGCGAATTTTAACCGAACATCCAGAGTACGTGGAAGGGTATCGGAAATTTTTGCTGTATCCAATTCCACAAACAGAAATTGTGAATTATCTTAACGAAATTGTAAAAAGCCATGGACTGAAGCAGCAGATTCTGCGTTATTCTTCCTATCAGCTTTCTGGAAGGTCTTACAATATTAATGATACCCTATTGGCAATTGTTGAATATGAACTACGTGCAAGAGTTTTTGAAAAAGCGCAAGAAACAATATCACAGCTTGCATACACCGTGCTAGATACGAAACTATTTCCATATTGACAGCCCTTCATCATATCCAAACGAAAAATATAATCCTCAAAAACACGTGGGGAGAAAGGGGAATACCCCGATTACCCCGTTGAAATAAAGGAATATTATTTTATCTTCCGTACTGATTACAGGTTACCATTTGCACATTAAATTTATATTCAATAATAATTTTGAGAGTTATTATAAACTATCTTGCAAATCGATATGCCGGTAAAATGTGGTCTTACTTGTTTTCAAGATCCTTCATCATTCAAAGAAATAAACTTAACAGAGTTTCATTAGGATCAGTTTTTGATCTGAAATATCCAATATTGCTTCAAATACACTGGAAAATATTTTAGAATAAAACTCCATTTTATCTCTGCATATTCCATGTAAAAAATAGAGGGAAGGCAGAACCTCCCCTCTATTTTACGTTGATGCTAATCATCATCCTCGTCAATGATTTCGCTCAGTAACATCCCAACTGCCACGATAACATTACCCAGGTTCATCTAACTCACCTCCCTTCAATTGCTTTGTATTGACTGTAATTTTTACAATCATCGACTTTAACAACAGGTGCAGCTTCCAGTAGTCGAATTGCTTCTGTAATTGCCTTGTCCCAACCATCTGCCCAGCTGCTTTTGTCTGCACCACAGCCGCCAATGCTATCCAGCTTATGGTACAGTTCCTCCCTATCAATCAGTTCCATTTGCATCACCCACTTATA